>JAPLDB010000059.1 GCA_026391975.1 Bacteroidota bacterium | reverse complement strand
TCTCACGACGTTCTGAACCCAGCTCGCGTGCCACTTTAATGAGCGAACAGCTCAACCCTTGGGACCTTCTCCAGCCCCAGGATGTGACGAGCCGACATCGAGGTGCCAAACCTCCCCGCCGATGTGAGCTCTTGGGGGAGATCAGCCTGTTATCCCCGGCGTACCTTTTATCCTTTGAGCGATGGCCCTTCCATGCGGAACCACCGGATCACTATATCCGTCTTTCGACTCTGCTCGACTTGTTTGTCTCACAGTTAAGCACCCTTATGCTATTGCACTCCACGCACGGTTACCAAGCGTGCTGAGGGTACCTTTGAAAGCCTCCGTTACTCTTTTGGAGGCGACCACCCCAGTCAAACTACCCACCATGCACTGTTTTCCACGGTGTGGAATTAGACTCCGAATGAATGAAGGGTGGTATTTCAAGGTTGACTCCACGATAGCTAGCGCCACCGCTTCAAAGTCTCCCACCTATCCTACACATCATTCATCCAAAGTCAATGCAAAGTTGTAGTGAAGGTGCACGGGGTCTTCTACAATTTCACCGAGCTCATGGCTGAGACAGTGTCCAGATCGTTACACCATTCGTGCAGGTCGGAACTTACCCGACAAGGAATTTCGCTACCTTAGGACCGTTATAGTTACGGCCGCCGTTTACTGGGGCTTCAATTCAATGCTTTGCATTGCTGCTGACATCTCCTTTTAACCTTCCAGCACCGGGCAGGTGTCAGGCCATATACGTCATCTTTCGATTTAGCATAGCCATGTGTTTTTGTTAAACAGTCGCCTGGGCCATTTCTCTGCGACTCTCCGAAGAGAGCACCCTTTTTCCCGAAGTTACAGGGTTAATTTGCCGAGTTCCTTAGCCATGGATCACTCGAGCACCTTAGAATATTCTTCTCGACTACCTGTGTCGGTTTGCGGTACGGGCTGTATATTTATAAGTTTAGGGAATTTTCTTGGAAGTATGATTAGGGTCATTATCCGATTGTCCGAAGACTTTCGGTACTGTCACCTTCGACAGACACTGCGGGTTTTCCGACAGCATCTATATCTACGGGCTTTAACGCACTATTCCGTAAGTGCGCAGACCTTTCACTCCTTCGTCCTCCCATCACTAAATACACAGGTACTGGAATATTAACCAGTTGTCCATCGCCATTTCCGTTTGGATTAGGCTTAGGTCCCGACTAACCCTGATCCGATTAACGTTGATCAGGAAACCTTAGTCTTTCGGTGGGCGGGTTTCTCACCCGCCTTATCGTTACTTATGCCTACATTGGCTTTTCCAGCTGCTCCAGCAAGGCTTACGCCCGACCTTCAGTGCTGCTGGAATGCTCCCCTACCCATCTTTCGATGTCATAGCTTCGGTACTATACTTATGCCCGTTTATTATCCACGCCCGATCGCTCGACTAGTGAGCTGTTACGCACTCTTTAAATGAATGGCTGCTTCCAAGCCAACATCCTAGCTGTCAATGCAATCGGACCACGTTTAACCAACTTAGTATAGATTTGGGGACCTTAGCTGATGATCTGGGTTCTTTCCCTCTCGGCCTGTGACGTTAGCACCCCTATAACAATTGACTCAACGCTGTCCCTAAAGACATTTCGGGGAGTACGAGCTATTTCCCAGTTTGATTAGCCTTTCACCCCTACACACAGCTCATCCGAAAGCTTTTCAACGCTTACCAGTTCGGTCCTCCAGATCGTGTTACCGATCCTTCAACCTGGCCATGTGTAGATCACAAGGTTTCGCGTCTACCCCTACTGACTATACGCCCTATTCAGACTTGCTTTCGCTTCGGCTGCGCCCCTTGGGGGCTTAACCTTGCCAGTAAGGAGTAACTCGTAGGCTCATTATGCAAAAGGCACGCTGTCATCCCGAAGGACTCCAACCGCTTGTAAGCACACGGTTTCAGGTTCTATTTCACTCCGCTATTCGCGGTTCTTTTCACCTTTCCTTCACAGTACTTGTACGCTATCGGTCTCTCATTAGTATTTAGCCTTACCGGATGGTGCCGGCAGATTCACGCAGGTCGTCTCCGACCCCGCGCTACTCAGGATACTGCTAGACTGTAATTGCTTATGCTTACGGGACTATCACCCCCTATGGTTCAACTTTCCAGTTGATTCAGCTTAACGCATACACTCATGTCGCAGTCCTACAACCCCAAAATGGCCTTGACCATTTTGGTTTGGGCTATTCCCCGTTCGCTCGCCACTACTTGGGGAATCACTTTTGTTTTCTTTTCCTCCGGGTACTTAGATGTTTCAGTTCCCCGGGTTGGCTTCGCTATGGATTCTTCCGCTTCACGGAAGAGGGTTGCCCCATTCGGATATCTTCGGATCAAGGGTTGTTTGCACCTCCCCGAAGCTTTTCGCAGCTTATCACGTCCTTCATCGCCTATGAGAGCCAAGGCATTCACCATGTGCTCTTAGTAACTTTTTATATATCTACTTAATTCAATTATTTGTTATCTTACTTGTGTTTTCTTTCAATATGTCAAAGAACTTAGTCAATTAGCTGATTTGAAGATTTGATAATTCGAAAATTATCATTGCTTCCAACCTAAATTGATTGGCGAATTAATCGGGGAATGATCCCGCCTGACCGAAATGATCAGGATGCTACATTAGCATTAATTCTTATTTCAAATCTGACCTTTACCGTTGTAAAAGTCTTTGTGCTTCTTCGAAGCTTTTTTCAGATCTCCTTCGCCAAGGCTTCGGAGATCACTGTGGAGGTAAACGGATTCGAACCGATGACTTCCTGCGTGCAAGGCAGGCGCTCTAGCCAGCTGAGCTATACCCCCAAACCGAGTTTTTAGTTTATCAATCTTTGCCTAAGCTTGGATTGACTCTGTAGTCCCGAGCAGATTTGAACTGCTGACCCCTACATTATCAGTGTAGTGCTCTAACCAGGCTGAGCTACGGGACTATGCTGAAGTAGGCAGTTGTCCTTGCTCTGCAGAAGCTTCGCGAAGGCGAGGCAGTAAGCAGTTGGCATTTGCGTATGCCTTGACCGACCACTAGTTTCCCGTCTGCCAGGTAGAACCATCACTGATGGCTCGTTTGGGATTTTAATAAAGAAGAATAGTAATAGGAAATAACAAGCGACTCTTTGACCGGAGCCAAAGAGACGTAACATAACCTCTCCAGAAAGGAGGTGTTCCAGCCGCACCTTCCGGTACGGCTACCTTGTTACGACTTAGCGCCAGTTATCGGTTTTACCCTAGGCGACTCCTTGCGGTGATCGACTTCAGGTACTCCCAACTTCCATCGCTTGACGGGCGGTGTGTACAAGGCCCGGGAACGTATTCACCGCATCATGGCTGATATGCGATTACTAGCGAATCCAGCTTCATGGAGTCGAGTTGCAGACTCCAATCCGAACTGAGACCGGCTTTCGGGATTTGCGCCTTGTTGCCAAGTGGCATCCTTCTGTACCGGCCATTGTAGCACGTGTGTAGCCCAGGACGTAAGGGCCGTGATGACTTGACGTCATCCCCACCTTCCTCACCGCTTACGCGGGCAGTCTCATTAGAGTCCCCAGCATTACCTGTTGGCAACTAATGATAGGGGTTGCGCTCGTTGCGGGACTTAACCCAACACCTCACGGCACGAGCTGACGACAGCCATGCAGCACCTAGTTTCAGGTCATTGCTGACTGACATATTTCTACATCATTCCTTAACTTTCAAGCCCTGGTAAGGTTCCTCGCGTATCATCGAATTAAACCACATGCTCCTCCGCTTGTGCGGGCCCCCGTCAATTCCTTTGAGTTTCAACCTTGCGGTCGTACTCCCCAGGTGGATCACTTAATGCTTTCGCTCAGACGCGTACAGTATATCGCACACATCGAGTGATCATCGTTTAGGGCGTGGACTACCAGGGTATCTAATCCTGTTTGCTCCCCACGCTTTCGTGCCTCAGCGTCAGTTACAGTTTAGTGAGCTGCCTTCGCAATCGGTGTTCTGTGTCATATCTAAGCATTTCACCGCTACATGACACATTCCGCCCACCTCAAATGTACTCAAGACCATCAGTATCAATGGCAGTTCCCAAGTTAAGCTTGGGGCTTTCACCACTGACTTAATAGTCCGCCTACGCACCCTTTAAACCCAATAAATCCGGATAACGCTTGGGACCTTCGTATTACCGCGGCTGCTGGCACGAAGTTAGCCGTCCCTTATTCTTTTGGTACAATCAGCCCCGGTAGAAACCAGGGGTTTTTTCCCAAACAAAAGCAGTTTACAGTGCATAGCACTTTCATCCTGCACGCGGCATGGCTGGATCAGGCTTGCGCCCATTGTCCAATATTCCTTACTGCTGCCTCCCGTAGGAGTCTGGTCCGTGTCTCAGTACCAGTGTGGGGGATCATCCTCTCAGATCCCCTACCGATCGTCGCCTTGGTGGGCCGTTACCCCGCCAACTAGCTAATCGGACGCATGCTCATCTTTAACCCCCGTAAGTTTGACTTCAATGGGATGTCCCTTCGAAGTATTATGCGGTATTAGCCCCTCTTTCGAGGGGTTATTCCCCAGTTAAAGGTAGATTGCATACGTGTTACGCACCCGTGCGCCACTCGCCGGCATGTATTGCTACACCCGCTGCCGTTCGACTTGCATGTATTAGGCCTGCCGCTAGCGTTAATCCTGAGCCAGGATCAAACTCTCCATAGTAAAGTTGATTTTTGACTTTCATTCCTGATTCCCGTGAGAGGGAGTGTCAGAAAATCGGTCCTAGCTCTGTAAGATTAAGTTACTCTAAATTTATCAATGAAATTGACAGAGATTTAGGGCTTGTTATTTCCTATTCTAACTCTTCAAAGAACTTTCCAATTTTATTGCGATTCCGGTTCGCACCGGCATTCGTTTTATTTTTGGGGATGCAAAAGTAGTAACTCTTTTGTTACCTGCAACACTTTTTTAAAATTATTTTTCAATTATTTTTTCTGTCGACCTTTTCCCTACCACCACATTCATACTGACCTATTTAGCCTCAGAAACACTTAATTTGAAAGAACTTCCTTAAAAAAGGGATGCAAATGTAATATTCCTTCCGGTGTCTGCAAAATAAAATTGAAAAGAGTTATTCACAATTTCCGGGACTGCCTTTCGTGCTGCTTTAAGCTCGATCATACCAAGTAACTCTTGAAATGGGCCTTTCACTCCCAATATTAATCTTAGCCAAAAACGAAAATTGTCATCTGTGAAAGCAAAACTTATTTCCTTATAATAATAACTACACACCTGAAATTTGAAAATTAATTAGAAGAAAAAAACTGTTCAACAGTTTATTAGTGCAATCACCAAAGAACAAAAATCATTAATGAATAACCCCGCCTCGCCTGAGGCGAGACGAGGAATTATTTAGATTAAAATAACCTCATGATAAAAGTGTTTGCTCTGCAGCCTTCAAAATCGCAAAAGCATTTTCCCTTGATGTGGATTCAGCATATGTGCGCAACACCGGCTCCGTACCCGATGCACGGATGAGAAGCCATTCAGTATTTGTGTCGTCAAAAAAGTATTTGTAACCATCAAGGTCTTCAATACGCTTCACAGTATACTTTCCGAATGCTTTGTAAACATTGGCTGCTGTATTCTTAACGATCTTATCCATGACTTCCTGTTTGAGATGAAGATCATTTCGTTCAAAAGAAAAGGCGCCAACAATATCATATACTTCTTTGATTAGTTCAGGCAGCTTCTTTCCACTCTTAGCCATAAACTCCCAGATCACAAGTCCCATCCAAATACCATCGCGCTCGGGAATGTGTCCTTTGATGGCAATGCCTCCACTCTCTTCTCCGCCAAGCAATACATCTTCATTGATCATGATCTCGCAGATGTATTTGAATCCGATCTTCACTACTTCAACAGGCAATCCATAATGCGCACACATTTTATTTACTTTGGGAGTCGTACTAAATGCAGTACATACTTTTCCTGTCATGCCTTTGTATTTAACAAGGTAATGTATGAGCAGAAGAATGATATGATGGGAGTCGACGAAATTCCCATTGCCATCATACATGCCAATGCGGTCGGCATCTCCATCCGTAACCAATCCGCAATCAATATTTTTTCTTGCCTTGATCAACTCCCGAAACTCATTCAGGTTTTTGTCAATTGGTTCCGGCGCTTGTCCCATGAAACCGGGATTGTAATCACAGTGCAGCATGGTGATTTTCGGGAACAACCGCTTGATCACATTCATTCCTGACCCATACATGGCGTCGTATGCCAGGTTCAATCCTGAGTTTCGAATTGCCTCGAGGTCAAAATTCTTCTCTACATGCCTGATGTAATCATCTTCGAGGTTCACGTATTCAACAAGGCCTTCCTTTACATAATCATTCACAGATTTATTCTCAAGCTCAGCAGATGATTTTTCAGGAATAAGGTTTTCGATCTCAGCAACTTTTGAAGGCGTAAGCGGACCACCATAAGAACCTTTCAGTTTAAAACCGTTGTACGCAGGTGGGTTGTGACTTGCAGTAATGATCACGCCAATGTCAGTTTTGTATTGAACGGCAGCAAGTGAAATCATCGGCGTTGAAACAAATCCCTTTGCGAGAAAAACTTTGATGCCGTTCTGCGCGAGTACCTTGGTTACAGTCTCTGCAAATAATTCACCACCGAAGCGGCAATCGTGACCGACTACAACGGAAGGTTTGAAGTCGCGAGGCTGCGCTCGCGATGAAGAGTTAACCTCTTCATTTGAGTCCCGATAGCTATCTGGATGAAGTTTCAGCAGCCATTTGGCAGTACCTTCCGCTACGCGGGCTACATTTTCAACAGTAAATTCTTTGGCGATGATGGCACGCCAGCCGTCGGTTCCGAACTTTATCCTCATAAATTTTTCTTCTATGTTAATTACATATTACCCCATCGAATATCGAATGGGTTCCAGCGAATAAGCGAATTTCGAAACACTTTGGAATATTCGCAATTCGTATTTTCGAAAATGATTCGTTATTCGACGGGGAAATTTTTTAACGCAATTCCTTTTACATTTTCAATTTCAAACTATTCATCTTCACTGGTACCTCGCCCATTCAATTAAATGACTCCATCTTAACTCAGCAATTCCACTGAGGTAGGCGGCGGCTTTTTCAGGGGGAATATCCTGACTATTGATCTTGAAGATGCGAAAGTAAAATTCTTTTTCCTTTAAAAAATCATTCACAGACCTGAAGTTTATCAGAAAATCCATTTGCTGGATCTCGTCCACAGGCAAAGCATTGAGTGCACTTCCATTCACATAAATTTTCATGCTGTAAATCGAGTAACTAATGTTGCTGCCGCTCTTTATCCAGTATTCATCCATCTCCACCTTGTCAACATGGATCTTGTAATTTGCAGGATCACTTGTAAGCTGATCTCCACCAATGTTTAAAAAATATTCAGGTGTTTCAATCAGGTATTTTTCAAGGGAGACAAGAAACTTGCGGGTTTCAGTAAAGCTTGATTTTTTGGATGCAACACTGTCTTCTATCACATACCTGATGATTTTGCAGTCTTCCTGATCACTCCATTTTTTCTTAGGGAGTAAAGGTTTTATTTCATTCTTAATTGCAAGTGCTTCTTTTACGCTTTCAATACGCTTGCCGTCATACTGCACAATATTGTAGTTGTAAAGCTTTTGTTTGAGCGCATCATCATAGGTCATCCCGCAATTGCCATCGGCATTGGAAGGCACAAGCGTAAACTGAAAAACGCTGTCGAGCTCAGCGTAATCAACAAATCCATATGCCACTTCTTCACCGTTTGGTTTCTTTCCGGAAAAATAAAATCCAACGGTTTTTATTGTCAATGACCTTCGCTCCTTTATCCAGTTTTCATAAATAAAAAGCTGGTTGGTAGATTTAAAAGATGTTTGTGCATATTTTTCAATCTGAGTCAGTGTTTTTGCTTCGATGCGGTCTTCCTTTTTAGGAGAATCCCAGAGAATTACTTTTCCTGCAAGGATCTGATCATACACAAATTCAGGAAGCGACTGTACGATATTGAAGCCAAGTGAATCTGCCTGATCGTATGTGTTTACAAAGATCAGCACAGGAATTTCTTCCGCATGAATATTCTTAGAAAGTAAAAAAAGCAAGAGCAGGAGCTTTTTCATTCAACCCGCAAGTTAGGATTTGATCCCTCGTTTGTCAAGGGCTTTCTGAAAACGTTTTGCATTGACACAATGCTGTGAATAGGTGGTTGCAAAAGAGTGGTGTCCGCTGAAATCTTCTTTGGCGCAGAAGTAAATGAAATTGTGGTGGGTATAATTCAGCACTGCATCGATACTGGTTTTTGTCGGAAGACAAATGGGCCCGGGAGGCAGGCCCGCATATTTATATGTGTTGTAAGGCGACTCTATGGCTTTGTAAATATTAAGTACCCTGTTGATTGTGAAATCACCAAGAGCATAAACGAGCGTCGGATCAGCTTCCATCCGCATTCCTTTGTTTATCCTGTTGATATATACGCCTGCAATGATGTTCTTTTCATCGTCCCTGTTTGTTTCCTGCTGTACAATTGATGCAAGTATAGAAACTTCATCGGGCCTGAATCCTATCAATCTTGCCTTGCGTATCCTGTCTGCATTCCAGAATTTATCATACTCCTTTTTCATCCGTTGAAGAAACTGGTCGGCGCTTGTATTCCAGTAAAACTCGTAAGTGTTTGGTATAAACATGCTCAAAGCATTGTCAGGTTTGAATCCCAAACCTTTCAGGTAATCTGCATCGCCCATCAGGTTTGCTAAAGCATGTGTCTTTGCCTCCAGCTGCGCACTGATTCGTTCGGCAAGCTGGTCTTTTGTCCTGATGTTATTGAAGACCACTTTCACCGGTGTCTGCTTACCTGATCTGAGCAACCCAACCAGTTCCTTGTTGTTCATCTTCGGCTTAATAGCATAACGGCCCGGTTTAATGTTGTCGACATACTTCATCTGCTTTGCTGTCCAGGCAAAAGACTTATCATTGATAAGCAGGTTTTTCGCGTTGAGTGCATTCACCACATCGGAAAAAGTTGATCCGGTTGGAATAAGCAATATGTCGGGTTTGCTTCCGGCAGTTACATTCGGCTCAAACAACTCCTTGTAGATATAATATCCACCGGCTGCCACTGCCAATGCAAGCACGCCAACAATGATCCACATAATCCGTCTTATTGTACGGAGTTTCTTATTTGACATAGATGCTGCAAGTTTACTAATTGGCGACTAAATATTTCACACTGATTTAATTTTGTTTTAATCAAAACGAAACACGCTTATGCTTCTTTTGGATCGTCTTCGGCAAGCCTTGCGCCTCCGCTAAAGCTTCAGCGGCACGCGGGCTACGACCGAAGGAAAAACTTTTAATATGACAATATATCTTTATCAGCAAACAGCAGCAGAAGCATTCCGTTTAAGTGAGCGGGCGCTTTTAAAAATCGGATTTATGGTTAATCTGGCTGATGACATATCCGGATTAATCAGTGGCAGAAAGCAATTGAACAGCAATGGTCATATCCTGTTTCTGGATGTGAAGATCTCCCGCAAACTTCATTCAACAGGCGTGACGATCATTTCAAATGTTTTTGCGGGAAACACAGGAACATTTATCGCAGATTCCGTAAGTGAAGAATTGTTTCTCGAAACATTCCATGAGCTTTTGCGGATCCAGCCTCCGGATAATCCATTCAAACTATCGAATAATGATTATGCGATGGCGGTTGGATTTTGAATATATGATCCCGCGGAAAGTAGCGGGGAACTAAGAGGGAAAACCAGCCGCTGTCCCGATAGCTATCGGGACGCAGATTATTTCAAAGAAAAATCTCGTCAGCGTATGCTTAAGAGCCTGGACAAGTCATTCACTTCTTTTTTGATTCCGCTCCCTTCTTGATACAGGGTAGGCAATTGAGTCACAAACACATTTAACGCAAATTTTACATTGCAGTAATGATGGGGTTATGCATGA
>JAPLDB010000161.1 GCA_026391975.1 Bacteroidota bacterium | reverse complement strand
TCTATGATGAGGTTAACGCTGGTGATAATTGAGTCAGGAATTTGTGGTGTAAGCTGCGTAGTATATGTTTTAATTTTGTTCTGTAGGATCGGGGTTCTCAGCAAACGATCGTCATTGAAGTCCACATAATCCCAATAGTGTGCTTTGTAATAATGATACCCAAAGGCGGAATCCAGCACAACTCCTTTTTCATCTTTTGGAGCTTCAGGAACTTCAGGATCACGCATAGCCATGAAAATTTTCGTCATGAAACTCTTTGGGTAATCAGCCATCAGTTTCAGTCTGTAATCCTTTACATCCTTGTCAATAGCGTTTATTTTTTCTTTAAGCACCTTCGAGGAATCTTTGTTGTCTTTGTTTGCATCGTATCTTACACGTAGCCCCTGTGAGTCTTTTGTCTTGGCCATGATGACCCGCTGGTGCTCATTGAACAATTTGTTTTCCTGTGATCCTTTCACATCGAATTTATTGACAAAGTCAAGTGTGTCCGTTTCGATTGTAAATTTTTGCTCTTCAGCGGTGACCAGAATTTCAAAATAAGTTTTATTGGGCATGACTACCAGGTAAATCCCGCCCGGTAATTCCTCTTTGCCTTTAAATTCTGCCCAGCCGTTATTGTCAACTCTCACGGTATCCCTGACATATTGTTTTTCACCGTAGTGATTTCCAAGATAACAAACAGTATCGCGTAATCCTGCAATCCTGATTTTTATGTCATAGCCCCCTGAACCTTTTGAAATAAATGAAGCCAGTCCGATGGCTATAAAAAGCAATAATGAGATGAAGGGCAGATAAATTCTGCTAACAAAAATGATAAGCGATGTTAATAATAACCCGGTAAAGAAGCTTTTTGAAAATTTTCTTACAGATTGCCTCTTAATGCCTGTTCGCGTTCAATGGCTTCAAAGAGCGCTTTAAAATTGCCCTTTCCGAATGACTTTGCACCTTTTCGCTGAATGATCTCGAAAAACAGCGTTGGTCGGTCTTCTACCGGTTTGGAGAATAGCTGAAGCAGGTAACCTTCATCATCTCGGTCAACCAGGATTCCCAGTTTTTTCAGATCTTCTATGTCTTCGTCAATTTTACCAACGCGGGCAAGAAGGTCATCGTAATAGGTAGTTGGTACCCTCAGGAATTCAACCCCTCTTTTATTGAGTTCGGTAACTGTTGCTAAAATATCTTTGGTGAGAATGGCAATGTGTTGCACACCGGCACCACGGTAAAATTCAAGGTATTCATCTATCTGCGATTTCTTTTTTCCTTCAGCCGGTTCATTGATCGGGAATTTTACAAATCCATTTCCATTGGAAACTACCTTGCTCATCAAAGCAGAATATTCAGTGGAAATATCTTTGTCGTCAAACGTGATGATCATTTTGAAACCCATCACATCCTCATAAAACTTCACCCACTCATTCATTTTTCCGAGTTCCACATTGCCTACGCAATGGTCAACAACTTCAAGTCCGGTCGATTTCGTTTCAAACAAAGATTTGGCTGGCTTAAACCCCGGCATAAAAGGTCCATTGTAATTTTTCCGTTCAACAAATTTATGAATGGTATCTCCATAGGTATGTATGGCGGAAATCTTTACTTCGCCAAATTCGTCAGTTAGCGTTTGTGGCTGGGTATGGGCTTTCGCTCCGCGGCTCATGGTTTCATAAAAAGCCTTTTCTGCATCATCAACCCATAGTGCAAGCACTTTTACGCCGTCGCTGTGTTTGTAGATATGATCAGCAATTTCATTGTTGGGCCCCATTGGCGTTGTGAAAACAAACCGGATTTTTCCCTGCTGCAACACGTATGAAGCACGGTCGCGCACCCCGGTTTCAGGACCCGAATAGGCAACCAGCTCAAATCCAAATGCATGCTGGTAATAATAGGATGCCTGCTTGGCATTGCCCACCCAGAATTCAACGTGATCGGTACCTAGTAGAGGAAGAAAGTCTTCAGCCATGATATTTCATTTTTAGGGTGCAAATATCGGAAAAAGAAATTGCCTTAGAAATTCCATTATTTCAGTATTACAGTCTTCCGATCTTTTGCCATCTTTGTCCCGATGGGCAGAATAATGGCAATTGATTACGGAACAAAACGTGTTGGTATTGCAGTAACCGATCCGAATCAGATTATATCTACCGGGCTTGATACCGTTCATGCTAAAGATATCATTGAGTATTTAAAAAAGTACTTTCAGAGCGAACAGGTTGACTGCATTGTGGTTGGTGAACCAAAACAGATGAATGCTACCGATTCAGAAGTTGCTGTCCATGTGAATCAGTTTGTAAAACAGCTTGGAAAGCACTTCCCTGCCATTCCAATAAAGAGGCACGATGAGCGTTTTACCTCAAAAATGGCGCAACAGGCTATACTCATGAGTGGCGTGAAAAAAAAAGACAGGCAGAATAAGGAGCTGGTGGATATGACGAGTGCGATCATTATTTTGCAGTCTTTTATGGAAAGCAAAAACCAATAGCCAGTTTGCAGTTAACGGTTTGGAAGAAAAACAAAAACTGGAGTTGCAAGTACAACCAATGAAACAAAGTCAACAAAGTAAAATGAGAAAAAAAACAGTAGTCATTTATAGCCTACTGCTTATTGCCTGTTTGCATATTGCCAACTGCCAACTGCCTACTTCCCTATGATCTACCCGATTATCGCATACGGTGACCCTATACTGAAGAAAAAAGCTTCAGATATTCCGAAGGATTACCCAAACCTACAGCAATTGATTGCTGACATGTATGAAACCATGTACAATGCGCATGGTGTTGGACTGGCGGCTCCGCAGATAGGATTGTCGCTTCGCCTGTTTATTACTGATGGCGCTCCTTTTGAAGAAGAAGAAGTGAAGGATTTCAAGCAGGTATTTATCAATGCGCAAATCCTTGAAGAAGATGGAGAAGCATGGAAATTTAACGAAGGATGCCTGAGCATACCGCAGGTGAGGGAAGATATTTCAAGACTTGAGACAATTCGGATCAGGTATTACGACGCAGAATGGAATTTAAAAACCGAGACCTTCGACGGACTTGCTGCACGGATCATCCAGCATGAATATGATCATACTGAAGGAATACTTTTCGTTGACAAAATTTCACCTTTGCGGAGGCGCATTTTGAAAAACAAATTACTGGACATATCAAAAGGAATAGTGGAAGCAGACTATAAAATGAAATTTCCTTCGAAAAGATAAATGCCCATAAATTTAAATTAATATTCGAATATTGAATCTCTAAAGAATATGCAAATTAAGAATAAACTGATTTTACTTTCTGCTTTTACCGTTTTGTTTTCATGTAAATCTGAGAAACAAAAACTCTCCGAGCAGATAAAAGCCAACGAGGAAAAACTTTTTAATGACAGCACAAAAATGCTGAATACTGCTGTCGCAAAAGATGAATTTGATGCTTATCAGAAGTATGCCTCTGCATATCCCACGGATACAGCGTCGCCCGGTTTTTTATTTAAAGCTGCCGACCTCGCAAACGGAATGAGAAGACCGAGGGAAGCAGCACGGCTATATAGGGAACTTATTTCAAAATATCCGAATCATTCAAAAATTGCAACGAGTTATTTTCTCCTCGCTTTTGTATATGACAATGACATCAAACAAAAGGATTCAGCAAAGATCTATTACAGGGAATTTCTTGAAAAATTTCCAACCCATCAGTTTGCGCCTTCGGCGAAGGCTTCGCTTGACCAGATTGAAATGGGGTTGAGTGACGAAGAATTGGTTAAGATTTTTGAGGCGAGGCTGGATTCTGCAAAAGGGAAATAAACCTTACTCCGAAAAATTCTCTACCAGTTTCCTTTCCAGTTCTTCCGGCGAAATATTCACCTTGATCTGTCCTGCCTGAGAGAATGAAATCTCTCCGGTTTCTTCACTTACAACTATTGCCAATGCATCACTTTGTTCAGATATGCCCACTGCAGCACGGTGCCGCATTCCAAAATGTGCAGGTAATTCTATGTTTTCTGTCACAGGCAAAACACAACGCGCAGCTTTAATTTTATTGTTCACAATGATGATGGCGCCATCATGCATCGGGCTGTTCTTGAAAAAAATACTTTCGATCAGGCGTTGAGAAATTTCTGCATCCATTGTATCTCCGGTGCTGCTGAAGTATTTCAACTCGGATGATTTTGCGAGGACAATGATGGCACCCGTTCTGTCCTTGGCCATTTGCCTGCATGCTTTCACAATGGCATTCACATCCAGCGCAACGCGCTTTTGTGATTGCCAGTTCCAGGGAAGGATCTGCCGCGTAAATGGGTTTTGCGCGATGTAACTATTGGTGCCAAGTACAACAAGAAACCGTCTGACTTCCTGCTGGAATACAATGATAAGTGCAATGAATCCAACAGAAATGAATTGTCCGAGGAGCGTGCCGATGAGCTGCATATTAAGAACCTTTACACAGATCCAATAAAGTGCATAAATAATGAGAAGCCCTATGAAAATATTAATAGCAACACCGCCACGCAGCAGGTTATACAATTTATAAAGAAGATAGGTAGCGAGCAGTATGTCAATAATGTCTATTAAACGTACAGCCAGAAAACCAAAGTGAAATAAATCCATTTTTTGAAATTGGAAATCCGAAATTAGGTAAAATTTGCTAAAGCCGGAATATCGAAGATCGAGTTGTTAAATCAATGAGACTATGATTTTGCGATCCGCCACAGGCGGAGAAGCGAAATCATTTAGTCGTTCCGATAGCCATCGGAATGATCCCGAATACGAAGTGCTTCGGGATCCCAAGTTTTATTCCTTGCGGCGTGTACGTGTTCTAGATCAGGTTTTCAATACCTCGTCGGCTTGCCGCGAGGTTGTTTATTTTCGAAATAATTAAAAATATTTAATGGAAGGAATGCCTTGTCTCTCCTCATGCGAGAACAGGTTGAGTTAAAAGACAAGCCACTAATTTCACGAATTATCACAAATCAATACTTTTAACCCCTTAATGATTCGTGTTAATTAGTGTAATTAGTGGCAAAATTTTTCATTTCGAAATTCGACATTAACAATTCGAAATTTTGGCTGTTAACTTGATTGCTTCCATCGCTTCCTTCACATCATGAACCCGCAGGATGTTGGCACCCTTCTGCAAGGCAATGGTATTTAACACAGTGGTTCCGTTCAATGCATTTTCCGGAGTAATGCCCGCTACTTTCGTGACCATTGACTTTCTTGACAACCCCACCAGTATTGGCCTTTCAAATATTTTGAAGAGTCCCAGATTTGACAGCAACCCGAAATTGTGCTCAGGTGTTTTTCCAAATCCGAATCCCGGATCAATAATGATATCATTTACGCCTGCTTCAATCAGTTGCATTATTTTCCCTGAAAGGTGATCTATTACTTCGCTGGTAACGTCGTTATAACTTGGACTTTGTTGCATTGTTTGTGGTGTACCCTGTATATGCATCAGCACATAGGGTAATTTAAGCTTCCCGGCAATGCTGAACATCTGTTTATCCATATTACCTCCTGAAATATCATTGATGATGTCTATTCCTTCTCCAGCTGCTTTTTCTGCAATTTCAGAATAAAAGGTATCAACAGATAAGACTATTTCAGGGAATTCCTTCCTGAGAAGCCTGAGTGGTTGTTGAAGACGGCTCCATTCTTCTGAAGAAGACAGCATTTTTGCCCCGGGTCTCGTTGATTGCGCACCAATGTCAATGATAGAAGCGCCTTCATTTATCATTTTTCGGGCATGATTCAATACGTCATCAGGGGTATTGTTTTTTCCTCCGTCATAAAAGGAGTCAGGGGTGACATTCAATATCCCCATTACAAGCGGTCCGGAGTAATCCAGTAATTTTCCCCTTATGTTTAAATATTTCTTCATGAAAAATGTATCTTCGGGCGCTTTTTAATATGATAACAACATCATCCCAATACGACCTTGCAGTTTCAGCTTGCAAAGATATTTTTCTAAAGAAGATGGAAGACTATGGCACTGCATGGAGGATCCTGCGTGTCAGTTCCATCACTGATCAGATCTTTATCAAAGCCCAGCGCATCAGAAGCATTGAAGAAAAAGGGGTGCAGAAAGTGGAGGAGGGGATCGATTCTGAGTTTCGTGGAATCATCAATTACTGCATTATTGCTTTGATCCAGCTGGAGAAACACGGTGATAGCAGTCTGGAAATGAGCGCAAAGGAAGTAGAAATGCATTTTGACAAGCATATTTCTGAAGCCAAAAGTTTGATGGAGAATAAAAACCATGATTATGGAGAAGCGTGGAGGGATATGCGCGTAAGTTCCATGACCGACCTGATATTGATGAAGATCCTGCGCATTAAGCAGATTGAAAATCACAACGGTCAAACGCTCATCAGTGAAGGTGTTGCGGCAAACTATTATGACATGCTCAATTACGCCACTTTTGCCCTCATTAAACTTTCAGAGAAGGAGTCTTAAGTTTGCCACCCTTTACCACCATTATTCTATGAAAATCATCATTCGAATCATTCAATTTCTTGTAGGGGGACTGTTCATTTTTTCAGGTTTCATTAAAGCTGTAGATCCCCTTGGGACAAGCTATAAGATGCATGATTACTTCAGTGCATTCCAGACTGACTGGCCTGCTTTTAAAGTGCTATGGGATTTCATGAGTAATTACTCAACCCAACTGGCCGTATTCATGCTTGTACTGGAACTTGCACTTGGGCTTGCGCTCATCATCGGCTGGAAAAACAAATTCACTTTGTGGATGATACTTGCCCTCACGGTGTTCTTTACTTTTTTAACGGGATATACTTACATGTCAGGTTATACAATGGGTCACTGGTACAATCCTTCAACCTGGGTATTCAACGCCAAAGACATGAAGGTGACTGATTGCGGTTGTTTCGGTGATTTCATCAAGCTTAAGCCTTACACATCATTTTACAAAGATTGCGTTCTTGATTTTTTAATTCTCGTTTTATTGATTGGGAATAAGAAGATGTATTCATTGTTCAGGGACCGGTTTGGCAATATTGTCGTTGGAATCGGAACATTTGCTTCCTACATGTTTTGCCTTACCAATTACTACTGGGGACTTCCAATGATTGATTTCAGACCTTATGCAGTCGGAAAAAACATTAAAGAAGGAATGCAACTTCCGCCGGGGGCTGTAAAAGACAGTGTTGCCATGGTTTTTATCTATGAAAAGGATGGAAAGAAAATTGAGCTCACTACAGATCAGCTTGGTATCATCGACAGCACCTATAAGTTTATTGACAGAACTGATAAAATGATACGTGAAGGTGATCATCCTCTCATCCATGATTTTACCATCAATTCAGTAGATGGGACAGATATTACAGCTGATGTATTGGGAATGGATCGGGTTTTCCTACTTGTCGCAAATGAAATATCACACACCAATAGCAAGGTTCAGAAC
>JAPLDB010000057.1 GCA_026391975.1 Bacteroidota bacterium | reverse complement strand
ATAGATTTTTATAGTACAATTTATTTCAGGAATGAGTAATGAAATACCAAATGAGGAAAGCTGTTAATCCTATTTGAAGTAAGAGGAATGAAGTAGCAAAAAACCTGCGTTCTTCACTGTATTTTGACTCATTTGACTCGTTTTCAAACATCTATTCCTGTTTTGAGTATCTAAAATAGGTCACGGATGAAATGAAATTTACTATAAATAGCCAATACCTTACAAATCCCGTTTTTCTTCCAATTTCATGATGCCAACAAAGTGAGCTTTGTTTTGTAAATTCGCGGCAAATTCAAATTTATGGCATACGATATTGACATGATTAAGGAGGTTTACCAGAACCTTTCTACCCGTATTACCTCAGCCCGCAAGCTAACCGGTCGCCCACTCACACTTACAGAAAAGATCCTCTATTCGCATCTTTCCGAATCACTCCCTGAGAAACCTTTTGGTCGTGGGATATCATATGTCGACTTTAATCCTGATCGTGTTGCTATGCAGGATGCCACTGCACAAATGGCTTTATTGCAGTTTATGCAGGCAGGTCGTTCCAAAGTTGCTGTTCCAAGTACAGTTCATTGCGATCACCTTATACAGGCCAAAATCGGAGCGGTTGAAGATCTGAACACAGCACTTGATAAGAATAAGGAAGTGTATGATTTTCTTTCTTCTGTTTCCAATAAATACGGTATCGGATTCTGGAAACCCGGAGCAGGAATTATTCACCAGGTTATTCTGGAACAATATGCTTTTCCCGGTGGACTGATGATCGGAACTGATTCTCATACCGTGAATGCAGGTGGCTTGGGTATGATTGCCATTGGTGTTGGAGGCGCTGATGCCTGCGATGTAATGGCCGGCCTTCCATGGGAATTAAAATTTCCGAAACTGATTGGCGTAAAGCTCACCGGAAAATTAAGCGGATGGGCATCAGCAAAAGATGTTATTTTAAAAGTGGCAGGAATTCTTACCGTAAAAGGCGGCACTGATAAAATACTCGAATATTTTGGTGATGGAGCAGAATCTCTTTCCTGCACAGGCAAAGGAACGATCTGCAACATGGGCGCTGAAATTGGCGCAACAACTTCCATCTTCTGCTATGATAAAAAGATGGCTGATTACCTGAAGGGCACTGACCGCCCTGATGTTGCTGCTGAAGCAGATAAAGTGGCTGAACACCTCCGCGGTGACAAAGAAGTGTATGACAATCCGGAAAAATATTTTGATGAAGTGATCGAGATCAACCTCTCCGAACTGGAACCGCATATCAATGGCCCGTTCACGCCTGATCTTGCATGGCCGCTTTCAAAATTTGCTGCCGCAGTAAAAGAAAATGGATGGCCTTCTGTACTTGAAGTAGGATTGATCGGCTCTTGCACTAATTCATCTTACGAAGACATCACCCGCGCTGCTTCTATCGCAAAACAAGCCGTTGATGCGGGATTGAAAGCGAAATCTGAATTTACTGTTACCCCCGGTTCCGAGCAGGTGCGCTATACCGTTGAACGCGATGGTTACCTAAGTACTTTTGAAATGATGGGCGGCGTTGTACTTGCCAATGCCTGCGGTCCTTGTATCGGACAATGGGCAAGGCATACCAGTGACCCGAACAGAAAAAATTCCATCATCACTTCTTTCAATAGAAACTTTGCAAAACGCAACGACGGCAATCCGAATACGCATGCATTTGTTGCATCTCCTGAAATCGTAACAGCACTTGCAATTGCAGGGGACCTTTCATTCAATCCGATGACGGATTTTCTTACAAATGACAAGGGAGAAAAAATAAGACTTCAGGAGCCGCAAGGAATTGAAATGCCTGTAAAAGGTTTTGCAGTTGAAGATTCAGGATACCAGCAACCGGCCAAAGATGGAAGCAATGTTCAGGTCAATGTTTCCCCGACATCAGAACGATTGCAACTGCTTGATCCATTCTCAGCATGGGAGGGAGTTGATTTGAAGGGTTTGAAATTATTGATCAAGGCCAAAGGAAAATGTACCACTGATCATATTTCCATGGCAGGACCATGGCTGAAATTCCGGGGTCACCTGGACAATATTTCAAACAATATGCTCATCGGTGCTATGAATGCATTCAATGACAAAACAGATTCAGTAAAAAATCAATTGACAGGAACCTATGATGGTGTGCCGAAAGTACAGCGTGCATACAAAGCTGCCGGCGTCGGCAGTATCGTTGTCGGTGATGAAAATTATGGAGAAGGTTCTTCAAGAGAGCATGCAGCCATGGAACCTCGTCACCTTGGAGTGAGAGCGATCCTGGTAAAATCTTTTGCCCGTATCCATGAAACGAATCTTAAGAAACAGGGTATGTTGGGGATCACTTTTGCAGACAAAGCGGATTATGATAAAGTCAGGGAAGATGATACAATCGATATTCTTGGTCTGACATCCTTTGCTCCCGGAAAGCAGTTGACCGTGGCCTTGCATCATGCCGATGGAACAACAGATGAGATATATGTAAACCACACCTACAATGAGAATCAGATTGAATGGTTCAAGGCCGGTGGTGCATTGAATATTATCAGGTCACAGATCGCTTAGGCCTTTATAATATTGCCGGGAACTGAATAAGCATTTCAGCTGAATAGTTTTGCCACAAAGAAAGCAGCCCCAGCAGCAAGTACTCCTATAAGCATGGTTCGGAATGCACCTTTTAATGGTGGCTGATCTGTTACCTTGCTTTTGTAATACCCGAAAATCATCAGGCAGAATATCGTAATGATGCTGGAGATAATAAGTCCTGACTCCGGTGTTTCTGTAAAAAAGTATGCCGACAATGGCACAATTCCCCCAATAATGTATGCAACACCAATGTTGCGTGCGCTTTGTCTTGCACGGTTGATATCCGGTTTGTCAAGCCCCAGTTCAAACTTCATCATGAAGTCAACCCATTTATCATCATTTTTTGCAAGTTCCATAACCAGCTTTTGCTGATTCTCTTCACTCAATCCGTAGTTCGCAAAAATGTCTTTGCATTCTTTAATTTCCACGTCATAAAATTCTTTGATCTCACGGTATTCGCGTTTCAACTCACTGTCATAATGTTCCACTTCGGTTTTTCCTGCAAGATAACCTCCCAGTCCCATAGCAATAGAGCCGGCAATGATCTCAGCCATTCCCGCAGTCAGAATAATATGGTTCCCGACTGCTGCAGAACTTAATCCGGCAGCAAGTGCAAACGGAACTGTTAAGCCGTCAGCCATGCCAATCACAACATCCCTCACAAATTCACTTTGTGTGAAATGTTCTTCATGATGATGAGGATGATGCGCTGATCCATCGGCACTATGGAGATGGGTATGTGTGTTCATTTAGTATCTTTTGTATTTGGTAAAAGTAGCAATCAAATTTGTTTTTGCGGAGAAGGATCGCGCATCTCACGGGGTAATTTGCGGAGACATCTAAAACACTTGTGCAATATGGCGCCCGCGTTTTAATACGTAAACATCACCGGAGAATTACTTCAACCATGTTTTTAGTTCTGAAAAAGCAAGCACAAAAAAAATTGCTTAAGACTAAACTAACATACTGAATGCAAATGGCTGCTTACTTTTGACTTTTGACTTTTAATTTTTAACTTCTCTTCAAATATTCCCCATCCCCAGCATCACCACAGGATTTTCCATAAGCCCTTTGAAGGTTTTTAAAAATTCAGATCCCGCAACACCATCAACTACACGGTGATCGCAACTAAGGGTGACCTTCATTGTATTTCCCGGAACAACAGCTCCTTCTTTTATAACGGGCTTCTGGATGATACCTCCGATTGCCAGTATACATGCATCGGGAGGGTTGATGATGGCAGTGAATTCTTCAATGCCGTACATGCCCAGGTTTGAAATCGTAAATGTATTTCCTTCCCAGTCGGCGGGCTGCAATTTTTTGTCTTTTGCTTTTTGAGCAAAGGTTTTCACCTCTGAATTAATTTCTGAAAGTGTCTTGCTGTCGGCAAAGCGAACAACAGGAACAAGCAAGCCTTCTTCCACTGCAACAGCAACGCCAATATTTACGTGATGATTGGTCCGGATGGTATCCCCGAGCCAGGATGAATTTACTTTTGGGTGCACACGCAACGCAAATGCCGCAGCTTTGATCACCAGGTCATTATAAGAGATCTTTGTTTCTGTAGTAGCGTTGATACTGTTGCGGGTACTGATTGCATTTTCCATGTCAATCTCTATTGTGAGATAAAAATGCGGAGCAGAGAATTTGCTTTCTGCAAGTCTCCGTGCAATCGTCTTGCGCATCTGAGATACAGCCACTTCATCATACGACTCTTCCGTTATAAATGAATCAGGCAACATAATTTGCTCTGCCTTCTTTTCTTTCGCAGATGATGCTACAACATTGCCCGGTTTAAACCAGTCAATATCCCGTTTCACAATACGGCCATGTTCTCCACTGCCCTGCACTGCATTAAGATCAATTCCTTTTTCAGAAGACAACCTTTTTGCAAGCGGGGATGCTTTTAGCCTTGAATCGGATGTAGTAACTGATTTTATTGATGGTTGCGTAACAGGTGCTGCTTTCACAGCCGGTTTAGGCATGTCAACAACCTTCATCTGTGTTGGCTGCGGAGCTTTTACTTCTTTTTTGGGCTCTTCTTTTTTAACAGGAGCTTTCGCAAGTTCAGTTTCAAGAAGGGCTTTGTAATCCTCTCCTTCTTTTCCAAGTATTGCAAGTATTCCATCTACCGGAGCCGACTTACCTTCTTCGATACCACGGTACAGCAGTACGCCTTCCTGATACGATTCAAATTCCATTGTGGCTTTGTCGGTTTCAATTTCAGCAACGAGCTCACCGGTTTTTATTTTATCGCCAACCTTTTTATGCCACTTTGCAATGACACCTTCTGTCATCGTGTCGCTCATCTTGGGCATTCTTACTATCTCAGCCATAAGTTCAATTTTTTTTTTACATCAACAATGTTTAATCTCATCCCGATAGCTATCGGGACTCACATCCTAATAACATCCTACATCACTCAATAATATACGGATAATCACTCTGTACATACACATCTTTATAAAGTTCTGATGGATCAGGATAAGGCGATTCTTCCGCAAACTTTACTGAGTCTTCAACTATATCATTCACCCGCTTAATAATTGTGTCAATATCAGTCTGCGTTGCAAGTTTGTTTTCCAGGATTGTCTTCAAAACCATATCAACAGGATCCTTTGCTTTATACTCTTCAACTTCTTCCTTGGTACGGTATTTTGCCGGGTCACTCATAGAATGGCCTTTATAACGGTAGGTGTTCATCTCCAGCAGGTAAGGGCCGTTGCCTGCTCGCGCATGCGAAACTGCTTTTTCCATCGCAACGTGGACATCTTCAACACTCATTCCGTCTACCGGTTCTGATGGTATGTCATAGCTGAGGCCAAGCTTATACAGATCGGTTACATTGCTCGTGCGTTCCACAGAGGTTCCCATTGCATAGTTGTTATTTTCAATGATAAAAATAACAGGAATTTTCCATGTCATGGCCATATTCAATGCTTCATGAAATGCACCCTGACGAACAGCGCCATCACCCATGTAGCATAAGGTCACATTTTTTGTTCCAAGGTATTTTTCAGCAAAACCGATTCCGGCACCCAGCGGTATTTGTCCGCCTACGATGCCATGTCCGCCAAAAAAACGTTTGCTCGAATCAAACATGTGCATGCTTCCTCCTTTGCCTTTACTGCATCCGGTTGCTTTTGCAAAAAGTTCTGCCATTACAGCCCTTGCAGGAACTCCTTTCCCCAGTGCATGTGCATGGTCGCGGTAAGCTGTGATCATGTTGTCCTCAGTTTTCAGCACGCTCATCGCCCCTGCTACAAGTGCTTCCTGCCCAATATAGAGGTGACAGAATCCTTTGATCTTCTGCTGACCATACAGTTGCCCCGCCTTTTCTTCAAACCGGCGCATAAGGAGCATATCCTCATACCATTTCAGATAAATTTCTTTTGAATATTTGAGTTTCGCCATAAGTATTGCTTGAGTGGGCAAATATATCTGTTTAGGTTGAAGCAGTAAAGTCGTAAAAGCCCTCAGTGATTAGAACCTGCCTTTGGATGAGTGGGTTCAAATTTTGAAGATTCCCCCCTTGCAATCGAAAGGGTCTTGAATTCTATTCCTTTGATCTGCTTGGCAATATGAACCAATTGCCCGCAGTGATAAGCATAATGCGAAAGTTGCCGCTGGATGGCCCTAAGCACTGTATGTGGTTCCTTTCTGATGTAAACTGTTTTTAACAAATCGTCTTCATTCAGTCCATTCAGAGTCTCAAGAAAAATTTTCCATCCATGGTTCCAGTATTGCATTAGCTGTTCGCGACTCTTAAAATCATCTTCAAACTCTCCGTCCCTGTTACGGTCATTTTTTTCTCCGTCAGTTGTCAAAAAATCTGTCCATCGTGAAACCATATTGCCCGCAAGATGCTTCATGATTATCACAATGCTGTTGGACTCTGAATTATATGCCCAATGTAAATCAGCATCACTGAGTTGTTCGATGGCTTTCTCAGCATTAGACTTTAATCCACGAAAACTTTTGATAGATTCCTCAAGAAATATTTGTCCGGTTGTCATACCTATCGAAGGCTAATTGGCTTCGGCTGTTCCATCCTCAAATCATATTATTTTCAAATTGGTTTTGCCTTCAAATCTTCACCATCAAAAGCATAGGGCAGAAAATGTCTGATACTGTCAGCCACCAGAACTTTCCCTGTTTCCCCAACCATGATTAAGCGAATCGGATGACTGTACCGGTGCTCATATTCTGCAATGGCTTGACGACAGGCTCCACAAGGAGTAATCGGTTTATCGATCAGAAACTGTTTAGACAATGCTGTAATGGCTATCGCCTTGATTTTCACTCCCGGATAATTTGCCGCAGCAGCAAAAACGGCAACCCTTTCGGCGCATAACCCGATCGGATAACTTGCATTTTCCTGGTTATTACCCAGCATAACAACTCCGTTTTCCAAAAGAACGGCAGCGCCAACACTGAAACGGGAATATGGAGCATAAGCACTCATCACACTTTTGCGGGCATGTTCAATTAGTTTTTTGTCCTCATCAGGCAATTCATCAATAGAGGCAAATTCAGTAAATTTTGATACCCATTCAGTTTGTTTCATCGGCTTTAATTCAACTGCTAAAAGTACGATAAAAGGCTTAATCTCTTCAAAAGGATTTTTCATCCGTAATCACAACTTTTTAGTTGAATTAACGTATTATCTTATCATTCTAATTCCCATTCATCATTGCTTCAGTCAGGAGTTAGCATAATTGTTTCATCTTTGCATTCAGATTAAAATTCTTCTCATATGAAGACAAATTTCTTAACCTCTGTCCTTGGTATTCTAATGCTCTTTGGTTCTTCTTGCAAAAAAGATGAAGGCGAAGGTGGCACGTCAACAATTTCCGGAAAGGTAATTTTGGAAAAATGGGACAATTCTTTCAGCCTATTGGTGAATAGCTATCCTGCACGGAATCAGGATGTCTATATTCTTTACGGCGACGACAACACCACCTACGACAACGACTATAAGACTTCCTATGACGGCTCTTATGAATTCAATTACCTTCAAAAGGGTACATACAAACTATATGTCTACACGGAAGATACAACAGGCCT
>JAPLDB010000032.1:33842-44432 GCA_026391975.1 Bacteroidota bacterium | reverse complement strand
TCACCTGCATGAAGTACTTTACAAAACTTCTGATTCTCCTTTTAATTGCTGTTGCACTAGTAAGTTGCGAAAAGCAAGAATACTTTAAATCTGAAAGTCAGGTCAAAAAAGATCTCGCATATTCCTGGAAGCAGGTTGTGATGTCGAGGAAATATTATGCTACCAAATATGAGATTTGGAAGTTCCAGGAAGATTCTTTGATAATTACTTTTACGAATGACTCCTTAATGGACAATAATTATAGTCCATTATATGTTGTAAGAGGAAAGTACTCGGTAAAAACCACCATGACAAAAGTTTTTATCAATGTCAGCGATTTTCCGGATAATCAGGGTTCATATTATTTTAATTCAGAATGGACCGTTGTTTCTCTTGACAGCAAAGGACTCGTCATTGCTTCTGAAGATCCCAATGCAGGCGGTATCAATGAGCGTGAGTTTACCCGCATAGATTAACACCCTTCCTGTTATTTCATAATTTTTTTCTTTTATTTTTACAAGCGGGATATTTTTTCTGATGTATTCCGATATTGCAGCCCTTCAAATTTCAAACACCAACATTGGCCAAGACCCGCACCGTATTTTTTTGCCAGAATTGTGGCGCCCAATCACCCAAGTGGATCGGAAAGTGCGCTTCCTGCGGGGAGTGGAATACTTACGTAGAAGAAATTGTTCAGCCTAAAACTGAAGTTGCTGCATGGAAAACTCCATCTTCGGCAAAACAAAAAGCACCACGTGCTCAACTGCTCAATGATATTTCAATTGCAGATGAGCACAGGATAAGAATTCCGGACAATGAATTGCAGCGTGTGCTTGGCGGTGGACTTGTTCCCGGATCTATTATTTTATTCGGCGGCGAACCGGGAATAGGCAAATCAACTCTGCTGCTGCAACTTGCTCTACAACTCAACAACCTGAAAGTATTGTATGTATCAGGCGAAGAGAGCGAACAGCAAATAAAGCTGCGGGCCAACCGCATTGGCAGCAAGAATAAAGAACTGCTGATACTAACAGAGACTTCACTCGAAAATATTTTCAAACAGACAGCAGAAACAAACCCCAACCTGCTCATCATCGATTCCATCCAAACAGTTTTTACTTCGAAGATTGAATCCTCACCCGGCAGCGTATCACAGATCCGTGAATGTGCCTCTGAGTTGTTGCGATTTGCAAAAGAATCTTCTACTCCGGTTTTTCTGATCGGACATATTACGAAAGAAGGAACGATTGCAGGACCGAAAGTACTGGAGCACATGGTGGACACCGTATTGCAATTTGAAGGCGACAGAAATCATGTGTACAGGATTTTGCGTGCCACCAAGAACAGGTTTGGCTCTACTGCAGAACTGGGCATCTATGAAATGAGTGGCGATGGTTTGCGCGAAGTGAGCAATCCGAGTGAAGTATTGATTTCGCAGCGCGATGAAAAACTGAGCGGAACTTCTATTGCAGTTACCATGGAAGGCATACGACCGTTGCTGATTGAAGTACAGGCGCTCGTAAGCAGTGCAGTATATGGAACACCGCAACGTTCATCTACCGGTTTTGATCTGCGAAGACTGAGCATGCTGCTGGCTGTTTTAGAAAAAAGATGTGGATTTCATCTCGGAACAAAAGATGTTTTTTTAAATATTGCCGGCGGAATTCGCGTGGAAGATCCTGCGATTGATCTTGCAGTCATCTGCTCGGTGCTTTCAAGTAATGAAGACCTGCCTGTTGATCCGAAGATCTGTCTTGCTGCGGAAGTTGGATTGAATGGAGAAATTCGTCCGGTGACAAGAGTCGAGCAACGCATTTCAGAGGCGGAGAAGATGGGGTTTTCACAGATACTTGTTTCGAAGTACAATGTGAAAGGATTGGAAAAGCTTAAGAAGAATATCGAGATCGTACCTGTGGCAAGAGTAGAGGATGTGTTTGCGTTGTTGTTTGGTTAATGATCAAAGAGACCTCAGCGATCCCGATAGTTATCGGGAACGAATAATATCCTACGAATATACCAATTACGAATGTTGAATAAATCCGGCACTTCGAAATTCAGAGTTCCGTGCCCATACGGCAGACTGGGAAATTCATTATTTGTAAAATAAATATCGAATGTCGAACAAGCCCGCCCGTGCCGGTACGGACAGGGAATGAAGAATGATGAAATAAATCCGAGACTTCAGAATTCAAGTCATTTTCAGCATTATAAACTATTGAATCACTTTCCGAATTTTCGAAACAGTAAATACTGATAAATGAAAACACTTCTCTCCGTTTGCATTTTATTGGCATTCATAAAATCAACGGCCCAAACACAATTAAATTCCACTTCAATACAAAAATCAAAACAGGTTTGTGAAACTGATTTGGTATGGGCTGATGCTAAATCACCCATGCTCCCCGGAGCAAAGATTGCAATCGTTGAAGGCAATCCAAAAACAGAAGGACATTTTACCATCCGCGTGAAATTCCCGCCTTACTATAAAATACCTGCTCACATTCATCCTGTGGATGAACGTACCACTGTGCTGAAAGGAGCCATCAGCATTGGTTTTGGCGATGTGCTTGATACACTGAACGCGAAAACGGTTACAGAAGGTTGTTTTTACCTCAACCCCGCCGGAGTACATCACTACGCTTTTACATCAGGTGAGGAAACCGAAATCCAGATATCAACTAATGGACCATGGGGACTGGAGTTGATTGAAAAATGATTGCTTAAAATTGCAATCTAAAAAAATCCTGATATATCAGATGTAATCATCGAATTGGATTGCCTACCTTTCGCAACCCGAATGATTGCAGAACCTACACTTTCTGAAAAACGCTGGGCAGTTAAAGAATCAGGTGACCCTGTTTTAATTGCTGAGCTCTCACTTGCGCTGAATATCAGTCCGACACTTGCCGGATTGCTCGTCAATAAAGGCATTACGACTTTTGATGAGGCGAAAAAATTTTTCCGTCCTGATATCAATGACCTGCATGATCCTTTTCTCATGAAGGACATGGACAAAGCGATAACAAGAATTGACCTGGCTATTGCAGCCGGAGAAAAGATCATGGTGTATGGCGACTATGATGTAGACGGGACTACTGCAGTCGCACTCGTTTATTCTTTCATTAAAACGCTCTACGAAAAAGTCGAATTTTATTTACCCGACAGATACAAAGAAGGCTATGGTGTTTCCATTGCCGGCATTGATCATGCAAAGGCCAATGACATTACACTCATCATTGCCCTTGACTGCGGGATAAAGGCAATTGACAAAGTTGCATATGCCAACGAACGCAACATTGATTTTGTAATCTGTGATCACCACCGTCCCGGAGAATTTCTTCCTGAAGCTGTCGCTGTCCTTGATCCGAAGCGCGTTGATTGCAGTTATCCATTTAAAGAATTAAGCGGCTGCGGAATTGGTTTCAAACTGGTACAGGCTTATGCACAGAAGCACAATATTGCTTTTTCTCAACTTGAAAAATACCTTGACCTTGTTGCAGTTAGCACAGCAGCTGACATCGTTCCCATTACAGGAGAAAACCGCATACTCGTATATTATGGACTGAAACGGCTGAATGAAAAACCCCGACATGGTTTTGAAGCGATTCTCAGAACCAATAATACGCCGAAGAAAGAATTTGTTGATCCTGCTACAGGAGAATTAACCCAGCGATACAACCTGGATGTTTCAAGTCTTGTGTTTGTAATCGGCCCACGCATCAATGCAGCAGGGCGGATTTATGATGCACGTCATGCTGTAGATCTGCTCATTGCCGATGATCATTCCGGCGCGCATGACAGCAGTGTAATTGTGAACAAACACAATGATGAACGCAGGGAGCTGGATTCAACGATTACAGAACATGCACTTGCCATTGTTCGTGATGATCCGCATTTTATCAAGCGTAAGACAACGGTACTTTTTCATCCTGAATGGCACAAAGGAGTGATTGGCATTGTGGCTTCACGGCTTACAGAAAAATACTACCGGCCGACGATCATCCTGACAGAAAGTAATGGAATGGCGACAGGCTCGGCACGTTCTGTTAAAGACTTTGATATATACAATGCCATTGAATCGTGCAGCGATTTACTGGAACAGTTCGGTGGACATATGTATGCAGCAGGTCTCACAATGAAGCTTGAGAATATTGAGAAGTTCATGACTCGTTTTGAAGAAGTGGTGAGTTCAACAATCCAGGAAAAGATGCTTACACAGGAAGTTGAGATTGATGCTGAAATAAAACTGACTGACATTACCCAGAACTTTTTCAATGTACTGAGGCAATTTTCACCATTCGGTCCTGGCAATATGAATCCTGTTTTTAAAAGCGAAGGTGTGCGTGATACAGGCATGTCACGCATTGTGGGCAACAACCATCTGAAACTGAATCTTGCACAGGATGAAACTACCCGCTATGGATTTGACGGCATTGCATTCCAGATGGGACAGTACCATCCATTTATCAGGAGAAAAATCCCTTTTGATATTTGTTATACACTGGAAGAAAACACGTTCAATGGGAAGACCTCGATACAGTTGAATGTGAAGGACATCAAGGTCAAATAATCGGGTGGGGTCGTGGGGCACACGTATGGTTCTTGGTCAGAAGAATAAATGTGCAAATGTGTCAGTGTGCAAATGAGTAGATGTGTAGATGTGTAGATGTGGAAATGTGAAGATGTGCAAATGTGTAGATGTGTAGATGTTTAGATGTTTAGATGTGCCAACCTCTGCGCCTTTGCGTCTTTGCGTGAAAAAATAATTGCCTAATTTTCTTTTCTCTCGTTTTTGCCCGACAAGGCATTAAACACAGAACTTACCAATGATAGTAGCAAGCTAAAGAGCAAGGCAACCCAGAAGCCATCTACATGAAATCCATCAACAATTTTTGCCGCAAGGAGGATCATCCCTGCATTGATGACCAGCAGAAAAATTCCCAGCGTAAATACGGTAATAGGGATCGTTAGAATAACCAATACAGGTTTTACGATTGAATTCAGAAAAGCAAGCACGGCAGCTACGATCAGTGCGGTGAATGCATTGTCAACATGAACACCCGGAAGGATCATAGATACAATGATCACTGCAAGGGCGCTTACTATGAGTTGGGCAATGAATTTCATGCTAAGTCTTTCTGCAAAGATAAAAGAGATTCATTCAATAACGAGCCGCTGATTCGCAGATTAAATACAGACCGGCAATTACAAAATGGCTGAAACTAATATGCTACTGCCTTCAGTTTAGCTTCAACCAAGCCTGAAATGTAATTGCGCAAATCTTCCACAGTAATATTATTCAGGATGTCGTTTGCAAATGCGAGATTCAACATTGCTTTGGCATCGTTTTCATTGATTCCCCTTGAACGCAGGTAAAAAAGTGATTCGTCATCCATCTGTCCGGTGGTGGCGCCATGGGTGCATTTTACATCGTCAGCAAAAATTTCAAGCTGGGGCTTTGCGTTTACAACGGCATCATTGCTGAGTAAAATATTTTTGTTGCTCTGGTACGCATTTGTCTTCTGTGCATCCTTCTCAACAAATATTTTCCCGTTGAAAACGCCATGGGCTTTCCCACCGATGATTCCCTTATACAATTCATTACTGTTACAATGTGGCCTGGAATGATAAACAGCAGTGTGGTTGTCGATGAGTTGTGACCCGCCCGCAACGTACAATCCATGCATATGGGTTTCACAATTCAAACCGTCAAGTTTGATGTGAAGTTTGTTTTTCAGAATGCTGCCACCCAAAGCGACAGTATTGATTGAAAATCTGGAATTTGCTGACTGATAAACGTGCGTACCACAAATCTGAAACGACTTTTCATTTTCATCCTGCAGAAGGTCGTATTCGACAGAAGCATTCTCGTCAACAAACACCTCAATGATTGTATTTGAAAAAGTTTCGGTATTCTCATTTTTCGAAACTGCTAAATGAGAAATTTTTGCTTCAGAATTTTTACCCGCGACCACCAAAATCCTGTTATGCGCAATTGCGGCGACGTTATCAGAAGATAAAACCTGTACAACATAGACCGGTTTTTCAATTACTGCTTTTGAATCAATCAATAAAACAAGACCGTCATTGGCAAAGGCAGTATTCAATGCAGAGAATGCATCGTCCTGGACATCAGCATAGCGGTTGTAATGGGTCTTTACATCTACAATATTTTTTGCTTCGCCGAGCGTCTTTATTACAAGGCCGGCCGGGATTGACGACAGGTCAGAAGCTTCGTGGTTTATTTTACCATTCTCAAGCACAATCAGTACAGATCCTTGCACAAATGGAACCCGCTGTAATATTTCCTCAGCTGAACACTTATTATCAGGAATTGAAAAAGAAAAATCCTTTGAGATAATGGGCGCAATGCCTGTGTATTTCCATTCTTCATTTTTTGAAGTGGGAAATCCCATGCGTGAAAAATGGGCCAGCGCTTTATCCTGCAACAAAGGAAATTCCCTTTGCTGATTAGCACTATATTTTTCCAAATAATTTTCTACCGTGGTTGCCATACGTACTATGCAGCTACTTCTTCTTTTATCCAGTCATAACCCTTTTCTTCCAATTCCATTGCAAGTTCTTTTGGTCCGCTTTTCACAATTCTACCATTGTAAAGCACGTGTACAAAATCAGGAACGATGTAATCCAATAGCCGCTGGTAATGTGTGATCACAATAAATGAACGCTCATTATTACGCAATGCATTCACCCCATTGGAAACAATTTTGAGCGCATCAATATCAAGTCCTGAATCTGTTTCATCCAGCACACAAAGCTTTGGTTCCAGCATGGCCATCTGAAAGATCTCATTCCGTTTTTTCTCGCCTCCGCTGAAACCTTCGTTCACACTGCGCTGTGTCATGGTCTTGTCCATTTCAACAAGTGCCATTTTTTCCTTCATCAGCTTTAAAAAATCTTTGGAATCCATTTTCTCTTTGCCGTTTGCGAGGCGGATAGAATTCACAGCCTGCTTCAGGAAAGTAGCATTGCTAACGCCTGCGATTTCAACCGGATACTGGAATGCGAGGAACATTCCTGCCTGTGCACGCTCTTCAGGAGAAAGCTCAAGGAGGTTTTTTCCATTGTAAGTTACTTCGCCGCCAACTTCATAATCTTCTCTTCCTGCAAGCACAGAAGCAAGCGTACTCTTGCCTGAGCCATTCGGGCCCATGATGGCATGAACCTCTCCGTTTCCAATTTTCAAATTCAATCCTTTTAGGATCTGTTTGCCTTCCACGGAGGCCGTTAAATTTCTAATTTCTAACATTGCTATCTATTGAACTAATAAACTCTTGAACTTTTGAACTAATATTCAACCAACCGAACCCTCAAGTGAGATCGCAAGTAACTTCTGTGCCTCCACTGCAAACTCCATTGGTAATTCATTAAATACTTCTTTGCAGAAACCATTCACGATCAAACCCACTGCATCTTCTGAAGAAATACCTCGCTGATTGCAGTAAAAAATCTGATCCTCCCCTACTTTACTTGTTGTTGCTTCGTGTTCCACTTTTGCACTTTTATTGTGCACTTCAAGATATGGAAACGTATGTGCTCCGCATTGATCACCGAGCAGTAATGAATCACATTGCGAATAGTTACGTGCGTTCTCTGCGTTCTTTGTAATCTTTACCAAACCACGATAGCTGTTGTTGCTTTTTCCACCACTGATTCCCTTTGAAACAATTGTGCTCTTTGTATTCTTTCCGATGTGGATCATCTTTGTCCCTGTATCGGCTTGCTGCATATTATTCGTTACAGCCACAGAATAAAATTCACCGGTTGAATTATTTCCTTTCAGGATCACACTGGGATACTTCCATGTAATGGCACTGCCGGTTTCAACCTGCGTCCAGCTGATCTTGGAATTTTCTCCTGCGCAAATTCCACGTTTTGTAACGAAATTGTAGATGCCACCTTTTCCGTTTTTATCTCCCGGATACCAGTTTTGAACTGTTGAATATTTTACCTGTGCATCTTTGTGTGAATATATCTCCACCACAGCAGCATGCAACTGATTTTCATCGCGCATCGGAGCAGTGCAACCTTCGAGATAACTTACGTAAGCGCCTTCATCTGCAATGATCAATGTACGTTCAAACTGTCCTGTGCCGGCTGAATTGATCCTGAAATAAGTTGAAAGTTCCATCGGGCATCGAACTCCTTTCGGAATATAGCAGAATGAACCATCGCTGAATACTGCGCTATTCAAAGCCGCATAGAAATTGTCCGTCATGGGCACAACAGAACCTAAATATTTTTTAATGAGTTCGGGATGTTCGTGTACTGCTTCACTGAAAGAGCAAAAAATAATTCCAAGCTTTCCCAATTCATCCCTGAAAGTTGTTTTCACGCTTACACTGTCGATAACAGCATCAACTGCAACTCCTGATAAGCGCTTTTGTTCTTCAAGAGAAATTCCGAGTTTATCAAAAGTTGCTTTGATCTCCGGATCAAGTTCATCAAGTGAATTTAGTTGTGGTTTTGCTTTGGGCGCCGAATAATAAATGATCTCATTAAAATCTATTTTCGGATAATGAACATTGGGCCATGTGGGTTCTTCCATGGTGAGCCAGTGGCGATAGGCCTTCAATCTCCAGTCAAGCATCCACTGCGGCTCATTTTTCTTTTTTGAAATAAACCGTACGATGTCTTCGCTCAATCCCTTCGGCGCATTGTCGCTTTCAAAATCGCTGACGAATCCCCATTTGTATTCGCCTCCGGTGACTTCATCCAATATTTTTAAATCCTCTGACATCCTTATTTAGAATACTTCTAAAGTTAAATTTTGGGCAAAAAAAATCAAACTGAAAAACTCTCACCACAACCGCATGTACGTGATGCATTGGGGTTATTGAATTGAAATCCTTTGCCATTTAGACCATCTGTAAAGTCCAGTTCTGTACCGATGAGGTAAAGAAAACTCTTTTTATCGCATACAATCTTCATCCCTTTATCTTCGAAAATCTTATCGTCAGGCTTCATTTGGTTGTCGAATTCCAGCTTATAAGTAAGTCCGGAACAACCTCCGCCTTCAACTCCTACACGGATGAATGCATCGGCCGGCTTGTGCTCTTCCTGCATGAGGTTCAGGGCTTTATACTTGGCTCTTTCTGTTACAGTGATCATTTTCTAACTCCTTGATAATTATGGTGCAAAGATACAGTTTGTGAGGGTGTTCAGCAAATTAATTGCAGTAAAACCCAGCTTCCGAACAGTTCTCGGGTATAATTGTTCACGAAGAGCAATTGCAGGGAAATCTCTCGCAAAGGCGCAAAGACCGCAAAGTTTTGATTAATTGGAAGATGTTTCCGAAACTGGGCCTTTCTTTGCGCCTTTGCGTGAAACTAACAACTGCCGATTTTTATTAAACCAATAATTTTTCCTTTGGAAAAAATCATGCAGGTTTGCAATCCAATTAAAAAGACATGTTTGAAGACAAGAACAACAGGACTGAAATGAGTGAACTGGGTGAATTCGGACTAATAGAGCATATTGCCAAGTCCGTGGAACTCAAAAACGAAGAGAGCATAAAAGGCATTGGTGATGATGCAGCAGTTATTGATTTTGGTGATTATCAAACGGTTGTAACCACAGATATGCTCAATGAGGGAGTTCATTTCGACCTTACTTTTCATCCATTGGTGCATCTTGGATACAAGTCAATTGTGGTGAACCTGTCTGATATATATGCAATGAATGCAATTCCAAAGCAGGTTCTGGTTGCAATTGGACTTTCCAATCGTTTTTCTCTTGAAGCAGTGGAAGAACTATATGCGGGAATGCTGCTTGCATGTAAAAAGTATGGTGTTGATATCGTTGGAGGAGATACAACATCGTCTAAATCGGGGCTGGTTCTTTCCATCACTGCCATCGGGCGTGCGAAGAAAGAAGATCTGGTTTACAGGAGTGGCGCAAAATTAAATGACCTTGTTTGTGTAAGTGGAGACCTCGGTGGCGCTTATCTTGGTTTGCAGATCCTTGAGAGGGAGAAAAAAATATTCATTGAGAACCCAACCATCCAGCCAGACCTTTCTGGCAACGATTATATACTTGAACGTCAGTTAAAGCCGGAAGCACAAAAAGAAATTATTGAAAAACTGGCTGAGTTGAAAGTCAAACCCACCTCGATGATCGATATTTCCGACGGCTTGAGTTCTGAGATACTTCATCTCTGCAAACAATCAGAGTGTGGTTGTGATATTTACGAAGACAAAATACCGATTGACCCGCAGACGTATGACCGCGCCCGTGAATTCGGATTGGATCCAACCGTTTGTGCATTGAGTGGCGGAGAAGATTATGAATTGCTATTCACCATAGCACAGGCAGACTATGAAAAGCTCAGAGAACATTTAGACATTTCCATCATTGGGCACATCACTGATAAAAACGCAGGTGTTAACCTCATTGACAAATCCGGCAACGTCGTGAAAATGGTTGCGCAGGGCTGGGACGCGTTGTTGAAAGGCAGTGGGAAGTAGACAACAGGCAAATGAACCGTAATTTCTTTTTAGTCCCTGTATATTACCCCATCGAATAACGAATCCTTTACGAAAATACGAATTGCGAATAGGTCTATTTGCCCTTCGTAATTCGTATTTTCGT
>JAPLDB010000032.1:25820-33827 GCA_026391975.1 Bacteroidota bacterium | reverse complement strand
ATGGGGTAATTACTTGTTCACGATGACTGATGTTTTTTCTATAACCATTTCGCGGAATGAAGTATGTTCAATTTTGCTTTTGCACCAGGCAATGAAATCAAAATATTCGAAGACCGTTTTTTCATATGGATCAGATGAAAGTTTCTTTAGATTGAGCAATAACTTTTTATAGATCGCATCACCATCCTCCTTTTTATTGAGCCGTATGAGATGCTCAATGAATTCAAGAAATACAGACTCGAATTTATAAACGCGGTTGCGGGTTTTTAAATAGCGCGATGTTGAAGTAAGTATGTAAGGAACTACATCATCGTTTTCCAATTCAATATGGATGATCAGGTTCAGGATGCGAGCAAAGCAATAGATGTCCTGGTTCTCGTCAATATTCGGCTCACTGAAGAGGCGGTTGGTCCAGCGTAATGCAAGCGAATATTTTTCCGCACCAAAATAGGCCACTGCGATATTGAAATAAAAATATGCTTTTCGCAAACGGTTTATTTTATCACCGAAACGGTCCAGACCTTTTTCAATAGCAGGAACCAGTCCGATGGCCTTTTCAAATTCACTGAGTGTATTGTAAAGTGTGATCTCAATACTTAAAGCGCTTGAGAAGAGTTTTATTTCAAGGTCTTCATTGCGTGAGGTATCCAGCGTTTCGGGAACAGATTTTAGTTTTTTCATCAATACAAAAACTTCATCGTATCTTTTTAAGCTGGTGCTGACGTAAATTAAATTGGTCAGGACTGAAAAATAAATATTGGGCTCTTCCTTAAAGGCGGCGGGATGCGTTTCAATCAGTTCTACATTCCGCTTCAAAAAACGGTAGCTGCTTTTATAATCCCCTGTCCCGAAATGGTATGCGCTGTAAATATGATTGAAGAGGTACCTTGCTTCATGGCTTTGCGCTTTTCCTTCATTCTTTAATAGGGTGTTGTCAATGATCTTTTTGAAATTATTTAATTCCGTTGGATTGCGAACCTTTCCTTGCCTGTTCAGCAATAAAAACAAGCGGCTCTTGATATTCCAGTATTCATTAAAATCCTTCATCCTGTCTGCGATCAAAACATCTTCATGAAGCATGGCCGATATTGACTCCTCATTCTGACCCAGGTAATTGTCCTTTTCGATCAGCTTCTTTTGCCAATGGTGAATCTCAGCGAGAGATGAGTGTTTCTCATGCTTCATTGCCGTATGCCGGGCTGAAGTAAGAATTTTTGCACACTGGCCATACAGGGATTTCTTGTAAAGTATTTCGGCAAAATGGAGTTCGCGTTTCAGCTGCGCATCAATTGAACTCTGGGAATGAAAAGCATCGAGGGAACGAAGTACAGTTTCATAAAGTCGCTTCTTTGTGATTGGGAAACGGTTGATAAAGGTCTCCTTGCTGAATTTTTTTAAAATAGATCCTTCATCATAACTTTTCTGTTTTTCAATGGCATCAAATAACTTCAGGTAATTGTTTTCCTCTACCGAATGCCGGCCTGCATAAAGTTTAAAATGCCGCTTCTCTGATTTGCTCATGGAACAAATCAACCTGAATAAGGAATCAGAAGGAGTTTTAGACATGTATACTTTTAAGAATAATTGTTCAACGATAATTACAACCGGAGGAAAACCAAAGTACTTGATTGAAGCATGAAATTCTCAGTAATCAGATCTGAAGAGGCTAGATTTTACGAGATAGTTAATGTCGATTTTCCTGATTCCCTGAGAACTCTACCAGTTAAAAGTAAGGCGAATATCATGAAAAAGCAAGGATACAAAGGTTAATTGTTCCTAAATATGGTGCAGTAGATGTGTGCCTTATTAACACATTAGTAAACCCCGCCAACCTTCCTTTCATTGAATTCAGGATCGCGTGGAAAAGTCGGAAGTGAGGCCGGGACCGAAGTAAGCCCGGTTGTATCCGTAAGCGATTTTAAAAAGGAAATGATCTTACGGCTTTCCTCCTTTGTGAGGCGGAGTGAATCAGCAGACAAAGACTGGTTGGGGACATCTATCCCCCAGCCTTTTCCTCCGCCCGCATTGTAAAAATCCATGACTTCGTCCAGCGTATTAAAAACACCGTTATGCATGTACGGTGCAGTGAGGGCTACATTGCGAAGTCCGGGTGTTTTGAATGCATGTCTGTAAAGTGATGTCTTGTGTACGCCACCTCTTCCCGGATCCGGATCAAGTTCGGGTTTGGAGCGGTCATTGACCTTTGGAGTACCAAGGACTTCCCAGTCGCTAACCTTGTAATCAGGGGGCGTCGTTCCGCTGAAGAGCGGGAGAAAGTGACAGGTTACGCATTTCCCCTTTGTAAGAAAGAGATGAAATCCTTCGCGTTCATCAAGCGATAGCGCATTCTCTTCACCGCGGATTGTTTTGTCAAATCTGGAATTAAAAGAAACGAGTGTCCGTTCATATTCGGCAATTGCAAGCAACGCTGAATGAGCATTGATGAAGGTATCCGCTGTGCCCATGAATGCATCTCTGAAGTAAGCAACATATTCAGGTGAGCGCTTCAGTTTTTTTAAGCTTGACGACAGATCGTGGTGCATCTCCAGTGGATTTCTAAGGACTTCGTCGGCCTGGTTTTCAAGATTCATAGTCCGTGCATCATGAAACAAACGGCCCTGGATCGCAGCATTGATCAGCGTTGGCGCATTTCTGGTCAGTGTATTCTTACCATCCATAGAAATGCTTTTAGGCAATCCATCTGTAAATGCTTTATCGGGATGATGGCAACTTGCGCAACTGCGCTGGTTATTGTCAGAGAGCACAGGATCAAAAAAAAGTTTTTTTCCCAATTCAGCACGCTCAGGAGAACCGGTTTTTGTCTGGGAGGGATTGAAGAAAAATGTGTTGAAGGCGGATTTTTCAAAAACTGAAGTTGCATTCAGGTCAATGGCTGTGGTGCTTTGATAATTTTCCTCCGCAAGGTTACCGCGCGCCGTTCTTAATTGATCGCTCAGGGGGATATAAAATTTTGAATAGAGCTTAATAAAATCGATCTGATCAACCGAAGGATAGGCGGACAAGTACGCTGAAGTTGATTCCATGGTCTCAACGAATACGCGGAGCACCATACTTCGCCCTGTGTACTCATAAGGGTAAGCGCGATAGATCAACTCTTTCATTGACTTGAAGGCAGAAATCATTTCCACTGCGGCATTCCTGCTTTCGGGTGTTTCAATATTTAAAGCGGTCACCATGAATAGCCTGATAAGATGGATCTGCAACGCTTCAAAAAATACCCGCTGGCTGATATTCATCGTCTGCATGGCAACCGTACATCTTTTTAAAAGATCGGCAACAGAATCCGTTTCATTGATCAGTTGTTGTTTATGCGCTATCAGGTCGCTTCCATACAAAACCTTTTCTATAACCTGCAGTCCATGAGGATAAATAATAAAATCCGGCTCATCGTCGTCCTCAATTTCCTGCTCCACTCCACCATTGATAAACTTAGCATCGCCTGGAAAAAAATAAGCTACGAAGGCTTCCGTTTTCTTATACCTTGTTCTGCATTGAAGAAAAATATTTTTCGCTTCGTCAAACTTATCAGTTTTCAATGCGGTGTTTAGCAATGCCAATTCTTCTTGCAAAGAATCATGCTGGGTATTGATATAAGAGAATACCCGCTTGTTAAATAATTCATCTTCTGAGGCAGAAGGTATAAACGAAAATTGCCAGAGGCAGATGAACAGGAGTATAAATAAAAAGACAATTCTTTTCATTACTCTAATATCGCATGATTTGAGATTTTCTTACTTGCCTCCGAAAGTGAGAGCCAGCCCCAGTTCAAATGTGAAATTTTTTCCCTCATTTCCATCTTTAAGGATTGTTTTGTCCTTCTGCACTTTCCCGAAACCGGTAGAAGCACGAAGATAAATGAGCAGAAGTTTTGGGAGCTTATATCCGATACCTGCGACAAGGGAAATATCAGTCGCGTTAAATTTGAATGCTGTCTCCTTCTCGGGTTCTGTGGTTTGTGGCGTCCCTCCAGTCGTACTTATTGTTGTTTTTGAGGTTGCGACAGACTGATTTGTCAGCAAAATGGAAAGCTGCGGACCAGCATTCAGCATAAAACCTTTATGATCCCCGAAATAAATATTGAGTAAAACAGGAATATCGATGTACCCAAGGGCAGCATCAACGCTGGCAGTGGTGTATGTAGTAATGGTGTCGGTATTGGGAATTGTGGTTACATAGGTTTCGTAGTCATACTTATAGCCGCGTTTTGAATACATCAATGATGGCTGTAATGAAAAATGCTTTCCTAATCCAATATCAAAAAGAAGCCCTGCATGCCATTCCGGTTTGGGGCTTAATGAAAGATCGGTGCCAGTGAGTGTGGCATAACTCAAGCCGGCCTGTGGGCCAAAAAGTAATTGGGCAGAACCGGATTTGACCAATAAAACACAGGCAATAAAAGCTATCAAAACTATTTTTTTCATGGCTGTTAAATTATTCCGATAAAGGTAGTGCATTTTAGTGTCATTGGAATAAAGAAACAGTCCATTCGCCAATTGTTTCTCACCACCTGATTGTTTCTGCTTACCTTAGCCCTGAAAAATATTTTATATGAAGCACATTTTTCTCTCCCTCTTTCTTTTAGTTGCAACAATGGCATCGGCACAGGATAGAATAATTCTCATCAATGGAGATGTTCTTGATGTGAAGAATGTTGAATTGAAAGACAACAAGGTTTCATTTCAACTTCTCAACAAAGAAAAACGAAAAAGAATTAATCCTGACCGGGTATTTTCCGTTCAATATGCCACCGGTGCTGAACAGATCGTGTTTGAACCTGATCCGCTGGATCCAAATGACTTCAAGCCCGAAGAAATGAGGCTGTTCATTAAAGGCGAACAGGATGCGAAGCTTTATTATCACAATACAGGAAATAAAATTGTTTCGGCTGCTGTTGGAGCCGGGGCCGGACTCCTTTCCATTTATGGCCTGGTTGTTCCTGCACTTTACTCGACCGTTGTCGGGAGCTTTTCCCCAAATGTACAGAAGCACAATGTATCTGATCCCGGTCTGCGGGACAACCTGAATTACAGAGAAGGGTATGAAAGACAATGCCGGGAACGCAAAATTCGAAATTCACTGGTTTATGGATTCGGAGGTTTTGTTGTCGGGTTTGCTGCATTTGCAATATTTCTACCGAATAATTAGTCTTGTCAGACATCTTTAAAAAAATATTCCGCTTTTTTGTTTTCAGGAATGTTTTTATTGCCTGCTGTGCAGTTTGTATGGTATGGGAAACGCAATGGTTTTTTGGCATCCCGTTTCAATTTTCTCCGTTTATAATTTTCGTTTTCTTCGCCACTTTTTTTGAATATAACCTGCATGTTATATCGGGTCGTTTATCGTTTTTACAGCCGGCTTCTTCATTACGTGAGTTATTCAGCGGAGGAATTTCAACTACATTAAAAGTATGCATCTTGACAGGTCTGGTGGGCTCTCTCATCACATTTCCATTGCTTGAAATAAAAATGATGACAGGATTCCTGATTGCCGGATTGCTCACACTTTCTTACTCGCTGCCGATGATCAGGAGGAAGGGCCAATTTATCCGAATGCGGGAAGTCACTTACCTGAAAGTTTTTACTGTTGCATTCGGATGGACTTTCATTACTGTTGTAATCCCTTTACTTCCATTTCTTGAAAATATTTCCGGGGCTGAGCTGACCATTATTTTACTCCGGAGATTCCTGTTCATTTATGCCATTACCATTCCGTTTGAAATACGCGACATGGAACGTGAAAGAAGATTTGGGAATATCAGTCTGCCCATGATCTACGGGATCAGGAAAATGAAAGCCGTGGGCATCATCATGCTGATTTTGTTTTGCATCCTTAGCGCATTACAGGAAAAGTACTTTTTGTTTGATTTTGTTTCAAGAAAACCCATCCTGATTCCGTTATTGGTCTCTGCGGTAGCAGCGGCATTCCTCATCCTTTATGCTTCTGATAAAAAAACGAACTGGTATTTTAAATTCTGGACAGACGGTACGATGATCCTGCAATTTCTTTTGCTACTTTTATTCAGTCTATAAATATGACTCATGGCAAGAGATTATGAAATAAAGGAACTCCAAAAACTCTGTGCGGCTATCCGTGGGGAAGAGGGAGCGCAGGATTGGCTTAAGAACAATGGCTTTCGTGAACTTTCTGAATTCTGGGATGCCTATGAAGACATTGAAATTTCCTTCCGGTGGCTGAAAGAAAATGGCTTCATTCACCTTGCAGCCCTCGTGGATGCCATGAGCGGAAATGAAACAGCAAAAGCCTGGCTGATCAAAAATAAATTGGTGGCACTTGGCATACTCGTAGATGCTGTTGCAGGAAATAAGTCTGCAGCAGCATGGCTGATTAAGGCAGGCGAAACAGGATGGGTAATGGTTGCCAAGGAACTTTACGAATACGAAAAGAAGAAAAAGAAAAAGGGACTTTGGAATATTTTTGGAAATCCGTTTGGGTAACATCTAATTGCAATTTTTTTTCGAATTGCAAAGCTGACACATCACCGGACACCCTTCATTTTATGGCTATTTGATCAAATACATATTTTATTGAATCACAAATTTTTGCGTATGCATCATTCAGCACATCATCCGTATGGGCCGAAGAGATAAAGCCAACTTCATATCCTGACGGACCGAAATAGATCCCTTTTTCAAGCAGGTCGTTGAAAAGCACATTGAATTTTTGCATGCTCAATGGATCAATGGCATCTGCTGTCTGAATTTTTTCTTTTTCGGAAAATGCAAACCAAAAAATGGAACCGATTGAAAATACCTTGAACGGAAAATTATTCTTTTCAGAAAACGAATTAAGGGCCGATACAAACAGATTTGTTTTTTTCTCAAGTGAAGAATAAAAATCTTCCTTGAGGCATTCCTTCAATGTGGCAATTCCTGCACCCATGGCAACAGGATTTCCCGAAAGTGTGCCGCCCTGGTAAACGCTTCCATCGGGTGAGATCCTTTTCATAATCTCTGAGCTTGCACCATATGCCCCTACAGGCATTCCGCCACCAATGATTTTTCCGTAGGTAAGGATATCAGGATGAATATTGTAATAACCTGCAGCTCCTGTGAAACCAATCCGAAAACCGGAGATCACTTCGTCGAAGATCAGAAGTACATTGTTTTGCTTTGTGATCTCACGGAGGAACTGCAGGTATTCTTTGTCCTGAAGTAATAAACCATTGTTGGCCGGAACAGGCTCAATGATGATTGCAGCAAGGTTTTCTTTATACCTTTTAATCGCTTCTTCAATTGCAGATCTATCATTCAGTGGCAAAACAATCGTGTCCTTAGCGACAGCTTCAGGAACACCCGATGAAGAAGAAATGCCGAAGGTCGCCAGCCCACTGCCCGCTTTTACCAGCATGGAATCTGCATGGCCGTGGTAACATCCGTCAAATTTGATGATCAGGTCTTTTCCGGTATATCCCCTTGCCAGGCGTATTGCACTCATTACCGCTTCTGTTCCGGAGCTCACAAAACGCAATTTTTCAATGAATGGATTGTTCGTGAGGATCAATTCTGCCAGTTCATTTTCCAGTCTGGTAGGGGCGCCAAAACTGGATCCGTTTTTTACTGTCTGATAAATTTTTTCTACTACCACCGGATTTGCATGTCCAAGGATCAATGGCCCCCACGAACAGCAGAAGTCAATGAATTTATTTCCATCAGCATCATAAATAAAACATCCTTCGCCTTTGTCGATAAACAATGGAGTTCCGCCTACAGAACGGAATGCACGAACGGGAGAATTGACACCGCCGGGAAAATATTGTGTTGCTTTGGTATAAAGTTTTTCTGATTGATTTTTATTCATAAGGTATGTCACGCAATCCCGATAGCCACGCCTGAATATCGTTCCCGATAGCTCCCGACACATCGGGACGGGACGGGTATCTATCGGGACGCAAAGGTCGCAAAGAAGATTCATAATATATAATCCTTATTGAACTATATTGTTCTATATGATGAGTGCTTTTCGATT
>JAPLDB010000032.1:0-25758 GCA_026391975.1 Bacteroidota bacterium | reverse complement strand
TGACTGAAAATGAAATCGCAAAAATTCTAGTTGACCTCTTTCTAAAAATTCATCGCAAATTAGGCCCTGGTTTATTAGAGTCTGTATATGAGGAAGTTCTATGCTACGAACTTAAAAAAGCAGGACTCAAATTCAGAAGGCAACAGGCGATTGATGTGACGTATGATGAGGTTGTACTTGAAACCGGATTCCGTGCAGATGTCATTGTAGAAGAAAAAGTTATCGTGGAATTGAAATCAGTTCAAGAAATCGCTCCAATTCATCCTAAAATACTATTAACATATTTAAGAATGACAAAATTAAAATTAGGTTTGCTCGTGAACTTTAACGTTGAATTAATAAGGTATGGGATTTCAAGAGTTGTTAATAATCTATAATCTTTGCGTCCTTTGCGTCCCGATACCTGCCCGACCGCCCGCCCGGATGAATCGGTCGGACGGGCGTCATTCAGGCTGGGCTATCGGGATTGCGTGATAAATAATTAAATTAATGAAGTTCGAAAACACAATTGCTTTTGCAAAAGGTCTTGACGAAAAGGATCCATTGCGTCATTTTCGTGATCGCTTTTATTTTCCAATAATGGAAGGCAAAGAAGTGGTCTATTTCACGGGCAATTCGCTCGGTTTGCAGCCGAAGCAAACGCAGGATTATGTCCTGAGAGAGCTGGAGGACTGGGCTTCTTATGGCGTTGAAGGACATTTTCATGCAGGCATTCCATGGTATCATTACAAAGACTTTTTATCGGATTCTGTTGCTACGCTGCTGGGTGCAAAAAAGGAAGAAGTGGTAGTAATGAACTCACTCACGGTAAACCTGCACCTTCTCCTTGTTTCCTTTTACCGGCCAACAGAAAAGCGTCACAAAATAATTTGCGAGTATGATGCTTTTCCATCAGACCTGTATGCTGTACAATCACAGGCAAATGTTCACGGCTTCAACCCTGACTCTTCTGTCATTTACCTGAAACCGCGGAATGGTGAACATTGCCTTCAAACAGATGATATTATTAAGGCCATTGAAGATGCAGGCGATTCGTTGTCTACCGTCATGCTTGGAGCGGTGAATTTTTATACCGGACAATATTTTGAACTGGAGAAAATTACTGTTGCCGCACACAAGGCGGGTGCAACCTGTGGATTCAATCTCGCACATGCGGCAGGAAATGTGAAAATGGACCTTCACAACTGGAATGTTGATTATGCCTGCTTCTGCAGTTACAAGTACCTGAATGCAGGTCCGGGCAGCGTTTCAGGAATTTTTGTGCATGAAAAACATTTTGGCAAAAACCTTCCGCAATTCGCCGGCTGGTGGGGAAATGATCCCGATACAAGATTCAAAATGCCGAGAAAATTTGAGCCGGTGAAAGCTGCTTCAGCATGGGCGCTCAGCAATGATCCGGTGCTTACGATGGCTGCTTTAAAATCATCGCTTGACATTTTTGATGAGGCAGGGCTTGCTAACCTAAGAGCAAAAAGTGAATTGCTTACCGGTTATCTGGAATTTATTATCGGACAACTGAACACAAAAATTCAAAATACGAAGTACAAACTGGAGGTCATTACACCGCAAGATCCGGCGCGAAGGGGGTGTCAGTTAAGTATGATTGCCCACGGGCTTGGAAAAGACCTGTTCAATAAGCTGACTGCTGCGGGAGTGGTTTGCGACTGGCGCGAGCCGAATGTTATCCGCGCGGCTCCGGTTCCTTTATATAATTCATTTGAGGATGTATTTCGGTTTGGAGAGATCCTTGAAAAAATCCTGATGAATTAATAAGTTTAACGACATTCTGCTAACAAAAAAAGACTTTAGCCCGGATTCAAAATTTCTCAAACGACAATAATTAATGTCACAAAAAAACATCACTCTCATCGGTTCCGGGTTAGTCGGAAGTTTGCTTGCGATCTATCTCGCAAAACGTGGTCATAAAGTCAATGTATTCGAGCGCAGGGGCGACATGCGTGCGGAAAACATTTCTGCAGGAAGATCCATCAATCTTGCCTTGAGTGACCGTGGATGGAAGGGACTTGAAGCAGTAGGCATCGGTGATGAGATCAGAAAAGTTGCAATTCCAATGTATGGAAGAATAATTCATACCATCACCGGTGAAATCAATTACCAGCCGTATGGAAAAGACAAGCAGGCGATCTGGAGTGTATCACGCGGAGGTTTGAATTGTGAACTGATGACACTTGCCGAAAGAAATGAAAACGTAAAAATTCATTTCAATGAACGATGTTCGAATGTTGACATAAGATCCGGCAAAGCTGAGTTTGAAAACCAGCTAACACAGAAAAAACGTTTTCAGGAAAGCGATCATGTAATAGGAACCGATGGTGGATTCTCTGCAGCACGCTTGCAACTCCAGCTACAGACTGACCGTTTTGAATATTCACAGCATTACCTTGAGCATGGATACAAAGAACTATCAATACCTGCAGGAAAGAACGGGGAATTTTTGCTGGAGAAAAATGCTTTGCACATCTGGCCGCGTGGCGGATACATGCTCATTGCATTACCAAACATCGATGGCAGTTTTACCTGCACATTGTTCTTTCCCTTCGAAGCACGTCAGAATGAATCAGCCGGGCAAGGTGATCATTCCTTTGCTGCACTTAGCGACAAGAAAAAAGTGAAAGCATTTTTTGAAAAAATATTTCCGGATGCGTTACCACTCATGCCAACACTGGAAGATGATTTTTTCAATAACCCGACCGGCTCACTTGTGACCGTAAAATGTTCTCCATGGAATTTCAAAGACAAACTTTTGCTGATCGGAGATGCCGCACATGCCATCGTTCCGTTTTACGGACAAGGCATGAACTGTGGCTTTGAAGACTGCCGGGTATTTGATGAAATGATCAGCAAAGAAAATGACTGGGAGAAATTATTCTCAGCGTTCGGCAAAAGCCGGAAACCCAACAGTGATGCAATTGCAGATATGGCAGTAGAAAACTTTATCGAAATGCGTGACCTTGTGGGTGACAAAAAATTCCTCCTCCGCAAAAAGATCGAAGCGCTGATCAACCAAAAACATCCTGACAAGTGGACTCCACAATACACGCTGGTGACATTTTCTCCTGATGTGCCATACTCAGAAGCACAACGCCATGGAATTCAACACAATGCAATCATGGACAAAGTGATGGAAATACCGGGAATTGAAGAGAAGTGGGATTCACCGGAAGTGGAGGGATTTATTTTGAAGATGCTTTAATCCTGATTTGAAGACGTGCAGATGTGCCAATTTGAAGATGACCTTGTAGACACTGGTTCGGTAGTTATTCCCTGGTAAAGACTGCGCTGTTTGGCGTAGCTGCGCCTAAAGCGAGGACTATTTGTTTTTTTAATCTACCTTCGTCCCTCGCCCGAACACATTCCAGTTCCACTTTTCGCAATTCGTATATTCGTTTGAATTATTCGTTATTCGATGGGGTAACTTGGTATTCGGTTGATAATCAGCACTTAAAATGTCAAATATAGTAGCAATAGTCGGCCGGCCAAACGTAGGAAAGAGCACCCTTTTCAACCGTCTTACTGAATCGCGCCAGGCCATCGTTGATGAGCAAAGTGGCGTGACCCGTGACCGTCATTATGGTTTTTCAGAGTGGGCAGGACGTACTTTTTCCGTTATTGATACAGGTGGTTATGTGCGCGGCAGTGAGGATATTTTTGAAGGGGAGATCCGCAAACAAGTTGAAATTGCCATTGAGGAAGCAAGTGTAATCATGCTGGTCGTCGATGTAGAATCGGGCATAACCGACCTCGATGATGCAGTGGTAAAAATGCTGCGCAAGGGAAAGAAGAAAATTTTTCTTGTTGCAAATAAAGTAGACAATCCGCAGCGCATTCCTGCTGCAGCTGAATTCTATAAATTCGGGCTTGGTGAACCATATTGCATTTCATCGGTAAGTGGAACAGGAACCGGAGAATTGCTTGATGCACTTATTAAAGAATTTCCTGAAGACACACCGGATCCAAATGAAGGTCTTCCGAAATTTGCCATTATCGGACAACCAAATGTAGGCAAGTCATCACTGCTGAATATGCTTGTGGGCGAAGAGCGCAGCATTGTAACGCCAATTGCGGGTACTACGCGTGATACCATCAACAAACGATACAATAAGTTCGGTTTCGATTTTGTACTGGTAGATACTGCAGGTATCAGGAGAAAAGCGCGTGTGAAAGAAGACCTGGAATTTTATTCTGTTCTCCGTTCCCTGCGTGCTATTGAAGATGCTGATGTATGTTTATTTATGCTGGATGCAGAGAGTGGTATCAATGCCCAGGACCTTGCCATCTTCCACCTCATTGAAAAAAACCGCAAAGGTGTGGTGATCATTGTAAACAAGTGGGACCTGATGGAAAAAGACCAGGACTCAGCAAAAAAATTCACCGAAACTATTCGTCAGAAAATAACTCCATTCAGCGATGTTCCCATCATTTTTACGAGTGTGAAAACAAAGCAGCGTATCCAGAAAACACTGGAAACCGCTGTAGAAGTTTTTCAACACAGGCGGGATCGAATTCCTACTTCAAAGTTGAATGAAGTATTGCTACCGATTATTGAGGGTACGCCCCCACCATCGACGAAAGGGAAACACATCAAGATCAAATACGTTACTCAATTACCGACTCATACTCCCCAGTTTGCTTTTTTCTGTAACTTACCACAATACATAAGCGAAAGCTACACGCGTTTTATAGAAAACAAGATGCGCGAAAACTTTCCGCTGAGTGGTGTTCCGATTGAAATTTATTTCAGGAGTAAGGTGAAGGAGGAGGAATAGCCGATTTGAAAATGTGAAAATGTGAGGATGTGAAGTTGTGAAGTTGGAACAGCCTGGAGGATTTAATAGTAGGAATGGTAAAATTGGCTGAATTATCAATTCCTATTTCTCCACTCTCATATCGCTGATCAGTCCGGATTCATCAAAATACCTGATCACAGCCTTTCGAAGGAGCAAATCCTGTTCTCCAAGAGACATAGGCGGTATTGGTTTCAGCAACTTGTAATGTTGCCAACCGTCTTCGTCTGTTTTTTCAAATTCATAGTATCCATAGACACTCAGCACCCGGCATGTGGCAATGTGCATGAGGTTTTGCTTATCGTCCTTGCTGAATTTAGCAGTACCTCTGCCCAGTTCCTGCACACCGATAAGGAATAATATCACCTGGAGATCCGGCTCCTCCTCAAACTGACTCTTCAGTATTTGTGTAAGCCTTTTCCACTTTTCTTTTACTTTTTTTACTTCTTCTGCATCCATTGTCCGTAAAAGTACATAGAAAGGATAAGATGATGTTTTATCTTTGTACATAAGTTAAAATGCGAAGAATTGTAATCAGGGTATTGTTTGCATTCATGATATTGGTCTCTGCGACAGGCGCGACCAATCCGGGGCAGGATCGGTATGGACCGCCCGTTGATATCGTTTTTTGCCTGGACCTGAGCGGAAGTACAAATGGCCTTTTGGTGAGGATGCGTGACCACATTTGGGATTATGTACATCTATTAAGCACCTGCAATCCAAAAGTGGACTTCAGGATCGGATTTATTGGGTTTGCACGTCCAAGTTTCGGAAAAGAAAATTACTATATAAAAGTATTCAGCGACCTCACTCATGATATTGAAGGATTGACAAATGAATTATTGAAACTTCGCCCGCAAATTGAAAAAGGCGATCAGTTTGTGGGACAAGCATTGCGGGTTTGCGCAGATCATATTTCCTGGAATGAAAGACCCGATGCTGTCAAGATCGTATTCCTCGCGGGCAACGGGCTTGTAGAAACCGGAGGGGAGCATTACAGCAAGCCGCTTCAGACATGCGTTGATAAGGGCATCATCGTCAACAGTATCTTTTTATTGAACAATCCGGTCATGGGAGAACAAGCAGGATGGGAAAACATAGCCAGACTTGGAAAAGGCAAATACGCCAGCATGCAGGTTAAATTTGAATATTTTGAAAACCTCGGTGGTTTTGACATGGAAAAACTTTTTTCGCTTAACCGAAAGCTGAATGAGACCTATCGTTATTATGGTCCAATGGGAAATGAGCGTTGGAAAATGCAACGTGCCGTTGATCAAAGTATTTATAAAGCCAACACTGAGGGATATAGATACAGACTTCAATTCCGGATTTCTGATTTATACCTCAATAAGAATTCTGATTGGGACCTTGTTGACCTGGAAAGCAAAAATCCACTTGCAGTTGCATCTGTTGACCGGACAACATTGCCTGATTCATTGAAATTCATGAATGAAAGTGACCTTCGCGCCAATTTGATTGTTTGTAGAAATAAACGGAATGAAATTGTTGCAGAAATTCAAAAACTTTTTGATGAGAAGGAGCAACTGGTAGTAGACAAGAATCTCCAAACTGAGAAGAATATGAAAACCTTCGATATCACAACCATTCACTGGCTCAGTGATATTCTGCTTGCAAAAGGGTATACCTTAAATAATTAAAAAATCAGCAAGATCAGTTCTCTGCTTTCTCGCCTATCTTTCTGAGATTTTCTTCCACCCCTGTCTGTCGCAATGCAACTGATGTTTTGGTAAAATAGCTATGAGACTGTAAAAATGTTTGTTGCAATTCAATCCACTCTTTATCATTCTTTATTTTCTCAAAGGCCAAAAACTCACGGTGCAGGTTTTCTGAGATAGGGAGATAATCAGTCCGCCCAAGATAATCCAGATCAGCATCGCAAATAATCTTTTCGAGTTTTGTTTTCGGGGATTGCGGAATTTTAGTTGCCATTATGATACCGCAAATGATATTGATCTTATCCGTATCAACGTGATTAATAGAAAGCATTTCCCTCGCTATTTCGCAACCATGTTTTTCATGCTCCCGCATATCCGTAACATATCCGGTATCATGAAATAGTGCAGCCAATTTAAGGAGCAATATTTCTTCCAGGCTACATCCTTCTGAAACAGCAATTCGCTCGGCGGATTGAATTACATCAATCGTATGCTCAGGATTATGATAATAGAGATGTGGGGGAAGTTGATCCCTTAGCATTTTCATTACCATAGGGTAAAGCTTATCAAATAGCTTGTCATCCATTAGGGGGTTGGTTGCTTATTGCCTTTGTGCTTACAAATTTAAATAAAATATTCAGAAACCTATTAGCAAATTAACGGTAGAAAAATACAATTTTATCGAATACATTTACCTCGTATTTTAGCATCCATATGTCGTCAGGAAACTTTCCACTAGAAAACACACTTCTTGTATTGAAGCAGGTAGAGATTTTTGCTCATGTCCCGGCTTCTGTAATGGAAGAAATTGCAAAGCAGATTCACATTTCAACGTTTCAGTCTGAAGAAACCATCATCAACAAAGGAGACAAAGGAAACAGCATGTATATCATTTTCACCGGCCAGGTGAAAGTACATGATAAAGAATATGTGGTAGCCACCATGAAAGATGGAAATTTCTTCGGAGAGTTTTCGCTACTGGATGATGAGCCGAGGTCGCTTTCAGTCACAGCCATGGTTCCGACTGTTACGGGAACTATTGAACAAAAAGATTTTTTTCAGTTGCAGGGTAAATATCCTGATGTTACAAGAGATATCATAAGGGCTATGCTAAAGAGGCTCCGGGGACAAAATCAGAAGATTATTTCTGACCTGCGCCAGCGCCAGGCGGAACTTGAACAACTCGTCAAGGAACGCACTTCAGATCTTCAGACCAAGAATGGAGAACTTATTGAAACATTGAGTGAGCTAAAGCGGACTCAGGAGCAACTTGTTCAACAGGAAAAACTTGCATCCCTTGGTCAGCTTACTGCAGGCATTGCGCATGAAATACAGAACCCGCTGAACTTTGTAAATAATTTTTCATTCCTCTCAAAGGACCTGATGAGAGAACTTGCTGAATCTAAAGATGACGAAGACAGAAAAGAAATACTTGATCTTCTTTCAGACAATATTCATAAAATTGAACATCACGGAAAGCGGGCCGGCGATATTGTAAAGAGCATGTTACAGCATTCACAACCGGGCTCGCGCACAAGGCAGCTTGTCAATATCAATAAACTTTTTCAGGATTGCTGCGAGATCTCTTTTCACAGCTTTAAAGATAATGGCATTGCTATAGAGTGCGACATCATTAAGAATTTTGCACCAGACTTACCACAGGTTGAAATTATTGCGCAGGATTTTTCAAAAGTGTTGCTCAATTTATTAAACAATGCATTCTATGCTGTTCGTGAGAAGAAACAATTAGGCACCATTGAAGGATATTCCCCGAAGGTATGGTTAAACACTTCATTCATTAATAATATAATCACCATTTCTGTGAGAGATAACGGAACAGGTATTCAACCTGCAAGTATCCAGAAAGTTTTTGAGCCGTTCTTCACGACCAAGCCAACCGGTTTTGGAAACACAGGACTTGGCCTCAGTATTACGAATGATATTGTGAAGGCCCATGGAGGAAAAATACTTGTAGATAGTAAAGAAAGTGAATTTACTGATTTTACCATATCCTTGCTATACCGATAACCTAAAATACCCTCAAGATCTAAACATTATTCTATATGATAATAACCATACCTGTTAAAAATAGAATTAAATTAATTCTGCTACTGGTTATCTCCGGTTGCTGGGGAACAGCCAGGGCGCAGGGCACACAGATACGTGGCTTTGCTGAAGTGCTGGCAGGATATCAGGATGCTACCAAGAAAGTATCTTTTTCCCTGGGTGAGCAGGATCTGTTTATCACTTCTGAACTGACAGATCGTTTCAGCTTTCTGGGGGAAACTGTTTTCAAATACTCTTCCGGATCACCCACCTTGTTTGATATAAGTATAGAACGCATTGTGGTGAAATATAACATCAAAGGCAACCACAATATTTTAGTGGGGAAGCACCATACACCCGTCAATTTCTGGAACGACACTTACCATCATGGCCGTGTATTTTTCCCTACCATTTATCGTCCGGATCTATTCGGGGATCATTTCATACCCTTGCATACGACAGGGATCAGTCTTCAGGGCCAGAACCTGGGGAAATTGAAGTTCGGCTATGACCTGATGGTTGGCAATGGTATTGGGTCAGGGGAAACTTCAGATAACGACAAAACAAAATCAGTTACTGCCGCAATACACATCAAACCGGCTGATCATTTGCGCTTGGGCGTTTCATTCTACTCTGATAAAATAGCCAAAGGCGCGAAAGATGCTCATGCAGATATGAATGTGGTTAAAGATGTTTCTCAGCAACTTTTTACGGGTTCGGTTTCCTACTTCGGAAAGCATATCGAATTCCTGAGCGAGGCCACCATGGCAATGGATAAGACTGACAGTACAGGAACAAAGCAATCCCTTGCGGGATACGCTTATGCAGGGGTGCGGATCAAAAATTTTATCCCTTATGTGCGTGCCGATTATTCAAAAGTTCCTGAAGGTGAATTGTTTTTCCATCAAGACGAAAAAACAACATTTGTGGGTGGAATAAGATACGAGATCAATTACCTGACCGTGATCAAGATCGAATATGGGCATACAGAAAACGATGCCGGAAAATCAGATATCATAACAGCACAAATTGCAATTGGATATTAAACCAGAAAGGAATAATCAGATGAAAAAAATATCGATACCTGTTATTGTTACAATACTTTTATTATTAATGAATGTCTTTTATTCAGTTGGACAAAGCAATAACCTCATGGTAATATCGAATCCAAAAGGGGCCCAAAAGGAATTGACATTTGCAGAATTAACTGCCATTATGAAGGGTGAAAAGCAACGCTGGAAAGATGGCACTGCTATTACCATTGCATTGATGAAATCAAGTACTTCAACCGGAGAAGCGGCAGCCAAAAAAGTCTATGGCAATACGGGGGATGGACTCAACAAATACTGGCTGGCACTTGTGTTTCAGGGTAAAGCAAAAGCGCCTGCATTTTTTAATTCACCGGGAGACCTGGAGGCTTTTGTTTCTCAAACCCCTGGCGCTATTGGAATAATTGAGGATTCACCGGAGGTAAAAACCAAACCATTGATCATTGACGGAAAAAAATCCTTTTAACATTTTGCCTGACTGCTAAACCCGTGAGAATTTCACTTCAATCAAAAATTTGGCTTACAGTCTGCAGCATTGTGCTGCTATTTTCATTTTTCATCCTTATTTATTTTCCGGCTCAACAGGAAAAATACCTGATGAGGAATTATAATAAAGAGGTAGAAAATCTCGCCAGCACCGTTGCGCTTGGAGTCAAGATCGCTCTCACAGAACAAAATTTTGAAGGTGTTCAAACAGCGCTTGACTTTGTGAAGAACGATCCACACCTGCGATTTGTAAGTATGCTACAAACCGATACTGTTTGGAACAATGACAGTATATCTTTTACAGTTAAACGCACCATCTTCAAAACGTTTCCTGAGCGTATTAACATACCATTGAATATTCAGTCAAACGATTCTATCCTCGTAAAATCGGCTCCATTCAAGACGAGCATTATGAATGGAGAAATCCTGCTTGGCTTCTCGACAGATGAGATCGTGGAAAGCAAGCAGCAGATTCGAACGACTTCACTTATTGTGAGTATTCTGGTTTTTTTCATTGGGATATTTATCGGCTTCTGGCTGGCAAAAAAAATATCCGTTCCCGTACTTGCATTGCGTGACGCTGCATTGCGGGTCGGCGAAGGTGATCGTTCTCAAAACGTCAAAACTTCAGGCCGTGATGAAATTGGGGATCTCACCCATGCCTTTAATAAAATGGTTATTGATCTGAAGCTGGCTGAAGATAAGATTACCGCAGCACAAGAACAGTTAATACATGCCGAAAAGATGGCTTCGCTTGGGCAAATGACTGCAGGTATTGCCCATGAAATACAAAACCCGCTTAATTTTATCAATAATTTTTCTGAGCTAAACATCGATTTGATCAGCGAAATGGATGACCTTCATTCTGATGAAGAGAAGAAATCCATTTTGAAAGATTTAAAAGGAAATCTCGAAAAAATATCACACCATGGCAACAGGGCAGACAGGATCGTCAAGAATATGTTGCTTCACAGCAGGGCAGGTTCATCAGAAAAACAAGTTACGAATATCAACTCGCTGTGTGAAGAATATCTGCAACTCGCCTATCATGGCATTCGCGCGAAGAATTCAGAATTTAACTGCCTGATTGAAAAACGGTTTGATAAAACACTTCCTGAAATATCAGCCATGCCGCAGGATGTCGGGCGTGTAGTGCTTAACCTGCTCAGCAATGCATTTTATGCTATGGAAGAACGCCGGCAAGATCAGCCCGAATTCAAACCTGCACTGGTTTTCACAACAGGTATGGCAAATGGCAATGTCATCATTCAAATAAGGGACAATGGAAAGGGTATCCCTGAAAGCATTAAAGAAAAAATATTTGAACCCTTTTTTACAACGAAACCTACAGGAGAAGGAACGGGGTTGGGATTAAGTATTTGCTATGATATACTCAAAGCACACAAAGGTGCATTGTCTGTAAAGAGTAAAGAGAATGAATTTACAGAGTTTGAAATTACGCTGCCCATTGCCTGAGGTCAGAGTGAATTTGTAAAAAATCCCCTTTTCCAGTAATAGTCGCCTTCCTTTTCAGTCTGCTGATTCCAATAATCAATAGTGACAAGATTCCCTTCCGGTGTTTTCAATGCGCGTTCATAAATAGCAAGCATGACGTGAAAAAGAAAATCAGTTACTCCTATCGTAAATGTTTCAGGTGAAGGAGGCGCAGGTGGCGGTGGCGGCGCAGGTGTTCCGTCAGCATTAGGCGGCGCTGGTTTTACAACAACTTTTGGAGGAGGGCTGGGCGCCACCATTACCGTATATCGGTTGTACTCCAAAATCCTTTTTAAAAATTCCACTCGTTCAGGAGTTACATTCTTTTCCACGATGGCGCATCGAACGCCGTTGATGTCCTCCAATGCATGTGCTTCTTTGGTTAAGCGGTTCATTGTAATCCGTTACTGAATGAATAAATATATTGATAAACAAAGCTGAAAAATCCTGTAAGAATTATTGCTGCAGAACAAATTACAAGTCCGAGCCTTGCAGGAAAACCGGCGTGAATTGATTTCAATGGAGTGTCATTCACGTCCACAAACATGGCTTTCACAACCCTTAAATAATAATAAAGAGAAATCACAAGATTCAGGGAAGCGATGATGATCAGTGTAAACATTCCATTACTTATTCCGGATGCAAGTAAAAACCATTTGCCAAAAAAACCTGCAGTCGGTGGGATTCCGGCAAGCGAAAACAATGCAAGCATCATAACAAGACTTAATCGGGGATTTGTTTTATACAATCCATTGTAATCACTGATATCTTCCTTTCCTGTCTTCTCAGATATCACACCTACTACAGTGAAGGCTGCCAGGTTTGAAAAGAGATAAACAAGGATGAAATAAACTACAGATGCAGTTCCCTGTATTGTCCCTGACGCAATGCCGATAAGAATGTAACCTGCCTGGGTAATACTTGAGAAGGCAAGAAATCGTTTGATATTCTGTTGTCTGATGGCGAACAGATTTCCAAGGACCATGGTTGCTACTGAAAGGATAGCAAGCAGGTAAACCCATGTTCCTGATATCGATCCAAAAACATTGTATAAAGCACTGAGAAAAATAAAAACGGCAGCACCCTTTGAAACGACAGAAAGAAATGCTGTAACTGCAACAGGGGATCCTTCATATACATCGGCTGTCCATAAATGAAACGGAACAATGGAAATTTTAAATGCAAAACCAGTCAACAGAAATGCAAAGCCTGCAAGTTGAATGGTACTGCCGGTAAATGCTGCCCTCACATCATCAAAATAAAGAGAGCCGCACGTCCCATACATAAAGGAAATTCCCATAAGCAGTATGCCCGAAGAGAAAGCAGATGAGAGTATGAGTTTCATTCCTGCTTCGCCGCTCCTTGATTTTTCAACATCGAAAGCAGAAAGTGCTGCCAGCGGAATGGTAGCCATTTCAAGTCCGAGGTAGAATGAAAGAAAGTGACCTGCAGAGATCATGATAAACATTCCGAGGAGAATGCAGATCAAAAGCAAATAAAATTCAATGTAGTTCCTAAATGTTCTGAGCCATTCAAATGCAATCAGTGAAATAAAAAAGGTTGCCAGCAACAATATTGCTTTTTCAATCCCGATCAGTGAATTGACAACAAACATACCTCCAAACAAAGAACCCTGAGGCTTGAGCACAAGTGTAGCTGTTGCAGCCGCAATAAAGAAAAAGCTGATCACGAAAAGTACGTTGGTGCGATTCACGCCTTCGCTGAAAATTTTTACCAACAGCAATATCACGAGCATTGCTGAAAGCCAGACTTCCGGGGCAAATACAGATATGAGTTCAATTACATTCATTTCCTTTTCTAGTGTGCTGAGGTAATTATTTTAGTCATCCAGTTTCCCATGCTTGAATTTACCATGTCGCTCAGCCAGAAAGGTGCAGAGCCGATCAGAATAATAGGTACAATCAAAATCACAGCAGCAAGTTTCTCATTCCATGTTGCATCATGCAAGGCATTGTATGCCGGATTTTTTACAGGTCCCATCATGGCAAATCCGGAAGCACGGAGAATGTATACGGCTGTTACTACTATTGACATGCAAGCCATTACTGTTGCTGCTCTGTAAAAAAATTCATTCACCTGCCAGGCGCCAACAAATACGGTCATCTCAGCAACAAAACCACTCAACCCCGGTAGACCGAGGGAAGTGAGACCGGCAAGGATAAAGCATGTGCCGATGAATGGCATCACTTTAAGGAGCCCCCCAAGTTCATTGCTCATACGTGTATGTGTTCGCTCGTATACCATGCCGATCACACCGAAGAAAAGTGCAGTCATCACGCCGTGAGAAACCATTTGCATCACCGCACCTGTCATTGCTGTTTGTGTAAGCATACCTATTCCGAGCAATACAAATCCGCAATGGCTTACGGATGAATATGCATTCATCATCTTGATGTCCTTTTGACGCAGCGTCACAAATGCACCATAAAATATTCCAATGGTTGCGAGCAGAACGATATAAGGAGAATAAAACCGCGCAGCTTCAGGAAACATGTACGTCACAACACGCAGGCATCCATATCCGCCAAGTTTCATTGATATGCCTGCAAGGAACATGGATCCGGCTGTGGGTGCAGAACTGTGACCATCAGGTGCCCAGGTATGAAACGGGAACATGGCGCTCAGTACAGCAAATCCCACAAATAGTAGTGGAAATAAAATCTGCTGTGCATGCAATGGAATATTCAACGAACCAATGGTCATTAAATCCCACGTAGCATTTCCCGCAAGCCCTGCCTGGTAATAAGTACCGATTATTCCGGCAAGCACTAGAGAAGAACCGAACATCAGAATAAGCACAAGCTTCATGGCATTGAATTCCTTCTTGCCGCTGCCCCAGATGGCAATGAGCAAGTATTTAGGAATGACCGCCAATTCAAAAAACAAGAACATTGTAAAGAGGTCATTCGCAATGAAAAAACCATAGGCTCCAAGCCCAAGAAGAATGAGCAAAATATAGAATTCCTTCACCTGGTTTTGAATATTCCACGAGATCAATATCCCGGAAACCATTACTACTGAAGTAAGAAGGATCATTGCCACAGCGATTCCGTCAACACCAATATGGTACTGGATATTCCATGAAGCATACCACATCATTGACGACTCAAACAGCAATGGCGTTGTTACTCCTGCATGGCGGCCGGCAAGGTAAGCGAATAGTAAAACAACAGAGGCAACAAGCTGAACGCTCATTCCTGCAAAAGAAATCCAGCGCACTTTACCTGCATCACTGACGGCAAAAAGGGCAGCCAGTGTGATCAAAGGAATTGCCAGGAGTATATTTAAGTTCATTAGTTCAGTTTAGTAAAATACTGCGAGTACAGAAATTGCCAGGACACCTATGAAAAAGTAAATAACGTAATCATAAACTTTTCCTGATTGCATTGTTTTTACTTCATCAGATACCAATGCAGTAATTTCTCCTGCAAGGATCATGGTACGGTCAACAATATTTTTATCGATCCATGCAGCCGGAGCCGAAATGAGATTGAAAATAATTTTTTTTGTAATAAACTCATAAACTTCATCTACATAAAACTTATTGCGGGCTGCCTGAAGCAATCCACCCATTGAAGCAGCGAATTTATCAGAACGGTTATTTGGTTTTAAATAAAATAGTGTTGCAATAAGAATTCCTGTAACGCCTGCTCCAATAGCAATCAAAGCAAGGTTCAGGTGAAATTCACTATCAAATAATTTTCCATCAGAGCTGATGTAATGCGAAAACGGGATAAATCCTGCAGCTGCTGTTCCGACACCGAGGAGACACAAAGCAATTAACATGCTTGCAGAGGCCTCACCCCTGCCCCTCTCCCCGTCCGAATGGATATTCATCCGGGCGGGCAAAGGAGAGGGGTGAACAGCCTTCTCAGATTGATGTGATTTGTTCCAGAAGATCGAGTAATATAACCGGAACATATAAAATGCTGTCAGCGCTGCAGTGAGAATGCCAACAGCATAAATTAATTTGTTACTATTAAAAGCGGCAGTAAGAATTTCTTCCTTGCTAAAAAATCCAGAGAGTGGCGGAATACCTGAAATGGCAAGGCATGCAAGTAAGAACAGGATATTTGTAACAGGCATTTGTTTTCGCATTCCACCCATTGCAGAAAGGTCATTGCTGTGAACGTGATGAATCACGGCACCGGCACCAAGGAAGAGCAGCGCCTTGAACATAGCATGTGTAAAGAGGTGAAACATAGAAGCAGTATAGCCAAGTCCTTCTTCTCCTCCATATCCTGAAACGCCGAGCGCAAACATCATGTAACCGATCTGAGACATTGTAGAAAATGCAAGAATTCGTTTGATGTCGGTTTGTGTACATGCAATAACAGCTGCGAACAAAGCAGAAAATGCGCCCACGTACATAACCATATGATGAGCTGCAGGAATTAAATTGTAAAGAGGAAATAACCTTGCAACCAGAAATACACCTGCAACAACCATCGTAGCTGCGTGAATCAAAGCAGAAACTGGTGTTGGACCCTCCATTGCATCAGGCAACCAGATATGTAATGGGAACATGGCAGATTTGCCCGCGCCACCTATAAAGATTAAACACAATGCCCATGTCATTGCGCTGGCACCGAGAAATCCAGCGGCAGTGGCTGTTTGTAGGAAAGCAGAATCCGGGTTTGAAAGTCGTTCAATGATAGTTGCAAAATCCAATGACTCACTGTAAAAAGAAAGCAATAGGATCCCAATCAGAAAACCGAGGTCGGCAAAACGTGTCACGATAAAAGCCTTTTTAGATGCAGCAACGGCGGAAGGTTTGTCGTAATAAAAACCAATAAGGAGGAAAGATGAAACGCCTACCAATTCCCAGAAAATGTACATCTGGAAAATATTGCTTGCAACAACAAGTCCGAGCATGGAGAAACTAAACAAGGAAAGAAAAGAGAAGAAGATATGAAAGCGTGGCTCATCCTTCATATAACTGTAACTGTACAAATGAACCATGAAAGAAACCAGGGTGACGACAACGAGCATCATGACCGATATTGGGTCAAGAATAATTCCCATGTCAATGCTAAGCCCATCCCCGGCCCTTCCCGAAGGGAAGGGAGCAAAAGAAAGCCATGTTTGTTTGAAAACGGTTATGGTTTGAAAGGTATCTCCAACTTTTCCGACTAAGAAAAAATAATTGTAGGCAATATTGAAAGCAAGTGCAGCACAAATTCCCATGGAAAGCGTTCCGAGAATGCCTGAGAGTTGCTTAGGCATGCTTTTACCCAGCAATCCTGTAATGAGGAATGTTGCCAGTGGCAAAATCAAAATCCATATTGTCATCGAAAAATTCATAGGTCTGCTTTCAGAATTTCATTGAATCAACGCTGTCTGCATTAATGGTATTAAATCTCCGGTAAACACTGATAATGATGGCAATCGCAACAGCAGCCTCGGCCGCAGCGATTGTAATAATGAACAGTGTAAAGAACAATCCTTCTATTTGATGTGGAAACAGGAATTTATTGAATGCAATGAAGTTGATGTTGACAGCATTTAAAATAAGTTCAACAGCAATTAGCATGGAAATCATGTTCCTGCGGGTGAAGAAGCCGTACACTCCAATGAAGAAGAGGGCGGTGGAGATGAATAAGTAATGATTGAGTGTAATCATAACGGCCCCTCCCGACCTCCCAAAAGGGGAGGTGTAAAACGGCCCCTCCAAACCTCCCCGAAGGGGAGGCTTAAACAGCCTATGCGTTTCAAATTGGATTTCACTTTTCTCTAATTTTTTTCAAAGACAATATTTGTTTCAGATGCTCACATTTTATTGGGATTTATTTTCCCTCCCCTTCGGGGAGGTTAGGTGGGGCGGCTGCTTATAAGCTATTGCAACACATCCTATCAACGCCGCAAGCAACAATATACTTACCGCTTCAAAAGGAAGCACATATCCGTTTCTTCCAAAACTCAGCATCTGTTTTCCAACTTGTGTAACCTGGTATTCATTTGATGCTACACCGGCAGCAGAAAATTCAGCGCCCGAAAGCAACCACCATACAAATCCAAATCCGGCAATGGAAACAATGGCTGCCGTAATAGCAGACTGCAAAGAAGGTCGTACCAAAAATGTTCCCGACTGATGTGTGAGAAAGAGCGAGAACAAGATCAAAACGACAATACCTCCGACATAAACCACCACCTGAACAGCTGCAATGAATTCATAGTTCAGCATGAAATACAATGCAGCAATCGATATGAGTGTGAAGAGCAAATAAATGGCGGAACGGAATAATTGCTTCGTTGTAACAGTCAGTATTCCGAATGTCAGCATCAATGCCGAGAAAAAGTAAAAGAAAAATGTGTGCATGTCCATCATTCGACTCCCTTTACAATTTTAGAATCCGGTTTATTCAATACCTTGGTCAGTTGTTTGCGGTCAAATACGCTGTGCTCAAAATCATGACTCATTTTTATTGCATCAGTTGGACATGCAACAATACATAAATTGCAGAATGTGCACATGCCCAGGTGATAAACAAATTTCTCAATCGCTTTTTTCTTTTTCCCATCCTCCCCTACTTCCATCTTTGTAAGGATTTTTATGGTGCCGTTCGGGCAGGCGATTTCGCATGCAGTACATCCGGTACAGCGATGTTCATTGTTTTCATCGTGCGGCATCACTACTTCTCCGCGGAAGCGTTCCCCGAAGGTAAGCGTCTCACGGTTGTCAGGATATTCCTGAGTGAGAATTTCTTTGTGGTGTGTAAAATAATAACCGGTAAGGCGCATCCCACTGACCAGGGATTTGATCGCCATATAAATATTCCTGAAATATGTTTTTAAGAATCTGAACATAATGTGAATGAAAATTTCGAATTACAAATTCCGAAATCCGAAAATTCAAAACTGGAAATTGTCTTAAGTATTTTATTTAATGAAGCATTGGTATTTTTCGCATTTCGATATTTATGATTCGATATTTTTTCTTTTAAAAGTGCCATCCTTTAATTACAACCAATGCCACCAGCAATAAATTAAACAAACTAATCGGCATCAAATATTTCCATTCCAGCGTCAGCAACTGATCAATGCGCAAGCGAGGGAACGTCCAGCGAAACCACATCAGCACGAAGATCAGGAAAAATGTTTTTCCCATAAACCATACTATGTGCGGTATAAAATCCATGATGTGATTAAAGCCGGAAAGATTTCCAAAATGCAGTGGCATCCATCCGCCCAAAAACAATGTTGCGCCTACAGCTGCCATGATAAACATGTTGATATATTCTGCGAGGAAAAACATTGCAAAACGCATCCCGGTATATTCTGTATGAAAGCCGGCAGTGAGTTCTGATTCTGCTTCAGCAAAATCAAACGGCGCACGGTTTAATTCAGCTGTACCTGCAATGATGAAAATAACAAATGCGATCATCGCCGGAATATGTCCTTTGAAAATCCACCAGCCATCAGCCTGGCTTTGTACGATCTGGGTTAAGCTCATACTTCCTGAAAAGGCAACGATGACAACAAGAGAAAGTCCGGCACTCAATTCATAACTTACAATCTGCGCGCCGCTTCTCATGGCACCAAGCAAAGAATATTTGTTGTTGCTGCTCCATCCCGCCATGAGTATGCCGATCACGCCAATAGATGATACAGCGGAAATATAAAACACACCGATGTTAATGTCATAGATCTGGAATCCTTTTGCAAATGGTATCGGCGCCAGCAATAACATGGCAACAACGATCACAAGAATAGGTGCAAAGTTGAACAGGAATTTATCAGATGCATCAGGAGAGAATCCCTCTTTGAAAAGGAGTTTGATGGTGTCTGCAAGTGTCTGCAATGTTCCTTTCCATCCAACACGATTGGGTCCAAGACGCAACTGCATGAATGCAGCCACTTTTCGTTCCATGTAAACGAGCAGCAAGCCAAGAAATGCAAAAAGGCTTATTGCGAGTACTCCAACAATCGCCATTTCTATAAGCATCACAGCAGTACTTCCCATTTGGGAAGAAAGCCACTGATGGATAGAATTGGATATATCGTAAAAACTAAACATGTTCAATTAGCAGTTTGCAGTTTGCAGTTTGCAAAAAATAATGTGTTCATTTTGCGCTTTGTCTAATATTCTGATTTTAGCGGTCAATATCCGGTATTACCAAATCCAACGTAGCCATAATCGCCACCAGATCCCCTATCTTATTTCCTTTTGCCATAGTGTTTAATGCAGCGAGATTTGAAAACCCGGGAGAGCGGTATTTAATGCGGTAAGGGTTAGAACTTCCATCACTTACAAGATAAACTCCAAGTTCTCCCCTGGCGGTTTCCACCCTTGTGTAATATTCTCCCTTCGGTACTTTCAAAACTACTTTTGTTTTTGCCTGAAATTCACCTTCAGGAATATTGTCAATCAACTGCTCAATGATCTTTACACTTTCTTCCATCTCCCTGATGCGAACAACATATCGTGAATAGCAATCACAACCGGTTTCCATGGGCTCTTCAAACTGAACCGTTTCATAACCATCATACGGATTCCATTTGCGGACATCACAACTGATGCCTGATCCGCGGGCAACTGCACCTGTACAGCCGAAAGACAAAGCATCTTCCGGTGTAAGAATGCCAACTCCCTTGGTTCGCTCTTCAAAAATAATATTCCCGGTAAGCAACTGCTTATATTCAGGAAGATGGTCTTCGAAATTCTTCAAAAATGTTTTCACTTTTCCAACGAAGTTCGGATGGATGTCATACATCAGTCCACCGGGAACATTGTAGTTCATGGTCAACCGTGCGCCACATGTTTCTTCAAAAATGTCGAGGATCTCTTCCCTGTCGCGGAAACCAAGAAAGTAAGGTGTGATCGCTCCAAGATCCAGTCCCAATGCTCCCCACCACAACTGGTGCGAGGCAAGTCGTGTCAATTCGGACATTAACATACGAATCACTTTGGCTCTTGGTGGAATTTCCAGTTGCAGTCCTTTCTCCACAACCATTGCACATGCCTGGTTATTCATGTGTGCACTCAGGTAATCCATGCGGCTGGTGAGGTAAATGAAATTTCTGTAGGTAGATGCCTCACTCATCTTTTCAATGGAACGATGGATATATCCAAGGTGCGGTTCAACGTTTTTTATTGTCTCACCATTGAGTGTCACTTTTAAATGAAGCACGCCATGGGTACTCGGATGCTGAGGACCCATATTGATGGTGAAATCACCGGTATCAGATATAGCAGGTTGTTCGAGTTCCATTTATAACGAGACTATATTCACATCATCCGTATAATCCTTCCTAAGAGGAAACCCCCATGTATCATCGAGGAATAATCTTCTGAGGTTTGGATGGTTATTAAATTTTATTCCGAACAAGTCGAAAATTTCCAGCTCATTCATCTCCGCAGTTTTCCATATTCCCGCCACTGATTCAATGCGGGGATTAACCCTGTCGGTAATTTTCGCTTTGATCACCAAAGTATGTTTGTGTTTTTTGGACGAGAGGTGATAAACCACATAAAAGAACTCTTTCCAGTCCACGCCACTCTGGCAAAAGAGGTAATCAAATTCTGTTTCAGGATTTTCACGAATAGATTTCAAAAGAGAAAATGCTTTAGATCCATCCACAATGGCATTAAGGAACTGTCCCTCCTCGAAAACGGCCTCAGATACATGTTGGGTAATAAGTGACTTAAGATCTTCGTTGGTCATGTCGTGAGTTAATTGAAACTAAAATTACCCCTTCGAACAACGGGATTACCCCTTCGAACAACGGGATTACCCCTTCGAATAACGAATGAAGACAAACGAAAATACGAATTGCGAATATGGGATTCGTATTCATTCGTAATTAGTAGATTAGTAGTCATTCGTATTTAATACCTATTTGTTTCGACCCGACATCGGCGTCTCCGTCCTGATTTTATTTTGCAGTTCAAGCAATGCATGGATCAACGCTTCCGGCCGCGGAGGACAACCGGGAACATACACATCCACAGGAACTATGTGGTCAATTCCTTTCACCACAGAATATGAATTGTAGAAGAATGGGCCACCGGATATTGTACAAGCTCCATGGCAATCACATATTTAGGGTCAGCCATTTGGTCATACAATCTTTTTAATACCGGCGCCATTTTATGTACGATGGTTCCGGCACACACAATTACATCTGCCTGCCTTGGCGTAGCCCGCGCCACTTCAAAACCAAACCTGCTCCAGTCATATTTTGCTGATGCTGTCGACATCATTTCAATGGCACAGCAACTTGTTCCGAAAACAAGTGGCCAGAGTGAATTGCTTCGTGCCCAGTCAATGAGGTCATCAAGCTTGCTGGTAATAATTCCTCCACCGGGGCTTTCATGAATTTCGCCCGGGAAAGAAGATGCAGCCCCTTTTTCCCGATGTTTGTCGGGACTCCCCGAAGGAGAGGGATTAGATTCAACACTGTTTTTTATTTCCTCACTCATTCAATTTTTTTTACACACTGTTGTTCCTGCTTCGGGTTTTCTCCCCCCCCCTTTGGGGGCTAGGGGGCTTTTTTCTCCTCCCCATTGGGGAGGCCGGGTGGGGCCTACTGCCATTTCAAAGCCCCTTTCTTCCATGCATATAGTAATCCCAAAAACAATATGGAAATAAAGAACAGAATCTCGACAAAGGCTATCATACCAACCTCTCTCAACACAGTAGCCCAGGGATAAAGAAATACGATTTCTACATCAAAGACTAAAAAGATCAGTGCAAATAAATAGTATCCAACATTATACTGAACCCTTGAATCGCCCCTGGTAGGTACGCCGCACTCATAAGCTTCATGTTTTTGAGAGTTATAGGTACGCGGGACAAAAAACTTAGAGACCAAAATAGTCCCTCCGGAGAATATTACTCCGCAAATGATCAACATTATCAGCGAACCTGCACCCATTGGATTATATGGCGGCTAATGTATGTAATACAAATGAAAAGCAAGAAATGATTGAATAGAAATTATCCTCATTTGCTTAGTCATCCACAGAATGGTAAATTCACTGCCTTGCTGAAGCGAATATTTTTAGCAGTTCACTCATTTAATATTTTCTTTGCATACAATTTAATATCCATGTCGCAAAAAACCGCACTTATAATCACTTCCATTTCAGCTCCAAATGAAGCCATGAAAGCTTTTTCTTCAGGCTGCAAAAAAAACGGAATTGATTTTATCGTCATCGGGGATACCAAATCACCGAAGGATTTTCAGATTGAAGGATGCCGTTTTGAAGGCATCGAAGAGCAACGCGAAATGCCTTTTAAACTGGCGAAACTCCTTCCTGAAAGGCATTACGGAAGAAAAAATCTCGGCTACCTGTTAAGCAAAAATAATGACGTGATCATTGAAACAGATGATGATAACTTGCCGAGGGCAGAATTCTGGCAGAAAAACCTCACCCCCGATACCGCCCGTTTCACAGAAAAAAAAGGCTGGGTAAATGCATATCGTTATTTCTCAGCGGACAACATATGGCCTCGCGGGCTTCCTTTGGAAGAAATACAGGGCAATGGAAACATTGCTGAAGAACTTATTCCAACTTCTATTGAGGCTGATAGCATCAAAATTTTTCAGGGCCTTGCAGATGAGAACCCTGATGTAGATGCTGTCTACAGGATGACTTTAAAACTGCCGTTCAACTTTGAAAAAAAGCCTGCACTGGTTCTGGGTAATGGAACCTGGTGTCCTTTCAATTCACAAAATACTGCTTGGAAAAAAGAGGCCTTTCCACTTCTTTACCTTCCCTCCTACTGCAGCTTCAGGATGACAGACATCTGGCGCAGTTTTATTGCACAGCGGATTGCGTGGACCTGCGGCTGGAATATCTTGTTTCACTCTGCAGATGTATGGCAGGAAAGAAACGAACATAGCCTATTGAAAGATTTTGCCGATGAAGTGCCGGGTTACCTGAATAACTTCAGAATGTGTAAGATGCTTGAAGAACTGGACCTTAAGACCGGGACGCAGCACCTGAGCGAGAACCTCATTCGTTGCTATAGCCTGATGATAGAAAACGGATGGGTGGGAAAAGAAGAAATGAACCTTGTGGAAGCGTGGTGCGCTGAATTCTGAGAACAAGTCCTGAAACGCTTATTATTGCATTTCCCTCGATTAAAATGATTTTGTAAAATTGCAACTCTTAAATTTAGCTAAATGAACTTGAGGTTTTCCTTATTCACAGCATCCCTGTTCGCTGTTATTTACCTGACGGGGTGCGCTGATTCCGGGTCCAATGACGGACTTACTTTCAACAATGACATGGAAACAACTTTTGCTTTTAATGAGCATCCTGCTTCAAATATTGTTTATTTCAAAAATGCACACTCTGGCAGGTATGTTTCCATCATCGACACTTCAAATATTTGGTGTGGAGGCTTTAATATGAAAGTCAAAGATATTGATCCGGCACCATTGTCAAAGGTCACAATCGGTGCATGGATGTATGCTCAACAGCCTAATGCTGATGCTCAACTGGCTATCGACATCCGTGATAAAGACGGCAACACGTTGGATTGGCTTGGACAGCCCGCGCATGATTTTCTTACCACAACTGTAAACTGGACCTGGGTTCAGATGGAAGTTGATCTTTCAGTCAAAAACAGAAACAACATTGACAATACATACAGAATCTATGTAGTCAACAATACCGGCTCTGCTGTACTGGTCGATGATCTTAAGATAAGATTCGAAAAATAAGGAGGCATTCTTCCTTTTTGAATTCGTATCCTATGCTCTTCAGTTCACTACTTTTTCTTTTTCTTTTCCTGCCACTTGTTATTCCCCTGTCACTTATCCCCAATACCAGAATACAGAACTATTTTCTGCTGATCGCCAGTTTGGTCTTTTACGCGTGGGGAGGTATCAGCTATACCCTCATCATGATTATTTCAATCCTGATGAATTATTTATTTGGCATCCTGATTGAAAACAAACAACAGCATGCCCGGCTGATCCTCACATTAGGAATTATTCTCAATATAGGTATGCTTTGCGTATTCAAGTATCTTTCTTTTCTGGTGCTATCATTGAATAGTGTTCTTCCCAAAAGCTATTCTGTTCCTCAGGTACACATTGCACTTCCGATTGGAATTTCCTTTTTTACATTTCATGGCCTTAGTTATATCATTGATGTATACCGGAAGAAGTTCAATGCGCAGAAAGACTTATCTATACTTGCGCTTTATATTACCTTGTTTCCTCAACTTATCGCCGGACCAATCATCAGGTACAAGGATATTTATGCCCAGTTTCTCGTTAGAAAAAATTCTTCGGCAAAGTTTGCTTATGGAATTAAGCGATTCATCATCGGTCTTGGGAAAAAAGTAATTATTGCAAATACTTTTGCCTCTATCGCCGATAAGATATTTGCCCTCGATCCAGGTTCTTTGAATTTATCGCTCGCATGGCTGGGAATTATTTCCTATGCCATTCAAATCTATTTTGACTTTTCCGGTTATTCTGATATGGCCATTGGCATTGGCAGAATGTTCGGCTTTAAGTTTCCCGAAAATTTCAATCTTCCTTACATCGCCCAATCGATTCAGGAATTCTGGAGGCGCTGGCACATCTCGCTATCCACATGGTTCCGTGATTATTTGTACATACCGTTGGGCGGCAATCAGGCCAGTGCAAAAAAGACTTTCAGAAACCTCATCACTGTTTTTTTTCTCTGCGGACTATGGCATGGTGCAAGCTGGACCTTTGTAATATGGGGCCTTTATCATGGACTTTTTTTGGTTGTTGAGCGGCTTGGTTTGAAAAAAATACTTGATAGGACATGGAAGCCTCTAAGGCACCTTTATACTTTGCTTGTTGTGCTAATTGGTTGGGTCTTTTTTCGTGCCGATACCTTTGAACAGGCCTTTTCTTACACTGCAAAATTATTTTCTTTTGCAGGAAATAAGGGCTTTGCAGAGGCTGCCTTTTATATTAACAGTGAAGTACTTTTATATTTGATTATCGCTCTGATTTTTTCTACTGCACTACCGAAAAAGTCTTACCTGCTTCTTAAGAAATACACAATGCAGATGCCATCCTTGGCGAAACAAGTATTCAACAATCTTCAATACCTGTTTTCAAACGTATCACTTCTCTGCATTTTCATTCTGTGCGTTCTTTACCTTGCTACGAGCAGTTACAATCCATTTATTTATTTCCGTTTCTGAACCATGCGACTGCTCAGATATCTATTCATTCTGGTTT
>JAPLDB010000107.1 GCA_026391975.1 Bacteroidota bacterium | reverse complement strand
CTCAATCTCAATCTCAATCTCAATCTCACATCTCACTCCCGACGGATCGGGACGGGATCATATCTCATATCTCATATCTTACATCTCATATCTCACCTCTCACATACTACATCATCTTCATCTTCCTTATCTTCGCACCATGAAAGTTACCATCGATCCCCATAGCGGCTTCTGTTTTGGCGTTGTCTATGCCATTCAAATGGCTGAAGAGGAGCTTGAGAAGGATAAAAAACTGTATTGCCTGGGTGACATTGTCCATAATAACATGGAAGTGGATCGGCTGAGAAACAAGGGACTTGAGATCATCAATCACGAACAATTAAAAGACTTACACGATTGCAAAGTCCTTATCAGGGCTCATGGAGAACCACCGGAGACTTATCAGCTTGCTTTGAAAAATAATATTGAATTGATCGATGCTTCTTGTCCTGTAGTATTGAAACTGCAGAACCGGGTACGCAATAGTTTTGATGAAGTTGAAGATGGTGATGGTCAGATCGTGATATACGGCGAAGCAGGACATGCTGAAGTGAATGGGCTTGTGGGACAAACCAATCAGAAGGCAATCATTGTAAAAACAGAAGAAGATCTGGAAAAGGTTGATTTCAATCTCCCCATTCGTTTTTTTTCTCAGACAACAAAAAGTACTGCAGGATTTGAAAAGATGGAGCGGATGATTCAGGAGCGCATTGTAATAGCAAAAGGCTCTCTTGAAGAAGGCGATTTTATAACCAATGATACTTTGTGTCGTCAGGTGAGCAACCGCGAACCACAATTGCAGCGCTTTGCGAAAGCACATGACGTAATTCTTTTTGTTAGCGGGAAGAAAAGCTCAAATGGAAAGGCATTATATAGTGTGTGTCAGGCATCAAATCCTCAATCATATTTTATTTCTGATGTTTCTGAAATCCTGCCTGAATGGCTTGAGGGTGTAGAGACTGTTGGCATCTGCGGAGCAACGAGTACACCCATGTGGCTGATGGAAAAGGTTGCTGCACATTTAGGAAGTGAAGGTGCTGTAGTTGACAGAAGAGAAGGGGTGGCCAGGTAATTCACTGGTTTTTTCGAACGGTTTTTTAAACAATTATAATTTAAAAGAAATCCATCTTAATTTTAAGTATGAGGGATTTCTTTTTTTTTCAACCTTTCAACCTTTCAACCTTTCAACCTATCAACCTATCAACCTATCAACCTATCAACCTATCAACCTATCAACCTATCAACCTATCAACCAATCCACCAATCCGCTATTCCACCACAACCCTGATCTGCTCATTGTTGTCACCGCTTATGATATTGAGCATGTAAACACCTTTGGCAAGATTGTTCAGGTCCAGGTCAACCATGTTGATGCCTTCAGAAGCTGTACCGTCAGTTGACAATACATTGCGACCAATTACATCAGTCATGTTCAAATGATACTGAGCTGCAGTTGTTGCAGAGAACTTCACTGTTGCTTTTTCAGTGGCAGGATTCGGATAAACCTGTGCATTCAATCCTGAAGCAGAACCTGTAACCTGGCTCTGACGGCAAGAGATCACGCAAGGAAAAGACCGCAATCCTGAATTCCCGCATGCATTTGACGACCTGACTGTAATAGTTCCGCTCTGCGTTCCCCAATAAACAATGATTGAGGGACCATTGATAGGTCCTAATATTATTGCACCTGCCGGGACTGTCCAGATATACGAACTTGCACCATATGTACCGGAAGTTGAATATGATTCAACAGCGTATGCACATGGTGAAGAATTTCCGGTAATCCCAGGTGGGATTGCCGCAGCACCGGTAATTGTTAGATAGCGTGCCCCACCTACACCGCAATTATTGGTCGCAGAGACCGACAAAAGACACGAGCCAAAATTAGCAGGCCAGTCAATACTTGCGGCGCTTAGGTTTGTTGGCCCGACAAATGTTCCGCAAGTCGAACTCCAAGAATATCCGACTGCAAGAGCTACAGGTGAAATCGAATACGATACTTCGGTTTGCCCGCACATTCCGATATTTAAGCCATTGATCGTATTAGGTACTCCTGCCAGTCCTGATGCAATACTTTTTGAACGAACAGGGCTTGAATAAGGACATATACTATTGGCTGTCACTGATACAGTAGAACCTCCGGGGACTGCAGCCGGAAACAGGATTGAACAAGAATTTGTTGTCCCTGTAACTATAGCACCGGCAACAGATGTTGTCCAGGTATAATTGACAGCTCCGGGTACGGCCGGAACACTATATACAGATGAAGCATTCGGACAAGGATAACTTGGCCCGGAAAGTACGCCCGGAATTACCGGAGCGCGGCTGATTGTCATTGTTCTGGTTGGGCCACTGTAGTTGCAGGCAGTTACACCGTACACACTGAGCGTTCCTGTAACAAAACCTGAAGGAAAATCTATAGTAATTGACTGAGTACCATTTCCTGTGATAACCATGCCTCCTGTAGCACTCCATTGGTATGATACAGCACCGGTTACTGTTGCAGAGGAATATGCCTGACCAATAGTTCCGGGACACCCAATAATAGAACCAATGATTGGTGCCGGTAAGGAAAGTTTAGCGCGCACCCACGTACAAATGGTGTTTGTATATCTGCAAGCATTGCCACCAAATACGCAAATACTCCATCCTGAGGCCCCGCCTGTAGGCAATGAAGAAAATGAAACGTTGACATTCGGAACAGTTGTTTCATATGGGCCGGGAACACCGTTGAAGAGCACTCCGGGTTGATTACATGTCCAGCGGTAGTATGAACAATTGGGAACAGCGTTTACAGAAAACATTGCAGGTGGTGCGCCTACACATCCATCGGCAATTGATGAGGAATATGCAACTGTTCCCAATGGATTCGCTGAAATGGCGTTAACGCTTACGCTCTGACAGGAAGTTGGCGGACAAGCTCCTTCCGCACGGACAAAATATTGCTTTGTACCGGTCAATAACGGTGTAATCGTGATAATCGAACCCGAACCAATAGATGCGCCTGTGCCACATCCACCTTCATACCAAACCCAGTTTCCTCCGGTACCAAGGGAGCCACCGCTGGCGGTTAGGGTAACATTTCCTCCAAGACAAATTTCATTATAAACAGCATTGCTTGCAGCAGCGGTTGCCGCTGTGGATGGAATACTGACTGTTAATGTAATTGATGCACATGTAGTCGTATTGCATAATCCGCTGTATCGAACAAAATAAGTTGTCGTTGTTGCAGGAGATACCGTGATGCTGTTTCCTGTTCCTGCCGATGTTCCGCCGCATGAACCCGTGAACCACTGCACTATTGCTCCACTGCCTGCACTTCCACCTGCAACAGTTAGCGTGTTACTTGAGTGTATTGACTGTTATAACTACAGAAGCACATGTAGTTGTGTTGCACGCTCCTGTGTATTGAACAAAATAAGTTGTATTTGTTGCAGGTGATACTGTGATACTATTTCCTGTTCCAGCCGATGTACCGCCGCATGAACCCGAGAACCATTGCACTGTTGATCCTGTTCCGGCACTTCCTCCTGCAACAGTTAATGTTGTGCTTGATCCACTACAGATAGTTGTTGTTCCTGTAATTCCTGTTGGTGCTGTCGATAGCGTATTGACCGTTACAGTTGCAGATGCACATGTTGTTGTGTTACACACTCCTGTGTATTGAACAAAATAAATTGTCGTTGTTGCAGGTGATACCGTGATACTATTTCCTGTTCCAGCCGATGTACCGCCGCATGAACCCGTAAACCATTGCACTGTTGCTCCGCTGCCTGCACTTCCTCCAGCAACAGTTAGCGTTGTGCTTGATCCGTTACAAATCGTTGTTGTTCCTGTAATTCCTGTTGGTGCTGTCGAAAGTGAGTTGACTGTCACAATTGCAGATGCACATAATGTTGTGTTGCACGCGCCTGTGTATTGCACAAAATATGTTGTCGTTGTTGCAGGTGATACTGTGATGCTGTTTCCTGTTCCTGCAGATGTGCCTCCGCATGAACCCGTGAACCATTGCACTGTTGCTCCGCTGCCTGCACTTCCTCCTGCAACAGTTAACGTTGTGCTTGCTCCGCTACAGATAGTTGTTGTTCCTGTAATTCCTGTTGGTGCTGTCGAAAGTGTATTGACTGTTACAGTTGCAGATGCACATGTTGTGTTGTTGCATGTTCCGCCGTACCTCACAAAATATGTTGTCGTTGTTGCAGGTGATACGGTGATGCTGTTTCCTGTTCCTGCCGATGTTCCTCCGCATGAACCTGTGAACCATTGTGCTGTTGCTCCTGTTCCGGCACTTCCTCCTGCAATAGTTAAGGTAGTGCTTGCTCCACTGCAAATCGTTGTTGTTCCTGTAATTCCTGTTGGCGCTGTCGATGGTGTATTGACCGTTACAGTTACAGATGCACATGTTGTTGTGTTACACACTCCTGTGTATTGAACAAAATAAGTTGTTGTTGTTGCAGGTGATACCGTGATGCTGTTTCCTGTTCCTGCCGATGTTCCGCCGCATGAACCCGTGAACCACTGCACTATTGCTCCACTGCCTGCACTTCCACCTGCAACAGTTAGCGTGTTACTTGATCCGCTGCAAATCGCTGTTGTTCCT
>JAPLDB010000055.1 GCA_026391975.1 Bacteroidota bacterium | reverse complement strand
AAAAATCACAAGTCACAAGGAAGGAATTCTTATTACGCAGCAATCATTTAAATCGTATACCGGATTCTGGTTATGTCCATTGCTTACTGCCTATTGCTTACTGCCTACTTTCTTCAAGCCCGAAACAAGCGAAGACATTGGGAGCCACTATTTGTAAAATGAACAGGTGTACAATCAGATGAGTAGTCACTGCGAGGAATGAAGCAGTCTCCATAATTGAATACCAATCTATTCTCTTTCATCTCTTAAAATTTCGTGATATCAAGACGCAGACCATCACAGCACAAAATTCTTTTTTTCAAAAAAATATATTTTTCAAAAAACTTGCTTTCCCATTAAATCTTGATTTACCTTTGCGTCGTTCATCAAGATTCTCTTTAACAGAGAAACCAACCGAGTGAGAACACCACGGTGGTAAAAACGATGAGGGTCGACTGGCCAAAAAAGTTCTAAGCAACTCTTTCCGGTTTATTGACTTTCTGAATGCTTGATGATGTTTTTAAAACTAATCAGGCATGAAAAAATCAAAAAAAATTCTCAGAAAACTCGGAGTGTATGGCTTCGACCGCCTCGAGCCGGTTATCCTCGCATCGCTGGTATCGGAAGATCCGCTGTTGCTCATCGGAAAGGCAGGAACTGGAAAAACGTATCTGCTCAATAGCATTTCAGAAGCATTAAAGCTGGAGCACAGGCATTACAATGCCAGCTTCCTTTCCTTCGACGACCTGGTCGGTTTCCCTTACCCTGACAGCAATGGCAGGGAAGTTACTTTTCTTAAAACGCCGGCCACCATCTGGGATGCCCAATCAGTGCTCATTGATGAGCTGAGCCGCTGCAAGCCGGAAGTGCAGAACAAATTTTTTTCAATCATCCACGAAAAAAAAATCCAGGGAATCATGCTGCAACGCCTCCAATACCGATGGGCAGCAATGAACCCGGTTCAGTCCTTGACTTCAGGTGCTGATGAATCGTATGATGGAAGTTTTTCTCTCGACCAGGCTCTTGCCGACCGCTTTGCATTTATCGTTGACGTTCCCGACTGGAATGATCTGACAAAGGAAGAACAGGAACTTGTTATTCATCCTGCCGGAGAAGGGGCGGTTTCCGAAACGTCCTCAGAGCTTGCGCAACTGGTAAGAACGGTGAGGCCAAAATTTCTTGAACACATTAAAAATCCTTCTTACGAGACGGTGACCTATTGCAGGATTATAAGCACACTGCTTGGCGATGAAGGATTTCGTATTTCGCCCAGGAGGGCGAGGCTGCTTGCAAGAAATTTTACCGCACTGTTTTTGGTGACCGCTGAGCTCGGTTATCCCTCGGACATAAAGAGCAAAAACATGCTCTATAAACTCGGACTGCAATGGAGTCTCCCGCAGCGGGCATGGAAAGGTAACATTGAAGGGCATGTTATTGACGCTGCTCATGCCGAATGCTTTCGCCTTGCAGTTAACAACAATCCCGATGACCGCTGGTTGTCCGAATTTCTTATCGCACCGGCTGTTTCCTCAAGAATTGAAATGCTGATGGATGATAATATTGATAAGGAGATAAAAAGTCTGGCCGTGATGCAGATGATCGGACAGGACAGCAAGGCGCGTGCAGGGGCATTTGCATTTGCGGCACAGCCTGTTATTGATGCTCGCAGTACAGTCAATGAGGAGGCAATAAATGCGTTGACGACCATAGCAGTGGAAATAATGAATGTGAAAGGCGAAATGTCGTGGTCCGCCTATAACAGTGACGCTGTGCACCCGCAATGGGCCGCCTGCGTGCAGTATTTAAATTCTTTAGGCGGATTAACAGAGATAAGAAAGAAGAGGGCAAGGCAGTTTTTTCTTTACCTCCTCTGCAATAAGGCTGCGGTCATCGAACCGGAATTCATTGAGAAGGAACTTAACGATTGTTTTCTGAGCGCGCAAAAGTATGCTGTGGTGCTAAAACCTCCCACTGCGGCAAAGCAACCGTGGTTAAAGCGGGAATCAATAAAAAAATTCTCAAAGAATATTTCGTGAGCGGAATAAATATATAGCGGTGAAAACAGCATGATGAAAGATATGAGTGAAATAATTTCAGGGCCCGCTTGCCAGAAGAATTTATTAAATTCCGGTGCCCCGATGAGTCGAACCCTCAATCAAGTTATTGAGTCATCCATTTTTGATGTCAAGGATTTGAAGTCGGCGCATGAGATTCATTTTGCAAAAATACCCGCTCATGTAACTGATGTTGAAGAATGGGTACGCTCTCTTTATTCGCCCGGGGTATTTTCTGATTGGGATGAGATAAAGTATGAACTGGCTTTGCCCGGTCTCAGCCTTCTGGTTCTTCCTGCCGGAAGTGTTCGAGTGCACGCAAAAGTTTCAAAGCATGAGATGCTCCGAAGCGCAGTCATTCTTTCAAAGTGCAGTGCCTGCCGCTATGACCCTGTTTCGCCAATGATATTTACAAGGCACCGCCTGGAAAGAAAAATTGAACTGATAAAAATAAATCTACAAAACTACTATGAACTGGACTGAACAGCAGATAAAATACATCATTCGGGATTTTACAGATGAAAATCCACTGGCCTGCCGTGCGCTTTTGATGATAACAGATATTGAATTCACTCTGAAGATTCCTACGATGGCTGTTTCACTTTCAAAGAAGCCTGTCCTGAAGATCAACCTTACATTTTGCAGGGAACATCTTCAATCGGAAGACGATGTGAAAGCAGTTTTGCTGCATGAGTTTCTTCATGTCCTGCTCTTGCATACTGTGAAATATAAAATCAGTAATCCGCTTCTCAACATTGCACTTGACGCAATCATCAACTCGATAATTTTCCGTTACAAAGGAATGCAATACGCGGATTTTTTTGTGCGTTTCTATAAATGGGAAAAAATGTCTTTCTTATTAAGACCTGAGGATAGTAGTGGCTGGAGGAGTTTTGATTATGAATGGATAGATATCCATAGGAGAATCTATGATGGAAAGTATGGTGGTGACGACCTGTACGAGCTTCTCGTTTATCTTAAAGATAAAATTAACATGAAGGACATCGAAAAAATTAGTCTCCTCGGAAATCATTGTGATGAAGAAATTTCGGAAGAGTCGAAGGAAATACTTGATGGCATCATGAAAAAAATGGATGGAACAATGATATGGAATAAGTCCGGGGTCAGAGGGATAGGAGGGAAGTTGAATCGGGAAGAGGCGGAAGGTATCAGACATAAAAAAAATAAGTGGGATCAGACAACCCTTGCTCTTTTGAAAAAAAGTCTTCTTCCGGATATGAAATTTAAAAATGAAACCGTCATCTTTGAAACAATGCTGCCTGTTCTGAGTAGTTCTGACAGGCGGTCAATCGCCAGATTTAAATACAGTGGTTTGATTCCAATTGCAAGAAATGAAAGTACAAGGCCTATACCATCAAATCTTGCAACCATTTATCTCGACGTGAGTGGTTCCATGAGCGCTGAAATAGACGCACTCGTCTCTTTGCTTTTTCATTTCAGGTCATACATAAAAATGCCGCTCATGGTTTTTTCAAATGAGGTGACCGAAGCCAGGTTCAACAAAGGAAAACTGGAATATGAAAGTTCAGGCGGAACAAGTATCGGTCCTGTGTTTGATCACCTGCGAAAAAATAAAATTCGGAAAAGCCTGATTGTGTCTGACGGTTACCTGGAGGCAATAGATGATTTTATGTTAAGGGAATTGCGAATAGAAAACATAAGTGTGCTTGTAAGCGCAAGCGGTAATCCTGAAAAATTTATGGATATGAAAATTCCTTATCTGCAACTGGAAAAATACTGAATCGATAAATTAATAATTAAAACCGGAACATCATGAAAAGACATTCAGAAACAGTACTCAATGGCCATCCCGATAAATTTTGCGACCTGCTGGCCGATAGGATTATTAAGTATGCCTACAGGACAGATCCCGGAGCATATGCACAGGTTGAGATCGCAGTATGGTCTGAACATTTATTTTTGACCGGCGCAATAGTTACCAGCAAAAAATTCGACGTTGACCTTCGGGAAATCATTTTTGAGATTGGTGACGAGATCGGTTACACAAAGGAAAATCATATTGACGTTAGAAAGTATAAGATCAATGATAAGATTTGCAGGCTCACGGAGACTCCCCAAAAATGGACACATTTTGTGAACGATCAGTCTATTATTACCGGTTATGCAGGGTATGATGCGAAAACAAATTTCCTCCCGCCTGAACATTTTGCCGCATGGTATTTCAGAGAGCAGGTGATAAAGGAATTAGGGGACGGTCCGTTAAAGGGCCAGGGTCCCGATGGCAAAGTGCTGATTGTAATGGATGAAAACAGAGATGAGTGGCATGTCAAAAAATTGCTGCTCACCTTGCAGCATAAAGAAGCTTGTTCTTTCATTGATTTCACCATTGAATGCAACAGTGTTCTTAAGAACGCATATCAGAAATTGATGGAATCAGACAGTCGCTGGAAGGGAGAATGGAAGGATATAAATGTTCTCATAAATCCCAACGGTCCATTCATCATAGGTGGAAGTGACGGTGACAACGGTCAGACAGGCAGAAAACTGGTGATGGATTTTTATGGTCCGAGGATTCCGATAGGTGGAGGGGCGTTGTATGGAAAGGACCTTTCGCACATCGACAGGCTTGGCGCGGCAGCAGCAAGAAAATATGCAATTGAATTATTGCATCACGGTTCTGTGGAGGCATTTGTAACTGTTTCTTATGCTCCTGGAATGAATACCCCGCTTGATGTTCTTGTGAGGTCAGATGTGAAACCGCATATTGATCCTTATAAATATTTTGATTTCATAGAGATGAGTAAATTAATTCAAGGCAGCCAAATTGATTACGACCTTCTCCGGCTGGGCTCATTTTACAATACATCATTGAAATTTAATATGTCGGAGAAGCAATGCCTAAAAGCTCCGAATCGGTTTTCCACCTCTTCGGAGTTACAGATTAATAGAATCCTTTCTTGAAACTCAATCCCAAAATTCTGATTATGGAGAAAAATTAATTACTGCCGTTCAATTCAAATTTTGAATTCACCCGTTAGATCCGCCCGATTCACATCGTTCACACGGCCAAACTGCTTTCGTCCTGAGATCTGCCAGGAATTATGGTTGGAAAATATGTTTTACTTTTACAGTGATGGGAAGGATCAAAATCGACTTACACGATATATACAACGACAGTAAAGCAATTGACAGAGCATTGCTCGATGCTTTTGAAGAAGCCATTGATAAAAAAATCAGTGAAATAGAAATCATCCCGGGGAAGGGAAGCGGGCAACTGCGAAAGAAGGTAAACCGTTTTTTACAGCTTCCCCACATCAAGCCGCTATATCATCGTGTTGTAAACGACAGTAAGAATTTCGGAAGGTTGTTTGTGTATTTTAAATTTTGAGTACATATGTTGTCCGATAGTTATTGGATCCGGCAGCAATAATAATTTGCAATGACTGAATTAATAAACCTCTCCACCCATCTTAAAACCCTCTCAATATCCGACTGGCAAAAACTTTTTGACATGCTCCCGGAAATGGAAATCACGAAGGATTTCGGAAAAATGAGCAGGATGAAGAAGAATGACAAGGGAGTTTTAATTTTTCCTTCGATGGAATGGGCTCCTATTACCTCCGGTTTTTTTAGGGTGGTTCATGAACTGGGTATCGTTCCGGTATTTGACTGGAAGGAGTGGGAGGAAGGCAGGCTTATGCTGGATAATAAAGAACTGGATTTTTCTTCCCTGGAAATCATTACACTCTGTAAACTGCTTACCATTATCATCCGTGCCGACAGATTCGTGGATGGTTACCTCGTTGGCCAGCTTAAAAGAAAAAATGTTCAGAAAATAATACGCTCCATTCAGGATAAAATTCAAAGGCAAAGTTCATCACAAAAACCATAAGCAGCAGGTTCTTCGAAATTCCGTCCTTAGCAACTATCATGAATGCAAATGTAAAGATGGAAGTCCAGGCAATACAGGAAATAAATTCTGCAGTTAGAATATAATCGACATGTCAAAAACATTAATTCCCGGCACTCCTCCACTGTTACCATCCATTGATGTGGATGAAGTAACAAAAGAAGAGATAAAAGTCCTTGTCTATGAAGAAGCCCAGGTCATTGTGCATTGCACCTTATCGGCACCGAGTGCTGACATGATCAGGATATGGAAAACCACATTCCTGGTTGCAAAAGGCTCGGGACACAAAAGCAAATTGATTCATGCGGAAAACATCACCGTACATCCCGTGTGGATGCAAATATGGCCCGGCAAGCCAACCTGTTTCACATTGTTCTTTACCCGGCTCCCGAAAGATTGCAGTGAGTTTGACCTCGTGGAGGAAATACCGGAAGCAGGGGGATTTGAAGCGAGGAACATCACCAGAAATGCCTCGGATGTTTATTCCGTGCTGTTGCAGTGAGGTAGTAATTTGATTTACGCTGTGTTTCTACATGCACTGGATGGTTTCTTTTTTTGTGCCCGGAAGTGCACATTCCTTTGAAACGCCATAACTTATTTGTATATTCGTTCGATTAGTCAACCGGTTCCCGGAAACCCACAGCGTATGTTTAATCTGATCATGCTCGGACCTGAAAACAATTATTCAATCAGGTTGGGAGGAAAAAAAGGAAACGGATAAATGATAATTTATGGAAGGAAACACCAGTCCCCAGACCAAGCCAAATGACCAATTGAATATTCTGAAGGCAGAATACATCTGGCTGATGAATGAAAGGGATGTCCTTCTCAATTGGGGCAAACCACAACTGGAAGCCTTATACAATATCCGCATCGGTGTTCACAAAATTAAATTGCTGGAATTGGAATTGCAGATAAGAGCACTAAAGAGAAAACTGGAATTGGTGCGAAGTGCAATCAACACGAATAGTAAGATTGATTTTGTTGAAATTGAATTGACAATAGCCGCTGAACTTGCCAAGGCGCAGGAACAGATCATGATAGCGGCAGAAAAAATTATTGAGGACAGAGGGTTATTGGACCGCCTGGATACGCCGGCGCGCAGCGCAGAGTTAAGGACAATTTTTCGTACTCTCGCCAAGAACCTTCATCCTGATGTTAATCCTGAATTAAGTCCTGAGCAAAAGAATATTTGGAATTTAGTCCTTGAGGCATACCATCTTGGTGATCTTGAAAAACTAAAAGCATTGGCTTTGGTGTACGAAAAGGAAATTAAGGGCACGGAAACAGAATTAACTGATGAGCAAATAGCCCTTGCCATCGAAAGTATAAAAGAAGGATGCAAAAATATTCAGAAAGAAATTACCGGCATTCGAAACTCATTTCCGTTCACCATCGAAAAAGAAATAAATGATGATGCATGGATAGCGGAAGAGACGGAAGAAGTTAACACCATTATTCTTTTCCTAACCAGATTTGAAAAGGAATTGACAGACGAATATAAAGCCCTCATTGAAACGCATGAGTGATAACATAAACACCTCACTTATAAAAAGTTCTCCGGGCTTACTCAAGCTCCTTCATCAGAATAACACAACCCTGGACGTTTTCAGACGGGAGATGCTTGCATTAAGTTGCTTGGTAGCGGGTACCTCACATCAGCATTTGCAGGAATCGGAACCGGAGATGATTTACCATACGGTATTTGATTTAAAACGTGAGCCCAAAAATGAATTTGATGATAAGGCAGTAGCCATCTATTTCAGGGATAACAAAATCGGTTACATCCCTCAGGAAAAAAACGAAGTAATAGCCAACCTGATGGATGCAGGGAAAAAATTTTCTGCAAAACTAATTTCGAAGGAATGGAAAGGAGACTGGCTGAAGATAGTCGTGGAAATATTTTTAAATGATTGACCTCTTCCTTGGTTGCATGTGTGTTTTATCAATAGTTGAAATGGAGCTTTTAAGCTAAAAGAGAATATGATTCGAAGCAACAATGAATAAAATTTCTTCTTCCAATCTCGATTTCATCGGCGACATCCATGGCCATGCCGATGAGCTGATGGAACTCCTTGAAAAACTTGGATACAGTAATAGCGGCGGATTCTATCAGCATCCTTCCCGCAAAGTATTTTTCTGCGGCGATTTTATTGACAGGGGGCCAAAGGTAAAAGAGGCGCTTCAGATTGTAAAAGGCATGATTGTTAATGACTCTGCTTATACAGTGATCGGCAACCATGAATATAATGCAATCTGTTACCATACCATCGTAGATGGCAAACCATTGAGAGGCCACAGCCATGAAAATGCAAAACAGCACCGTTATACACTGGAAGCGTTGGCGCATGATGAATTGCAGGAATATATCAGCTGGTTTAAAACGCTTCCCATTTACCATGACAATGGAAATTTTAAAATAGTGCATGCGCAATGGGAGCAGGAATATGTCGATCAGCTGCAGGCAAAGGCAATCAATGATTTTTCAGATGAACGGTTTCTGATTGAGTCAGCAAACAAAAGTGCAGCGGAATATAAACTGGTGGATTGTCTGTTAAAAGGAAGGGAGATCCAGCGGCCGGGAATTTATTTTCGCGACAAAGGCGGAAAAAAAAGGAATGTCTACCGCATCAAGTGGTGGAAGCAGGGGAAGTTGCTGAGTAAGGATGCACTGTTTGAATTCCCGCAGGACAATGATGAAGTGATGCCGTTTGAATTGATGGGAATAGAACAAAGTGTTCCTCTTTTTTTTGGACACTATTGCTTAAAGGATGAGAAGCCTGTGTTACAAAGTAACATTGCCTGTTGCCTTGATTTCTGCGTTGCAAAAAATGGATTGCTGGCAGCATACCGGTGGGATGGTGAGCAGGAACTGGTTCCGGGAAAATTTTTACAGGCGGATAGCAGGGAGAAGCAAATGTCTTTGACAGCGCAAGAAGATGGCGCATCGATCCTGACAGCGTGAAAATTTCTATCAGTGCAAAAGAATACGAATCGACTTTTGCAGACGACACTGTATTAAAACCGCACATGTATACAATGCATACAAAGTGAAGATCGGTATTACGCGCGATGCATGGCCGCTTTTCTGGAAAAGATTTTTTGATAAGCTCACCAAAGAGCTAAATCCTACCTCCGTCCTGTAATCCTGTAATTTCTTTTAGCGTTTTTGCGTGAAGCCATTGCTTGTTTCATCTTTTGATTTTCCTGATGCATGGCTACTTCCTCATGGTGATGAAGATTGATTTCAATCTGGTGGGCTTCAAGTGTGTTTACTGGATGAGTCTCGCCTTTACCGGGTATAAAATGCAGGTCATCGCCAAGGGTTACTACTCCGGTTTGCGGAGGTGCTGTTACCGGGTTTTGTGTTATAGTGCCGTCAAGTTGGAATTTTTCCTTGTCGGTAACACCGGTTGTTTTAACTGCAGCTTTTTTTATTTTCTTGCTGCCAATAACTTCTGCTTTCTTCCGGACAGAAATTTTTGGTTGAACTGCCTTTGTATTCGTCGCTTTGCGCCGGGCAGGAGTTTTAATTTTTTTCTTGACGGCTAATTTTGCTTTTACGCGGGCCGGAGTTTTACTCTTCTTAGGCACCACAACTTTTGCTTTACGTTTAGCGGGAATTTCTTTTTTGTTCTTCGCCGTGATTTTTGTTTTGCCTTTTGTTGCGGGTTTACTTTTCTTCTTAGCAATAATTTTTGCTTTCGCTTTAACCGGACTTTTTATTTTCCTTTGAGCTGTGCTCATGATCTTCTTTTTTATCATAGGTACAAAGTTGGCAATTGTTAAGTGGTCGCTGTTACACAATTCCTGAAATATGTTACAGCATTCACACTTCTTGGTTGCACCTGTTCCGATGCACAGGAACACACTGACTCCAGAACTCATTTATTTTCATATATATATCCGATACATTTCCATCTGCATTTCGCCGGAAATATGCTTGCTGATCATCATATTTATTTCATGCCACAGAACACCGAAATGAAATTATTGTATCGTCATCTCCGGTAAGACCGGGAGCATTCAAAATCATGGGGCAGAAGTAAACCACATTAAAGCTATTATCTTTGACCGGATACTTATGACATGCACAAGGGCAGCTATTATATTATCACCGGCATAACCATTTACCGGCTGGTTGCAGCGCCGGTCCTGATGATATTAATATTCACCGGCAATATCGTTTTGTTCAGCTGTCTGCTCCCTATTAGTTTCTTTTCCGATTTTATTGATGGCTACCTTGCACGTAAATTTAAAGTAACCAGCATCATTGGAACAAAGCTTGATTCTATCGGCGATGACCTTACGGTACTGGCAGCACTTGTAGGTTTGTTTGTTTTGAAGTCGGAGTTTGTGAAGGAAGAAAAAATTTTCTTCCTGACTCTTTTAGCACTGTATGTATTTCAGAATATTGCTGCATACATCAGGTATCATAAAATGACGGGTTTCCATACTTATGTTGCCAAAGCTGCAGCTATCCTGCAGGGTGTATTCCTCATCCTGATTTTTATTTTACCTAAGCCGATCTATATTTTATTTTACAGCGCTGCTGTTGCCACTGCCATTGACCTGGTTGAAGAAATCATACTGGTGTTTCTATTACCAAAATGGGAAGCAAATGTAAAAGGCATCTATTGGGTGGTGAAAAAAAATCCAAACCAAAAACATAAATGATTGCTTCCGGTTAATGCGTTTTAAAAATAGAAAAAAATTGATTTCGTAATAGATCGATTGCGTGCTCATGCTTCATCACATCAAATGCGGGATATGGCATCAGCGTCAAAAAAGCAAAGCCACAAATTTATTTGCATTTCTCTCCTGATCCAGGACAGGATACATAAGTATTTACTTCGCTTTCAATCCCGGAAATTTCATCTTAAAACTTTCCAGTGTTTCAACAATTTTCTTGGCAATGACATATTCTTTATACCAGTTCTGGTCAGAAGGAACAATTTGCCATGGTGATGCTTCGGCACATTTTTCAAACACGGCTTCGTATGCGCGCATGTAATCATTCCAGGATTCCCGTTCCTGAATGTCATTCTCATTGTACTTCCACATCTTCGTAGGATCGCTCAGTCTTTCCTGCAGCCTTTCAAGCTGTTCTTCCTTGGAAACATGCAGGTAAAACTTCAGCACGGTAGTGCCGGTTTCGGCAAGGAGTTTTTCGAAATTGTTGATGTGTGTGTAACGCTGTATGATGATTTTGTCGCTCACCCAGTGATGAACGCGTTGAATCAGCACGTCTTCATAATGCGACCTGTTGAAAACATTGATCATCCCTTTCTCCGGAACCTGCTGATGAATGCGCCAGAGGAAATCATGCTGAGATTCAACAGAGGAAGGGGCTTTGAATGAGATCACACGGCAACCCATCGGGTTTACTGCATCAAAAACATTCCTGATCGCGCCATCCTTGCCCGAAGCATCCATACCCTGTATGACGACAAGCAATGCATGTTTGTTTTCTGCATACATGAGGTTTTGCAGCTCCTCCAGTTTAAATTTGAGTTTCTGTAACTCCTTTTTGATCTGTTCCTTGTTGAATTTTTTCGGAGCATGTGTTTCAATGCTGCTCAGTTTTATTTTTGTCATACGGATAAAGGTATCAATAATTTTGGCTCCCGGGTTGGTTATGGAGACATACCGGATCGCCTGTGGGCTCATTCGGTCGAAACCTTAAATTTTTGATTACTTTCGTACTGAAAATTTCACGGTTCGCATAATATTTTAATACTTCTAACCATAACACATAATCTACTTTATCAATGAAAAGCAATCTCATTATCCTTAGCATTTGCTTTGCAATCAACAGCTTCAGTACAGCGCAGTCATTGAATATGTTAAATGACAAAAAGGGAGACCCTGCACGTGCAAAAATAATTTCTGATTCTCTGAGGTTGGTGAAGCTTCATACTATTGCGCAATACCCGCTTATTAAAGGAGGCATCTGGAGTGGCGTCCTGCCAGTTGAAAACCCGGGAGACAAACCCGATCCGTCGCTTGATTACAAACTCGTGTTTAAAGTCACCGCGAAAAATCCGGATTCAATTTCGAAGGAGATCAGCAGGAGTTTAGATGAAGTGGCTCGTATCCTGAATTTGCATGTGGCTGCGGGAATTCCTGCTTCTAAACTACACCCGGTAATCGTTATTCAGGGTGCTGCTTTGGAGTCAGTGATGAACAATGATGCATTCAAAAAAAATCATTCATTTGACAATCCAAATATTTCATTGATCAGTGACCTTGAAAAGGCCGGAGCGAAATTTATTTCCTGCGGACAATCGATGGCATTCCAGGAAATCAAAAGAGAAAATTTATTGCCTGATGTGAAAGTTGCTATGAGTGCCAGGACTGCAATATCCGGATACCAGGCACAGGGATATGTGCTTTATACTATTGAGCCTTAATCAGTGTCCTCCACCGGGAGTCATTTATTTTTGGTAAAGTATTTTTGAATTATCGGTAAATTTATTTCACTGCAATTCATCGATATTCATTCCTCAGACAGTTTGCCGTAGCGAAATTTCTTGGCCAGCTTAATTCTGTACTTTCGCAGGGCAATATCATTAACCAGCATTTATCACATCCCATGGAAACAAAAGACAGCAACGGAAACATATTGAACAATGGCGATTCTGTTCACCTCGTTAAAGATCTGAAAGTAAAAGGTTCTTCCTCAGTACTCAAACGTGGAGTGAAAATAAAAAATATCCGCCTTACAGATGATCCGGCTGAAGTGGAATGTCGTATCGACGGTAGTGTGATGGTGCTGAAGACGGAATTCCTGAAGAAGGCATAAATATAAACAGGGCACGATACCTTCTACTGAGTCGCTTCGCTTTCCATCGCGTTCATTAATTTTTTTGGTGACTCTACCTGCCTCCATTACTGATGCTTTTTAAATCAAGATTTGTTTCCGGGAGCTAATTCGCTGTTTAGGCAAAATTTCAGTTTTACTCATTTCCTGAATAATCAGTCTTCATGATCAAGGTCATATTATTGCCAATGCATTTAATGTAACTTTATATTAATAAAAAATAGAGTTATGAAATCATTATACTTAAAAAGGAAAATTGAATCTGTATCTGCAAAATACAAATTAATAAAGATCTTTATTGGAATGTTTATTTTCAGCGTGGTTGTGCATGTCTCTTCATCTTCCGCACAAGCAGTTCTGTTCGATTTCGACAATGCACCGCTTTATACACCGCTTCCAATCACCCAGGCTGCCGGTGGCATTACAGCAAATTTCACGGCAACCGGTCAGGGATTTTCAATACAGGATGCCAATGTGCTTGGCTTCACTCCGGCGGGATTTTCCGGTCATATTATTTATCCCAACAGCGTTTATCTCGCAGACCTTTTGATCGGTTTTGACCAGCCAATTACAGATTTTTCAATCATGTATACTTGTCAGGAATTGGGCTGCGATGACGCTGCTACCATGCGGGTGACTGCATATATGAATGGGAATTTGGTAGGGACAAATACGAAGACTGCTAGTATTCCCGGTACATGGCCTGTTGATACATTGAGCTGCAGTTTCGCACAGGGCTTCAACAGTGTAGTCGTGCATTATGACAGCCCGCCACCAACTTGTCAGGACTACGGTGTAATTTTTATGGCTGATAATATGCGTGTGACTGCACTTAACTCAGGCATTAATAATCCTGATTTTTATCTTAGCGGATTAAAAATTACAAACCCGGTTTCTCAATCCGCCACAATTTCATTTTCTCTGTTGCAATCAGAAAATATCACTGTTGCTGTTTATGACAATGCAGGGAGATTGATAAAGAATCTGTTGAATGGTGCATCCAGGGAAGGTGAGCATCAGATTCACTGGAATGTAAATGATGATGCTATAAACCCCGGACTGTATTTTCTGAAACTCACTGGCGAGGATTTTTTCCGGTCATGTAAATTTGTTGTGGTGAAATAGGAGGATTGATTGTGGCCGAAGTTCTTTTCAAGGAATTGATTGGCCTTGATGAGCCTTTATATTGAAGTTCGTTTACCGGTATCTATTCAAAAAATATTTACCTTGCTGTCAAATGAAATTCGGTTTCCGCATACCATCCCTTAATAAAAGAATTGCCGCCCGCACTTCGTGGAAAAGAGTGGTGCGTCATAATCTTGGTTTCAAAGCACCAAGGGGTTATGGATGGATCACCAATCCGAAAAAATACATGTACAACAAGGTGTACAATAAAACCACAAGAGGTTGTATGCTGCAATTAGTTTTGCTTTCGGCTTTTTTCTTCAGTGCTATTTTTGCCATCATTCAGTTGTTGCGCTAAATAATGCCCCATACTAAAACAACCCTGCAATAAATAGCCGCCTGTCGGGGCATCCCAGTCCAGCATTTCACCTATTGCAAAATGACCGGGCAGCTTCTTAACCTGAAAATTTTCATCCAATTCATTCAGAGCAATACCGCCAACTGTTGAGATGGCTTCATCGATGGGCGCCATTCCGGTTATTTGCAAAGGCAGCTGTTTTATTTTTCCTGCAAGCAGTGCCGTATTGGTGAATTCTTCTTTTGGCAAAACTGATTTTAAAAGTGCAATGGCGACATTATTTAATTTCAATTCATCGGATAATAAATTGGAGATTGTTTTGTTTCCTGTTGAGTTTAATTTGGCTCTGACGACTTCAGTGGTAAGCATTGGTTTTAGGTCAATCAATATTTCTGCGAAATTATTTTTATTCAACTGCTGCCTGATCTTTGGACTTAAAGCATAAACGGCACCTCCCTCAATGCCGAACTGCGTTACCACCACCTCTCCCTTCTTTTCTATTCCGTCGCAAAAAACAGCAATGTTTTTTAATGGTTTGCCTTCTGACGATGTGATAAAATTTGGATTCCATTTGATCTGATAAGCGCAGTTCGATGGCTGGAACGGAATAATTGCAATGTTTTTCTCTGTGAAGTAATCTGTCCAGTCCCCTGTACTTCCTGTTTTGCTCCAGCTTGCTCCACCGAGGGCAAAAACAGTCAGGTCCGCTTTTACAATCAATTCTTTGTTATCATTTTTTAATTTAGTAAGGAATGCATTCAATACGTCAATTGGCTTAATTGGTTTAACAGGAAAAACTCTTTTGCTTGTTCCGATGAATGTTTCAATTCCGATATCATTTAACCAGTTTCGTAAATCTGAATTACTGAATGAGCGTATACTTTTTTCAAGAAAATAAGATGGAGTATAGCGAGATATGAACTGTTCAATGTTTTCTGAATGTGTCAGGTTAAAGCCGCCATCGCCTGCAACTAAAAATTTTCGTGCAGGTACTGAATTGCGTTCGTATACCGTAACTTCAAATGCATTTTCATCCAGCGTTGCTGCGAGCATCAATGCCGCAGGGCCGCTGCCAATAATGGCGATTGACTTTTTCATAAACTAAAAATGCGCCAGGCGCTCATAAGAAACTTCCCCATTACAGGTAAGCTTCACGAAATAAATACCGGAGGGAAGCGCGATGGTGTTGAGATCCAGCGTATGTTCTCCTCTGATCTGGTTTTTTTTACTCTCTGAGAAAATAATTTCTCCGGCAATATTTATGATTTCAAGTGTAACGTTTTGGCTTGATGTAACTGTATACTTTACAGTTGTCTGGTTCTTTGAAGGATTGGGATAAATTGAAAACTGAGCCGGATGATCAGGCTCTTGCATAATATTGGTTGTTGTTGGTATCCACTGTGTCAGATCTGCTGTATAAAGGAAATTTCCCGTCCCGTGATTCTCATCAACCAGATAAATATGATTGTCATTCCTAAAAGCAATACCTTCTTTATGTGTTACGCTGCCGGCAAAACTCAAGTTGGTATATGTTCCGGTAAAAAAAATGTTTCCTGTCCAGTTCCTGAAAATTCTGATGTTCTCATTGGAGATAATTGCTACCGATGAATTGTCTTCATTGATATCGGCACCGGTGATGCGATCCTGAATATAGAAGCTGTCAATAAGAGTGGCAACGTAGGTTCCGGGTGTATCAGGCAAAGAATAAAGCTTGGTATATCCCGCCGCAGCTCCCGATGCTTTTGAAAACAGATAGAGCATTCCCCTGTAATGTATGAAGGCTTCCATATCGAAATTCGCCCATGTTGCAGGAAACTGTGTTTGGTCAGGATAACTGAAGTTAATTACAGATGCTGATGCCGAAGTTGAATTCAGAAGTGAAGCATAGGGAACTCGGTATATGCGAAGGTTAGTACGGTCATTAAGGTTGTTCCCGAAATCGCCGATATACATAAAATGATACCCTGCGTCATGGGTAAGGTCCTCCCAGTCCACATTGGAAGCATTTGTAATATTCACCGACCTGATCAGCGCACCTGTGCTGTCGATTGCATATAAATGCGTGTCAAAAGAATTGGCATCATTGTGTATCCAGATGGTGGAATTGTTATAATAATCAATTCCCGAACATTCAGGAACCTGTGAAGGCAAGGCCCCTTGTGTTGTACAGGGAAGATTGGAATAAACATGTTGTGTATAAAAAGCGAACAACATGCACATCAACGACCGGCTGGAATGATGCATCGTTTCACGAAAATATGAAAACTCTGCAAGGCACAAAAAAAATAATAGGCCATGTGCTGATAGGCCTTTTTTATGAAGCTATTTGGCTTCTTTCAGTTGCTCCTCCTCTTTTATTACTTTAAAATAAGTTGCCTTAAAACGGCCATTCACAACTTTTCCCTGAACTTCTGCCTTGCTGATGGCTTCACAAAAACCATCTGCGCCATGTGCATCACCATGCGAGTTGATATTTGTTCCATCAACAAAATACGCATGGCCATTCATTCGAATAGCAAGATCACAGCCTTTGCCCGACAGACCCAACTGGCATTCACCGCAGGCGGCTTCAACGGTCATGATCTTTTGGGAAGGATCAGGTTGCGTTGAAATGGTTTCTTTGCTTTTGGTTTGAGCTGAAGCGGTGAATGAAATCAAACTTAGAATAATTAGGGAAGTAAGGCGATTCATCATAAGAATATTTTTTTGTAAAGATACGCCATCAGATAAATAATCCATTGTAAAGTTCTCAGCATGGGTAATAACTGAGATGACAAATGTCATAGAGCCGAACCGCTGTTTACGGTAATTCATTATTCCTGAAAAAAATGACAAGGATGACGCGGATCATTTTATTCTCCTTGCTCCAAAGTTATCTTTATGGATGGTGGGAAGTCAAAAGTGCACTTGGGGACACCTGTAAAAGTTCAAAAGAATAAAAATGAGAACGAAACATACTCGTCGGCAGTCGGGTTGGTTAATGTTATTAATTATCATGAGTTGGGCAACCAGGGTAGATGCACAAGTCATCGCTTCTTTTAGTCCTCTTTCTGGTCCTGTCGGTTCAATGGTAACAATTACGGGGAGTGGATTTAACACATCACCGGCAAACAACATTGTATTTTTTGGAGCCACGAGAGCAACCGTTAACTCTGCAAGTGCTACTTCTCTCGTTGTCTCCGTTCCTTCCGGTGCCAGTTTTCTTTATATTACCGTAACCAACCTGAGCACCAATCTCACAGCATATTCTGAAAATCCATTTAATGTAACAACAAGTTGTAGCAGTACTTCCAGCTTTGCACCTGCAGTAACCGTGCAGGGAGGATCCCACAACCTGGAGACCTGCGATATAGACGGTGACGGAAAACCTGATCTGGTGATTGCGGATTACTTCAATAATACATTTACTGTTACAAGAAATACAAGTGTCCCTGGAAACATTTCATTTGCTGCAAAAGTTGCTTTTCCATGGGCAGCTGGCGGACAACCAAATGAAATTTCAATAGGGGATATTGATGGAGATGGAAAACCGGATATTGCATTGGGTGGAAATGGTGGCGGGACTTTTATTTCAGTTTACAGGAATACCAGCACAGCCGGTAGTATTTCTTTTGCCTCGAGAGTTGATGTTCCTGCATCTTCAGGTCAGGGAAACGGGAATAAAATCATTGACATAGATAAAGACGGCAAGCCGGACATAATTTCTGTACACTGGTCAGGCAATTGTATCTGGGTGTTGAGAAATACAAGCACAGGTCCGGGTATTATTTCTTTTGCTGCAGGGGTGAGTTTTGCAACCACCAGCCAGCCGCATAAAATTGATGTCGGCGATCTTGATGGTGACCTCAAACCTGATGTTGTTATCACAGCTTTCACCAGCAATGCCATGTCGGTGTTCAGGAATACCAGTGCGCCCGGAACAATATCTTTTGCCGCCAGGCAGGATTTTGCACCAGGGACAGTTCCCTATTTTGTACACATTGGTGATTTGGACGGCGATGGCAAAGCCGACATTGCAGTTGTGAATAGGGATGTTGCCACACTGGCGATTTACAGAAACATCAGCAATGTCGGATCCATTACACTCGCAGCAAGGCAAACTTTTGCAACACCTGCCGGAACAATGACACACTATGGTGTGGCCTTCGGTGATCTGGATGGAGACGGTAAGCCTGACATCGCCACCGGAAATTATACACTCAATATTACAAGCGTATTCAGAAACACAAGTGTGCCGGGTACGATTTCATTTGCGGCAAGAACAGATCTTTCTTCAGGTGTTTCATATGATGTGACCATTGATGATTTTGATGGCGACAGCAGACCTGATCTTGCTGTAACCAATAGCGGAACAACTGTTTCTGTTTTGATGAATGTCTGTACGTTGGTCGGACTGCCTGTTGAGTTAATTTCTTTTTCCGGAGAGCCTTTGGGAAAGGAGGTGTTGATTTCATGGAGCACAGCGTCTGAAATTAATAATGAATATTTTACAATTGAGAGAAGCAGGAATGGAATTGATTTCCAAATAGTAGGTGAAGTAAATGGTGCAGGGAATTCAACGCAAACTTTAAAGTATGAATACCTTGACCATCAGCCTTACCCGGGAATAAATTATTACAGGCTGAAACAAACTGATGTTGATGGAGCTTTTAAATACTCAGAACTCATTGTGGTGAAATTGGGAAATGATATTCATTTCAGT
>JAPLDB010000149.1:7672-13384 GCA_026391975.1 Bacteroidota bacterium | reverse complement strand
ACCCGAACTTCCTTATCCTTGACGAACCTACCAATGATCTTGACCTTATTACGCTAAATACGCTGGAAAATTTTCTGATACATTTCAGAGGCTGTTTGCTCATTGTATCACATGACCGTTATTTCCTTGACAAATTGGTCGATCATCTGTTAATTTTTAAAGGCAATGGGGATGTACAGGATTTTAACGGAAATTACCTTGACTGGAGAGAAGCAAAACAGCTGGAAGCAGAAAGGGCAAAGGAGGATAAAGAAAAAAGCAAGCTTGTCAGGAAAGAGGAAAAGGCTGTCCCTGTAACAAAAAAAGCCTCTTACAAAGAAAGGCTCGAAATGGAAAAATTAGAGTCTGAAATCGCATCTCTTGAAAAGGAAAAAAAAGAACTCGAGACCACTTTGTCGGAAGGTAAAGGTACCCATGAACAAATTTTTGAATGGTCGCTCCGCTACAAAGAAGTTGAAATTTTGCTTGACGCCAGGACGTTGCGCTGGCTGGAGTTGAGCAGCTGATTTTCCGGGTTCAAAAGTTTTCCCGCCTGTTATTTCTTTAACAGGGAAAAATCTAATTTTGCCTTTATGCGCCCGGGTATTCGAATTGGCAAGATTGCCGTCATTATTCTATTTTTTTCACTCTCGGCATGCAATAATCCGGCGCACCGGCATGCTGATAAAAAAGTATTCCGGTACAATGAACCAGGCGGTATTACATCACTCGATCCTGCATTTGCAAACAATGATGCCAATACCAGAGCCTGTATGCAGCTTTACAATGGACTTGTGCAGGCCGACAGCCAGTTGCATATTCAGCCATGTATTGCAAAGAGTTGGGAAATAGGTTCCCGTGGACAAGTATTTGTATTTCATCTTCGTACTGATGTTTACTTCCATGAAAATAATTCCTTTGATGTGCGTGAGGAGTTCGACGTCATTCACAATAAGAATAATCCAATCCGTGTTACGCGAAAAGTAATTGCCAAGGATTTTATCTATAGCTTTAAACGGCTGACTGATCCGCTCATTGCTTCTCCCTGCAGGTGGGTTATGGACCGGGTACAACGCGATTCCCTTGGAAAAATTTCCGGCATCGAAGCTATAGATGACAGCACTCTTAGAATAACCCTTGACAGACCTTTTACGCCTTTTCTTAGTATGCTTTCTATGGTAAGCTGTTCAGTGGTACCACAAGAAGTTGTTGATTATTTTGGTGCTGATTTCAGAAGTCATCCTTGTGGTACAGGACCATTTTTGTTCCGGATATGGAAGCCGGATATGGAACTTGTTTTTTTAAAGAATGAAAATTATTTCGAAAGTAACCTTGCGGGAGAACGTCTTCCATTTCTGGACGCCATCGAAATATCCTTTATTCCTGAAAAGGAAAATGCATTTATCGAATTTCTAAAAGGAAATCTGGATCTGATAAACGGAATTGACGGTCCTATCCGCGATCAATTGCTCAGCCGTACAGGTCAGTTGCAGCCCAGGTTTGCAGGTAAATTTAATTTTGAAACTTCTCCATTCCTGAATACAGAATACCTCAGCATCGTCAACGATTGTGATAAGGCCAAACTGAAAAGTAATCCGCTTTGCGATAAAAGGATCAGGCAGGCTTTGAGTTATGGCTTTTATAGAAGAAACCTCAGTCGTTACCTGTCAGGAAATATTGGAGTTGCCGGGATCGATGGAATCGTCCCTCCGGGATTGCCTTCTTATGATTCATCTATTGTGGTTGGATATTATTATTATTCGTCAAAAGTACGGGCGTTGCTTAAGGAAGCCGGACATGAAGATGGAAAGGATCTCCCCGAAATTGTGCTGCACACAAATATTGAAGCAAGGGAGCTTTGTGAATATGTACAAAAACAATGGGAAGAATTTGGAATTAATGTTAGCGTTGATTTAAGATCCCATGAAGAACAAATGCAACTGATCGATGAAGGCAGACTTTCTTTTTTTCGTTCATCATGGATTGCTGATTATCCCGATGCGGAAAATTTTCTTGGACTTTTTTACTCAAAAAACATCCCTCCGAACGGACATAATTACACACATTTCTCCAATAAGGATTACGATGAGATCTATGAAAAAGCAATGGAGGAGACCAATGATTCAGCGAGGTATGTATTATACCGTTACATGGACCAGCTGCTGATGGAATATTCGCCGGTCATTATTGTTTATTATGATCAAAGCATTCGGATTACGCAACTCAATATTTCCGGCCTTTCGCATAATGCCATGGGCCATTTATCTTTGAAACTGGTCCAAAAAAACTGATGCTGTCGCAGGCCGGGGATTGAACTTTTTGCAAAGTCGTTTTTTTTCAAAATTATTTGCACTAAAGTGTTTTTAAAAAGAGAAAATCACGTAGGTTTATCTCACCAAATAAATAAACCAATTCCCATGTTACGAAACAAAGCAGTTTTACTATTTAACTTGTTCTGCATTTCAACTTTTTCTTTGGCCTTTGCAGGAGGTAATTCAATAATGCTAAAAAGCAGAACAATTGAAACCATTAACGATTTCAACATTCATCAGAACGATGTGATCAATGCCGCTGAAGTTTATCGTGGCTACTACTATAGGCTGATCCAGTTCTCTGATCCGCTTTCATCGCAGCAACAAAGCGGGGTAGAAGCAACCGGTATTAAACTGCTCGGATATGTTCCTCACAATGCATATTATATTGCAATTCCTGAAGGGTTGAACCTTTCGGTACTGATGCAATTTAATCCCCGGACTATGATCACCATAACTGCACAGGATAAAATGAGCAACCAATTGCGTTTTGGGAATATTCCTGATCAAATCAGAAATAAGAATGGAACGATCAATTTGACAGTACTTTTTTATCCAAACATTTCTCCCGCCCTTGTAAAACAGGATTTGCGAGCGATGGGTTGTTCTGTATTAGAAAGTTTTGATGAATCATTCCAGGTTTCTATAAATGTTCGTGAAAGCGATTGGCTTGCACTTGCTCAAAGTGCTTTTGTTAAGCATATAGAACCATTGTATCCGCCGGTGGCAGATGATACCAAAGGCCGCAGTCTTCATCGAAGCAATGCCATCAATACAGGTTTTGGAGCGGGACGGCATTATGATGGAGCAGGGGTAAGCATTGGCCTTGCAGACGACGGAGAAGTAGGGCCTCATATAGATTACACGGGAAGAATGACCAATACATTCAGCACGGGGCCCGGCGGATCGCATGGAGATATGACATCGGGAATATGCATGGGCGCGGGAAACCTCGATCCTGTTATCAGAGGAATGGCCACCGGAGCACAGATCTATATCTACGACATTGGGCCTTATCCGCCTGATACAATTGCCGGCTCTTATCCTCATGTTGTCAATGCTGCACAAAATTTCACAGACCTTGGAACTGTTGTCCTCTCAACAAGCTATAGTGCCGGATGTAACGACTATGATGCATTCGCGTCAATGACTGACCGGATAATGCACAACCTTCGTTTGGTATGCCCGGTTTGGAGTGCAGGCAATAATCAGGGAGCCGATTGCGGATACGGTGCAGGAGGGCAGTGGGGTAATATTACAGGAGGATTCAAGCAAGGAAAGAATGTAATTGCAGTTGCCAACCTCGATGCACATGAGGTCATTGATAATTCCAGCAGCCATGGTCCTGCCGCAGACGGTAGAATAAAACCGGACATCTCAGCAAATGGAAAAGACCAGATGTCCATTGCAGAGAACAATACATTTCAGGTTGGCGGCGGAACAAGTGCCGCATGTCCGAGTGTTGCAGGTGTAACAGCCCAATGCTATCAGGCATACAGAGAAATTACAGGAATGGCAAACCCTGATGCAGCACTGATCAAAGGTTGTCTGCTCAATAGCGCATGGGATATTGGTACTGCAGGACCTGACTATGCTTTCGGTTATGGCCGGATCAATGGCTTGCGTGCAGTTCAGACGATGGAGCAACAACATTACCTTGGCGATTCTCTGATACAGGGTATTGTAAATACCCACACAATCACCGTTCCGTCAAATATTTCACAACTCAAAGTAATGCTCATCTGGAGCGATCCTGAAGGTGATGCCAATGCAGCAATTGCACTTGTAAATAACCTGGATCTGGTTGTTTCTGATCCTGCTGCTCAAACCTTTAATCCATGGGTACTTGATCCTACACCAAATGCTGCCACGCTTGCCCTTCCGGCTGTGCGAAGGATTGATACACTGAATAATGTTGAGCAGGTAACCATTGATAATCCTGCTGCAGGCACTTATACAATTACAATTAACGGCACTTCCGTTCCTTTTGGTCCTCAGAAATATTATATTGTTTATGAATACTGGGATGATAACATCACCTTGACTTATCCAATAGGTGGAGAAGGATTTGTTCCGGGAGAAACAGAGGTGCTTCGCTGGGATGCATTCAGCTCTACAGGAAATTTTTTGCTGGAATATTCTGCAGACAATGGTTCAACATGGAATAGTATCGGAACGGTTGCGGGCACTGAGAGGCAATACGACTGGGTTATTCCAAACAATGTTTCGGGAAATTGCATCGTAAGGGTTTCTAAAGGAGCTACATCTGATGTAAGTGATGCTGTATTCAGCATCATCGATGATCCCAATAACTTACAACTTGTGTGGGCATGTGTCGATTCAGTGAAACTATCATGGAATGCGGTTTCCGGGGCTACAGGTTATGAAGTAAGCAAACTGGGAACGATGTATATGGATTCTGCAGGTACTTCCACAACAAATGAAATTGTATTGCATGGTATCAATTCTGCTGATGTCAATTGGTTCAGCGTTTGTGCGCTTACTGGTGGTGTAAAAGGCAGAAGAGCCATTGCGATTCAAAAACTCCCGGGAGTGGTGAATTGTTCTATGGCACAGGACATGGCAGTGAGCAGCATCATTCCGGTGTCAGGCAATTTTTATGATTGCGGCTCAGGTCTCGATTCTGTTTTAATTACAGCAAATATTATCAATATTGGTTTCAATAGCGCAACAGGATTTTCTCTTTCTTATTCCATAAATGCCGGAAGTCCCGTAACAGAGCCATTTACCGGAACATTGGCATTCGGCCAATCAGCAAACTTTACATTTGCAACACCGGCTGACTTGAGTGCAGGAGGCGCATTTACTATTGATGTAACACTGAATTTTGCCGGAGATCTGTACCTGAATAACAATTCGCAGTCATCAAATGTAACTGTCGCGCTTGCAGCAGCGGCTCCGCTCATTGAAGATTTTCAGGGAGCTGTTTTTCCGCCGGTTTATTGGGATACACTGAATTCAAATACACTCAACATATGGCAAAGGCAAACCGGTATTGTAGGAAGCAACGGAGCAGCTACCAATGTCGCCGTATATGACAATTGCACCTACAATGCCAACGGTGCTTCCGATGCAATGTTGACACAATTGCTCGATATCAGTAACCTGCCATATCCATTGATGACTTTTGATCTAAGCTACCGCGAGTACACTGGTTACACAGATGCACTTCGAGTTGATGTTTCAACAGATTGCGGAAACACTTTCATTCCGTCAGGATATTATAAGGAATCACCACAACTTTCTACAATTGCAGGAAGTACAGGTTGCTTTACACCCGGTACAGCAACTGACTGGAGAAGAGATTCGGTTGACCTTTCTGCTTTTGCAGGAAATTCGATCATCCTGAAATTTGTAAACATTGGCGGCTATGGAAATCTACTATTTATTGATAATGTAA
>JAPLDB010000149.1:7200-7621 GCA_026391975.1 Bacteroidota bacterium | reverse complement strand
TAATGTAAATGTTCAGGAGAATTATCTGCTCTCTTCAGGCAGCTCTGCATTTGTAGTTCCGACACTTGGTGTCTATCCAAATCCTTCTTCAGGAGAGTTTTCACTGGATATGAAAAACATTCAGGGAAGCAAAATCAAAACAGAGGTGTTTGATGCAGCCGGAAGATTAGTAGAGGAGAGGGAGTTTAAAAACACTTCTCATGTTCAAAGTATAATTAATCTCAATTCGGCGCCTGTTGGGGTATATTATTTAAAAATAGACACCGAGGAAAAAATTTATCATTTACGGCTTTCAAAAATTCAGTAATTTATTTTACTTAGCAACGCTTGTGATAGACATTAATTTGCTCTGCGGTTTCTAATAGTTGCCTGAGACATTTATAATATATAGATTGATATCTAAAATACTCCGCTATGAAAT
>JAPLDB010000149.1:0-7127 GCA_026391975.1 Bacteroidota bacterium | reverse complement strand
TTTTATTCTCGGGTCATTAATTTTTAGCAGTCAAGTAATTGCCCAAACACTCTCACCGGTTGTTATCTCTTCCTCCGGAGGATATTCTGCAAATGGAACAGCGATGTTGTCCAGTACAGTTGGTGAAATGACAATGGTGGAAACTTTTAGCAATGCCGGAGTTATCCTTACCCAGGGATTTCAGCAGCCTGTTGATTTTGGAGTTTCTACCGAAGATATTGAAGCGTTAAGTGACTTGGTTTCTCTTGGTCCTAACCCGACCCATGGATCTGTAAATTTGATTTTCAGTTCCAACGCTGCATTCATGATAAAAATAAACGTATTTGATATGCGCGGCAGAATTATTTATGAAAATGAAGTAGAAAAGAGTGCTGATAATAATTTTGTAAAGATGAATTTTTCGGCGCTGGCATGCGGGGAATATTTTCTGGAATTTACTGCTTCCGGAAAGGGTAGTGATGTGCCAAAGTCATTCTCCAGAAAAATTTCAATAGTAGATTGATCAGAGTTAATAGCCATGTTGGCTTAGCGAACGCTTGCGGAGACTGATTTATTCAATATTCAGATTGGGGCAATTAAGGAATCAGGTTTTATCATTGCCGGCCGGAAGCAAAATCGAAAATTGCGTAAACTCATTCTCTTTACTCTCCACTTTTATCTCGCCACCATGCGCTTTGATGATATCATAGCATATACTTAATCCCAAACCGGTTCCTTCTCCTGATGGTTTTGTGGTGAAAAAGGGTTCGAATATTTTCTCTTTTATCTCTGATGGAATTCCGTTTCCGTTGTCACGGATAACAACTTCAATTTTATCACCAACTACTTTGGTGGAGATAATTACCTGAGGCCTGTATGGATTCGTGGGGTCAGGTTGAATGCTATCGGCTCTTTTCTTAACTGCATAAAATGCATTGCTGCTTAGGTTAAGGATGACTCTTGAGAAATCCTGCGGTATAACATTTACCCTGGGAAGATCAACGGCCAGAGACTTTATGATCTCACTATTAAAATCAGAGATCTTTGCACGCAAACCGTGAAATGCGAGGTCAATAAATTCACTGCACTGGCGATTGATATCTGTCATTTGTTTGTCGCCAAGCCCGCTTCGTGAGTGCTGCAACATGCTCTTGACAATATTGTCTGCTCGCTTTCCGTGTTCAGCGATTTTAGCAAGGTTGGTTTTAATATCTGACAGCACTTCTTTCCGTTCTTCTTCGGAATCCAGCGTGTCGATTTCATTTATCAGATCAATTGAAAGGTCGGAAAAATTATTAACGAAGTTTAAGGGATTTTTTATTTCATGGGCAATTCCGGCGGTAAGCGCACCGAGAGAGGCAAGTTTTTCCTGTTGAACGAGTTGCTGTTGTGTTGCCTTCAGGTTGTCATAAGCTTCTGTCAGTTGTTTCGCGCTTTTTTGCTTCAGCCTTGACCGATTAAGAATTACAAGTAAAAGAATTACCAGCAATATGGTTCCGATGATAAAAGCATACTGGACAATTTTCTGTTTTTGTATCTGTGCTTTCGCAATTGCCTCTTCTTTTTCCTGCTGCATTTTCCTGTCGCTGAGTTCTTTTTCAAAAACGAATTTACTCTTGGATTCTGCAACGCGCTGGGCCACACTGCTATTGAAAATGGAATCCTTCATTTCCTTCAACTCCTTAAGATAAAAATACGCTTTGCTGAAATCTTTTTTTAAGGAATAAGCCTCCTGAAGTGTATTTGCGGATTCAATAACTGTTATTTCATCACTGGATTTTCTGCCTAACCTATAGCTGATCAAGGCATACCTGATAGCTTCATCTGCATTTTTCTGCTTGATAAATGCTGAAGAAAGAAACGAATATGGACGCCCGAGTACAGAGCTATCTACAGGTGTTCCGGTAAAAATAATAGATTTGTTAAGGTAATAAAAACCACTGTCCGGCATATTGTCATTCACATACATCTTACCCATGTATATGTAACATTCTCTTTCACCATGCTCGTTGTTCAGATTTCTATATGCTTGCAATGCACTGGAGAAATAGGTTTTCGCCTTAGCAAACATTTTTAATTCCGAGTAGGAAAGTGCAATAAGGTAAGTGGCTGTTGCTTTGATCCCGGGCACAGCACTGGCATAGGCAACTGATTGTTCAAGATTTTTTACAGCATCTTCATGATAGAGAAGAATAAAGCTGATAACCCCCAGTTGTAAATAGCATTTCGAAATTCCGGAACTATCTTTGATGCTGTTGAAATTATAGAGAGCATCAAGCAAATCGGTAGTTGCATCAGCGAACTTATGCCAAGTTGAAATTTCAAATTTCCCTCTGTTCAGAAGCGCATTTGCATATCCTCTTTTATATGATAACTTTCTGCTTAAGCGAATTGATGAATCGAGGTATTGGGCTGCCTCCCGGGACGAACTTCCCTTTTCTATTTCCCAGTATGCTGTCGTTAATTCATTCAGTAAAATTACTTTATTGGTATCTTCTATTTGTGTTCGAAGTACTTTAGTTAAAGAATCAATCCGCTCATTAACTCCTTCCCGGGCATAAAGGGTGGTCCAAAATAAAGATGCAATTAATACTGCAACAATTTCTTTCATCAGAATATCAATAACAGGCCTTTTAAAGGATCTCATTAGCGTATTCAAACGAACTTAATTGCAATAATAATTGCATCTAAAAATGAAAAAGAAAAATTACTTACCCAGGTTTCCGCACTCTGTAGGGCACATGGTTTCAGAAACAAAAATACTGGTATTTGCAGTTGTGTTAACTCCATTCAGTGTAGATGTTCCCGGTTCAACGATCAGATTAAAAGTGTTGCCGTTTACGTCAGATCCCATGTACCAAAAAAGACCTGTAGCTGTCGGGTTTGCTGTAAATATTGCATTGATAGCCGTCTTACTCAGGTAGCCACCTTTTTTTCCACTGGTTGCTTTCCACTTTGGAAAATTGGCAATCATTGCAGTTGCCTCGGCTGCTGTAATGCTTTTTCCACCACCGGGCAAATCACCAACAGGCGCCGGCTCAGGACTGATAAATGAAAATGAACAAACTGCAATTAATGTAAAGGAAGCTCCGATCAATTGGTTGGCAATACGTGATTTAAAATTAAATTTTTGCATAATAAGTTTGTTTGGGGTTATTGTTATGGCCGCAAATTATCCAGAATTACCTAAAATAAAAATAATATTTTATTGGATTTTCAGGTAATCAGAGAATTTATATCTAAGTGACTCTTGCGACTTTGACTTTTCCCCAATGTTTTATCTGCCATTCAATCGACGCTGTGCAAATATGGTTAGTCATGAGGTCATAAACTTCAACTGTGCTGCTGAATAATACCGGCTCTCCGGCATTAAGCGGTGTGAGAATATTTCTTTTGATATGAAGCTCGTCAAATTTAACTGATGCAATAACATCCATTTTTGCCTGATAATGATAAGTGACATGGATGTTTTTCATGATCAGCCTGTAGTGAGTTCCTATTGCCAGCAACAGGGATATTCCACTTGCATATTCTGCTGTCGTGGCAAGGGCACAGGCGTGAATTCCTTTTAAATGGTTCAGATTTTTGCGTCTGAAAGGTAGCCGGACAGATACTCCACCATCATGGACTTCTGTGATCTTTAACTTGTGAGGTTTGTTGAAGGGAATGGAATAACCCAATACTTCATTCAATACAAAAAGAAAAAATTTTGAATGCCTGGCCTTGTCGAATAGAATGAGAAGATATTTCATGGAAAGTTGATTAGCCATAATTCATTTTAAGCTTTTCGTATGCATCATTACACTCCAGCATTAAATCAGTTACGATTGTTCTTATAGGTTTAATTTCGTCGATCATTTCGACACTTTGTCCTGCACACCAGAGTTTATGGTAATTACCCGGTTTAACAGCATCCTCCAGCCAGTTCATTCCCCGTTTTGCAACCAGCATCTTGAAGTATTTTTTTGTCCTGGGATTGCGGCCAAGGTAGCGCTCAAAACGGTTTTGATGCAGGCCGATCTTCATTGCATAGGGCGTATTGATAATGGTGCATGGCGTACCACTGATCCTGTCAGTCATCACAATATTGTCCATGTGAGCCCTTACAACCTCATCCTTATATTCTTCAGTAATGCTGGCTTCTGTACATGCAATAAATCGGGTGCCAATGTATCCTGCATCGGCGCCTGCAGCGAGAACGCTCAACAGACTGCTTCCGTGAGAAATTCCGCCGGCAGCAAGTACCATTTTGTCAGGAAAATTCTTTTTCAATGATGCTATCAACAACATGAGCGGATTGGGTCCCGCATGTCCACCCGCGCCTTGTCCAACGGCGACAAAGCCATCACAATTGTAGTCGTAACATTTTTTTGCATGCGCAATATTTGTTACATCACAATAAACCTTTGCCCCATAGCTGTGTGCAGCTTCAATAGTGACCTTGGGATTTCCAAGAGATGTGATATAAACCGGGACTTTCTGGTCCACACAAATTTGAAGATGTTTTTCAAAAAAAATATTTGACCGTTGCACAATCAGGTTGACTCCGTAATTTCCGGGCTGACCATTGCGGCCTGCGATGTGACTGTTGAGCGATGAAAGTACATTTTTCAGTTCTTCATCCTTTCTGTAATTGAGCGATGGGAAGCAACCGAGAATTCCGGCTTCGATGCTTTGCCGGAGCATGGATTCATTTGTTACGAGGAACATAGGAGCCATCACCACAGGGTATTTGAGGTTAAGCTCTTTCATCAGTTGATTTTTAAAACTTATCATAGATATTACCTTTCGAAATAGCGGAATATGCGAAAATACATCAATAAAAACGTCTGAAAACAGCAGATTCCAATAGTATATGACCGCTGATTGTTCATTTATGCAATATGTTTGTCATTTTGCCAAGTAAACTTTTGGTGTCCCGACCTGTTTATTATATTTGTTTTGCCGTATTAAAGCCCAGCATGAAATTTTTTTTCAGCATTTGTATTTTCATTCTTTGTGCCGAATCACTGCTGGCTTCTCACATCGTTGGTGGTGAGATGAACTATCACTACATTGGCAATAATCAGTATGAAATTACGCTTGTTGTTTACCGGGATTGTTTTAATGGCCAGGCGCCATATGATGATTTTGCTTCCATCGGTATTTTCGATAGCCAGGGAAGTCTTTTTCAGGAAGTCCTGGTCCCAATCAACGATTCAGACTTCGTCCCAAATGCCATCAATACACCTTGTTTGATCCCACCGACGGACGTTTGTGTGCAGGTCGCGCATTACTATACCACGGTTACACTGCCACCTTTGGGTGGTGGTTATACAATTGCATATCAGCGTTGCTGCAGGAATTATTCCTGTGTGAATATTTTTCAATACACAGGGGCGACCTATACAGCAGAGATACCAGACCAACAATATGCTGTTGATGACAACCCTGTATTTAGAAATTTGCCTCCGACTTTTATTTGCGCCGGAGCTCCATTTACTTTTGATCATTCTGCAACTGATGCTGATGGTGATGCGCTGGTATATTCGCTATGTACACCATTTGACGGAGCAGATCAGAATACTCCGCGACCATCACCACCTGCTGCTCCTCCGTATACGCCTATTGTTTTCCAGGCTCCATATTCAATCGCAGATGTGATGGGTGGAATCCCACTTACGATTGATCCGGTAACCGGGATATTAACTGCAACACCATCCACCGTCGGGCAGTTTGTTTACGGCATTCTCGTTCAGGAATACAGGAATGGCGTGCTCATCGGTGAAACAAGAAGAGATTTCCAGGTCAATGTTACTCTCTGTGAAAATTATACGGTGGCATCTATTTTTTCTCCAACCATTGTTTGCGGGACATTGGAGGCGAGTTTTCAGAATACCAGTTTTGGGGCTTCTACCTATTCCTGGTCTTTTGGTGATCCTACATCATCAAACGATACTTCAAGCCTGATGAACCCAAGTTATACTTATCCTGATACAGGAACATATCCTTTGGTTTTGATTGCTTACGCCGCTGATGCAAACTGCAACGATACTGCATTTGGTGAGGCAAGGGTGTACCCGGCTTTCTTCGCAAAATGTGGAGTTACTTCATTGCCGTGTGATAACACCTTTCAATTTATTGATTCTTCTTACAGCCTGAACTCAAGTCCGAATTACTGGCTATGGAACTTCGGAGACAACCAGCTTTCATTCGCTCAAAATCCTTCTCACCAGTATGCATCCTGGGGGAATTATACAGTTACGCTTATTGCATCATCCGATTCCGGTTGTACCGATACGGTTGCTTTTAATGTTGATGTTGATCCCGTGCCCGCCAGCAATTTTAATTTTAGTCTTGATACTTGCGCGCATCTTGTAACTTTTAACAACACATCCCTTGATGCATCATCATATTACTGGAGTTTTGGTGATAATAATAACAGTATCGAGGAAAACCCGGTGCATGATTACCTTATTGACGGTAATGTAACAGCATACCTGATCGCCGGTAACGACAGTGGTTGTTCCGATACTTCTCAGTTCACTTTTAACCTTCCGGCGGTGCCTATTGCAAATTTTACATGGGATGTTGCAGATTGTGATTCACTCGTCCATTTCCAGAACATGAGTCTCAATTCTCCGAGTTTTAGCTGGACATTTGGTGACAACTCCGCTGCCTTTAACCGTGATCCCGTACATCTCTATGAGCATTCCGGAGCATATACAGTTACGATGCAGGCCTTCGGGACAAATCTGACTTGTACTGATTTCTCAACCCAGACAGTTTTTGTAAACAGAAAGCCTGAAGCGCAATTCGGCCTCTCACTTGATACCTGTTCCTTTCTGGTGAGTTCTGCAAATAGTTCATCTGATGCAACGAAGTACTACTGGAGTTTTTCTGATGGGTACACAAGTGATTCAGTAGACGTCATGCATGGCTTTTCTTCGGATGGGAATGCTTCAGTAACGTTGATTGCAAAAAATGATTCCGGATGTTCAGATACCATAAGCATGATGGCAACAATACCTCCAAGACCTGTTAGTGATTTTACTTGGGCGTATACGGAATGTGATTCGCTGGTCACTTTCCGACAACAATCTGCAAATGCCGTTTCCTATGAATGGCTATTGGGGGATGGGGAAACGAATCAGGATGCTGAGGTAGAG
>JAPLDB010000004.1 GCA_026391975.1 Bacteroidota bacterium | reverse complement strand
TAGTTAGTTAGTTAGTTAGTTAGTTAGTTAGTTAGTTAGTTAGTTAGTTAGTTAGTTAGTTAGTTAGTTAGTTAGTTAGTTAGTTAGTTAGTTAGTTAGTTAGTTAGTTAGTCAGTTAGTTTATTAGTTTATTAGTTTATTGGGGATGACCTGTTTGCGATTTTGTATTTGATAATTAGATATTGCATAAATACTTAATTTGTTTTCTTAAACATTCATAGAGGCATCAGGAAGTAAAGTAAATTGCCACTGATTCGCAGATTTAATAATTCGAAAAAATCTAGCTGAGAATCTGCGGCATTCTTTTAATTCACTCCAAAGCAAAGTCTCAGAATATTTTTTTAATCAAAAAATGGACGCTTTTAGTCCAAGCCTTTTCCTGACAAGCACATACATAAAAATATTGAGAACGATTATACTCGCAGCAGATGCTATTGCTGCACCTACAGCGCCCATTCTCGGGACAAGAGTTATATTGAGGATAATATCAACAAATGACGCCGCAAGGTAAACCATGAGATATACATTTTGGTTTCCCGTCATTGTCATCAATGCCCCAACCATTCCTGTCAACGCATTTATGAGCTGGCCAACAATAAGAATGATAAGCGGAATATATGAGGATTGAAATTCTTTGCCGAAAATCATCAGCAGGTATTTGCCTGAAAAGATCAGCGCAATGGCCAGTGGAATAGTAATAAAGACGATTATTCTGGCTGCATGTGAAATATATTCCTGAAGTTTCTTGTGGTCATTCTTCAAAAACATGGAAGAAATTCGTGGCGTGTAAACGTATTCTACAATGCTGAGTCCGAATGGGATCAGCGCTGATATTTTTACTGCTGTTGAATAAATACCCGCCTCCCTCGGACCAAAATAGTGACCTACAAAAAGGATGTCGGCTTGCTTGATAATCAGTGTAAGCACATTCATGGCAAGGAATGTTACCGTTGTTTTGAACCATAACCCTGCTTCATATTTTGGTTCTTCCGCACCATATTTCGGCCGCAGTCTTTTTTTCATCTTCCTGATGATGAACATGGCAACAAGAAAGGTAACAAGGAGATTCATCAAAACGGCTCCATCTACCTGCATTTTGCCTGCATTCATTTTATAATAAACGACAGAAGCAATCGAAATTCCCAATGGCAACATCACATACACAGAAGCGAGTGATAATTTGATCTGGTGGATTGACCGGAATATGGCGCTAGACTGGTAGATAATAGCAAGCAGCGGAATTACGAACATCGCCCACAGAAATGCTTCCGAATAGGTTCGCGGATAGCGGTCGCGGATATTCACTGACTGCTGCTTATCCCATAAAAATAAAAACCAGGCAATCATGCATACAACAGCAGCCAATGCAATGATCCGAAAGCTTAACCTTAAAAAGCCCCTGGCCCTGGCCCACTCCTGTTTATTATAATACGTTGAAAAAAAACGGAGGGCACTATGATCAAATCCGAAAATTGAAAATGCTACCAGAAAATTTATCCATGTCATGATCACGGTATAGTAACCATATTCTGAAACGCCCATCAGGCGGGCCATCAATACCTGATTGCCGTAAAGCAATGCCATTCCAAACAAACGAAGTACCAGCGTTTGCGAAGTCAGCTTTAAAAATATCTTTTTCTCTTCGTCACCGACGATGCCGGACAAAAATCTTCGCATGTATATTAGGAAAAGACGTGCAACGTTTTATTTGATAACACCGCAAAAATCCATGACTACTTTGTCTTTTTCAACTGACAGTTTTTTAAACTCCTTGTGTGCAACCAGAAATACGATAATGTCAGCTTCGAGTGCAGCCTTTGCGCTGTCGGTGATCCGCAGATCCCGGTGTTGTGAAACATTCGGCTCGACGGCAAGCACTTTGTATTTCATTTTTTCAAGGTCATGTACAATTTCCAAAGCAGGAGATTCCCTCAGGTCATCAATGTCGGGTTTGTAGGCCAGTCCCATGCATGCGATGACTGCATTGCGTTTGTTTTTCTTTTTAAAAGCATCAGCCGCTTTAATTATTTTTTCGATGACCCATTCCCGTTTGTAGTTATTGGTGAGTCGGGCTTGCTTAATGATCTTAGCTTCATTCTTAAAATCAGCCACTATAAACCAGGGATCAACGGCTATGCAATGCCCGCCTACGCCTGGTCCCGGCTTGAGGATTTTTACACGCGGATGTTTACTGGCAAGGTCGATCAACTCATTCACGTTGATTTCTGCCTTGTCGCAGATCATGCTCAACTCATTCGCGAAAGCAATATTCACGTCACGATAAGCATTCTCAGTGAGTTTACACATCTCTGCTGTCCTTGCATTGGTACGGTGCAATTCACCTTTTACAAATTTGGAATAAAAATTCACAGCGGAATCTGTTGACTTTGCATCCACCCCACCAATCACCCTGTCATTGTGCTGAAGTTCATAGATCACACTGCCGGGTAATACGCGTTCCGGGCAATATGCAATGGAAATCTTTCCCTTCAGTTCTGGACGTAACTTGAAGATTAGTTTGGCCAGTTTTTCAGTTGTACCGACCGGGCTTGTAGATTCCAGAATGAAAAGATTTCCCTCACGAAGGAATGGAATAGCCATTTTGGTAGCTTTTTCCACATAGGTAATATCAGGCTGATGATCACCTTTGAAAGGTGTAGGAACGGCTATCAGAAAGACATCAGCTTTTTTGGGCTGAGAACCTGCAACAAGATAACCCTGCTGCACATCATAATGAACCAGTCCGTCAAGATCGGGCTCTACAATATGGATTTTCCCCTTGTTGATCGTGTCGACGACAGATTTATTTACGTCAACACCATGAACGTGAATTTTTTTACTGGCTATTAGGGCGGCAGTTGGTAAGCCGATATACCCTAAGCCCATTATTACAACTTGCATCTCTATGAATTACGAATAATTGAAAACTTGGTTACGAAACGCACATTCCCACATGTGACCTGTGTGATGTTCAGGGTTTTCTTCAGGGCTGCGAAAGTAGAAAAGTAATTGTGATCCGTAATTCATTAATACAAGAGCCAGTGAAGGATAGCTCTAAAAAAGCGGTGATCCAGGCACATTTCATTAATAGACAGACGTTTCTGCCGTGATTTTTAATTTTCCTCAGATAAATTATTAATTATCTTCGCGCGGCTTCATTTGGAGAATCTCGGAAATCGGTAACCGCAGGACCGGATTCTCCGTAGAAGTCATTTATTATTAATTAACAAACAGTAACTATTAAATTCTATTACAATGAAAAAAGGTACAGTAAAGTTCTTCAACCAGCAAAAAGGTTTTGGATTTATTAAAGAAGACGGAACAGGAGCAGAAATTTTTGTTCACTCAACCGGATTGCAGGACACCATCCGTGAAAATGATGCCGTGGTGTATGAAGTAACTGAAGGTAAAAAAGGACCCAACGCAGTGAATGTAAAATTAGCATAGGAATTCCCCATTAAACACACCTCAAGGTGGCTGTTCTGAAAAGGGCAGCCATTTTTTTTGTTGTAATTGAGCTTCAATGCTGAACATACAAAGATCAGCCACGTCCCGATAGCTATCGGGATTCACGAATTAACACAAATAAAAAAAATTAGCGAAATTCATTTTCAATGATGGATTCACGAATTAACACAAATAAAAAAAATTAGCGAAATTCATTTTCAATGATGGATGAAGTAAGTAAAATTATCAATAGCAATATGCTTGATAACAATGATCTGAATTTAGCTTAATCAAGCATTCGTGTAAATTAGTGGAATTAGTGGCTGCCTGCTTAAACAAAACCCTGTCCCGATAGTTGATTTGCGTATAGCTGAATAAATTGTAATCTTGTTCCCCGATGATCATCAAAGGAAACAAGAAACTTATCAATGCATGGGCGATGTATGACTGGGCCAACAGCGCCTATTCACTCACCATTACATCTGCCATATTTCCGATCTACTTCACTGCAGTAACCACGATCAATGGGTCAAAAGATGTGCAGTTTCTCGGGCATACTTTCAATGCAGATTCGCTACAGACCTATGCAATCTCACTTGCTTTTCTGGTCATTGCAGGTATTAACCCGCTCCTCTCTTCTATAGCAGATTACAGCGGCAACAAGAAAAAATTCATGTACTTCTTCAGTACACTTGGTGCCATATCATGTGCTTCGCTTTATTTTTTCAGGGGGCCTGATACAATTGCCATTGGAGTTTTAGGTTCCGTATTTGCAGCCATCGGTTATGCAGGAAGTATCGTTTTCTACAATGCATTCCTTCCTGAAATTGCTGAGCCGGCCGATCAGGACAGAGTAAGTGCTAAAGGTTTCGCCATGGGCTATATAGGCAGTTCTTTACTGCTCATTTTTAACCTTGTAATGATTCAATCCCCGCAGTTCTTTTTTGATGTGACAGGAAAAATGAATGAATTGCTTGCCTCCACTCCTTCGCTTACCAATGACGAAGCGCTGCAACAGGCCAAAAGTTTTTTCAGCGGACCTGCGTCACGTATCTCATTTCTTACGGTTGGAGTATGGTGGTTTGTTTTTGCTCAATACACTTTCAGCAAATTACCAAACAATGTATTCAACCTGAAACCTGCAGGTAGATACATTTTTCATGGTTACCTGGAACTGAAAAAAGTGTGGTTTGAACTCCGAAGCAATTCTACGCTGAAAAGATTCCTGCTTGCATTTTTCTTTTATAATATGGGAACGCAAACGGTGATGTATGTTGCTACACTTTTCGGAAACAGTGAACTTCACTTAGAAACATCTGTCCTCATTGCCATTGTACTTATCATCCAGTTTGTAGCCATTGCCGGCGCATATATTTTCGCAGCCCTTTCCAAACGGTTCGGGAATATCAATGCACTAGCAATTTCAATTGTTGTTTGGATCCTTGTTGCCGTAGGCGCTTACTTCGATGACAAACGATTCGGTATCAATGAACAAAATATGTTTATTGCGATTGCAGTCGTGGTAGGATTGGTGATGGGAGGCATTCAGGCATTGTCACGTTCCACTTATTCCAAATTATTACCTGAAACCATAGACCATGCCTCCTACTTCAGCTTTTACGATGTATGCGATAAGATGGGAACAGTACTCGGCACGCTGGCATTCGGAATGATCAACGAACTTACCGGAAGCATGAGAAATTCTATTTTAGTGCTGGGGAGTTTTTTTGTGGTGGGGATAATTTCGTTGCTGAGGGTAAAGCAGCCGAAAATTGTTTAACAGTAATAAAAATGTGTCACGCAATCCCGTCCCGATGTGTCGGGAGCTATCGGGACGCAAAGCTCGCGGAGAAAAGTCAATTATTCTTATTTATTAGGTGGCCCTTGAATGATCAATGAGCTTACAGGAAGCATGAGAAATTCTATTTTAGTGCTGGGGAGTTTTTTTGTGGTGGGGATAATTTCGTTGCTGAGAGTAAAGCAGCCGAAAATAGGCTCAAACTAAAAATGAATTGTCACGCGAAGGCGCAGAGACAGCAAAGAATGAAAGTATGAAATATCACTTTGCGGGCTCTGCGTCCCGATAGCTCCCGACACATCGGGACGGGATTGCGAGAAATAAATTTATTAAACACGTTCATTTGAAACCATACTGGAAATAATTTTCAATTGAAGTACTTTTCCATTTGCAGATTTGCAAATTCTAAACTTCGCCCTGTTTTCTTGAACGACAGCTCCCCGCACCCCTCCCCCAAAGGGAGACCGCCCACAGGAATTAATTTCAAAATGAAGTACTTCCCAATTTACATATTTGCATATTTGCAAATTATAAACTTTGGATTATGATTGTCGACATTTTCATTCCTTTCCTTAACCAGTGCCACCCGCACCCCTGACCCTAAAGGGAGGCCAACGCACTGGAAATAATTTTCAATTGGAGTACTTTTCCATTTTCATATTTGCATATTTGCAAATTATTAATTTCGGACCATGATCGTAGACATCTTTATCCCCTGTTTCGTTGACCAGATGTTCCCTGACGCTGCCATGAACATGGTGAAGGTGCTGGAAAAGCTGAACGTGGGAGTAAACTACAATACAGAACAGACCTGTTGCGGACAGCCGGCATTCAATGCAGGGTACAGGGACCAGTGCAGGGAGGTAGGAGAAAAATTCATCAAAGACTTTCCGAATGACAGGCCGATCGTTGCGCCGTCCGCTTCATGTGTGGGCATGGTTAAAAATTATTACGGTGAAATGTTTCACAATTCCTCACTTCACAACCAGTACAAAACCATCCAGAAAAATATTTATGAGTTCAGCGATTTTCTGGTGAATGTTTTACATGTTACAGATGTAGGTGCTAAGTTTGAAGGCGTTGCAACCTACCATGATGCATGCAGTGCACTGCGGGAATTGAACATCAAACAAGCGCCCCGCACACTTTTAAGTAATGTACGCGGACTTGAACTCCGGGAAATGAATGATGTTGAAACCTGCTGTGGTTTTGGCGGAACTTTTTCTGTGAAGTATGAATCCATTGCCGTAGGTATGGCCGAGCAAAAAATCATCAACGTGGAAGCCACCAAAGCAAGTACAATCATCAGCACCGACCTTTCCTGCCTCATGCACATGGACGGCTATTTGAAAAAGCAGGGAAAAAATATCAGGGTGATGCATATTGCAGATGTGCTGGCGAGCGGGTGGTGAGGAAAGTATGTCACTGCGAGGCATAGCCTGCCAACCGAGGCCTTTCGCACTCTTCAATCTCAAAACACTTATTGAACATGCACCTTCTTTGTAACAGCTCCGCCATCAGCTTGCAGCCTTAAAAAATATATACCTCCAACTAAATCTCCGGTAAAAACCCGGTGTTTGTTTAAACCAATTGTTGCTGTGAAAGCATCTTGTAAAAGAATGCGGCCAGTGATATCAATCAGTTGCAAGTTGACTTTCTCATTCCATTTGGCATAAAAACCCACAGCTATGCTATTACCTACTAGGTTTTCATAGACTGAGAAATCTTCAAACGAATGGCTTGGCTCCTGAACTCCTACATACGGAGCTGAAAGTTTTACAACCCATAAATCACCATACCCATGATTGCCACTGACGTCAAAATCATTTGACATTGTTTCCCCATAAACTACATATCCACTGTCCTGTGTTTGAATAACGCAACTTGACCATTCTGGACCAGAACCTCCGAGACATTTTTGCCATTGTAAGTATCCAAAATTGTTTAATTTCACTACCCAGATTTCAGAACCACCATGATTCCCTGTTACATTTCCATCAAATGATTTCACCTCACCGGTAATAATGAAACCGCCATCACTTGTTGTATCAACAGAGTATGCTTCGTCTAAATCTGTACCTCCATAACAATGCTGCCAAATGAGAACTCCACTGCCATTGATTTTAACTATCCAATAATCCAGATTGTTGCCATGCAAGCCACTTACATCGCCATCATTTGAACTTGTGATTCCCGCCAAAATAAAATTTCCATTTACCAGTTTCCTAATAGAATAAGCTTCTTCATACATCGTGCCCCCAAGGCATTTCTGCCATTGTAATACACCGACACTATCAAGCTTTACAATCCAAAAATCAGAATATAATCCCCCGTGCAATCCGGTAACATCACCATCAATGGAACCTGTTCCTCCCGCCACAATATAGCCACCGTCATCAGTTTGTTGTATGCTGTTGGCATTATCTCTATTTGTTCCTCCTAGACATCGTTGCCATTGAAGATCTCCCAAACTATCTGTTTTGACTACCCATATATCGTAAATATCCTGGCTTGCACTATTACTATGACCACCGCT
>JAPLDB010000031.1 GCA_026391975.1 Bacteroidota bacterium | reverse complement strand
GAGATGGGAAAATAAAGAAGAAGTTGACTACCAAGTACAATTCTACCGGTGATAAAATTGAGGAGTCTGAATATGACGACAATGGATCTTTGGTTGAAAAAAACATGTTTTCTTACAATGCCAATGGAGACCGCACAGCAGAAATTACCCTCGATGCTTCGAATGCTGTAACCAAGAAAGTTACAAACCTTTATGACAACAAAGGAATGAAGACAGAACGCAGAACCTACGATGGTAAAAATAACATCCTCTCTGTCAGAAAATTTACATACGAATATTAAGTCTTGTTACCACACGAAAATATTTTATCTGATTTTGAACCAATCTCCCTCAAGGAGATGGATAGCGTGAAACTTCAGGACAGGGTCGATACCAAGTTTATGTTTCGCGACATTTTACTCCCGCGTATTTTTCAGGATATGCAAAAGCATTACAGGATTCTCGAAGTTTCCGGTTTTCGATATAGTAATTACGAAACATTGTACTACGATACCGAAAATTTTGCTTTGTACCTCCAGCACCACAACGGTAAACAGAACCGTTTTAAATTCCGCTCAAGAAAATATGTGGAAAGCAACCTGCATTTTTTTGAAGTGAAATTTAAAAGCAATAAAGGCCGTACTGTCAAGAACAGAATAAAACACCATGAGATCGTTAAAGAACTTGAAGGAAAAGCCAGTGAATTTCTGGTTGAGACCAGCGGACACGATCCCTCGCAATACAAAGCAAGAATTTGGGTAAACTATCGGAGACATACCTTCGTAAGTAAGACCACTCAGGAAAGGCTGACCATTGATACCAACCTGACATATTTGGATGATAAATCTAGAAAAACCTACGACGGACTTGTTATTGCTGAAGTAAAACAAGGGTCAGCTCTTGATAAAAGCCCGTTTATTGCCCTCATGAAAAAATACCATGTGAGGGAAAACTCTATCAGCAAATATTGCCTTGGAGTGATAAGTTTGCATCCTGAAATAAAAAAGAACCGTTTTAAACCAACACTACTTTACCTAAATAAACTACTTGCAAAATGAGTGATATGTTTTCCACATTTGAAATGTTTGACAAACTGAGCGACAAGTTTTTCTGGAGATTGCTCATTGACGTTATCAGTATGATCGTTCTTGTTCGCTTCATCTATTTCCGCATCTACAGAAAAAAGGATTACCTCTTCACGTTCTTCCTCTTCAATATCATAATCTTTGTAATCACCTATTTGCTGAATAAGGTAGACATGAGCATGGGCGCGGCCTTTGGACTCTTTGCAGTATTCAGTATGCTCCGCTACAGAACAGAAGGCATCACCACCAAGGATATGACCTATCTGTTCATTGTTATCGCAATGGGATTGATAACAGCAGTGAGTAAAGGAACCTATTTTGAACTTATCGTAATCGACTTTATCCTGATCGCTTTCACTTATGCCCTCGATGGAAACTGGCTGGTAAGGAATGAAATGGCAAAAAATGTGATCTATGAAAACATCGAGATGATCAAGCCGGAGAATCATGATCAGCTTATGGCAGATCTCCGGAAACGTACAGGACTGGATATTCACCGCTTTTCAGTGAACAGGGTCGATTTTCTAAGGGACGTTGCCAATATCAAGATTTACTATTACGAAGACACCCTGCATAAACAGGCTCCTGCCAAAGTAAAATGAAAATAATAAGTTGGCTTTTGAAGAAGCAGGATGATTTAATTAGAAAATCAACCAAGGTATTTGCCAATTGCAAACTGTCAACTGCGGGTTCTCTTATTTTTGTTCTATTCTTTATTTCTTCTTCATCTGCCCAGCAAAACGACTTCGGTGTCTGGGGTAGCATTGCTGTCACGCATAAATTTTCACGAAAACTTTCTGCCACAATAGAAGAACAGTTTCGTTTCAATCAGAATGCAAGTAACCTTGTTCAGTATTTTACAGATGCAGGACTTGAATATTCCATTTCGAAAAAATTCAAGGTAGCGCTTTGTTACCGCTTCATCAATAGTGATCAGTACACTTACTACAGTAAACGTCACCGGTTGTATGCTGACCTAAGCTACAAAACAAAAAGTTCACGGCTTCAGTTACTGCTGCGAACGCGCCTCCAGGAGCAGCAGCAGGACATCCATTCAAGTGAGCATGGAAGAATTCCTGCATGGTACAGCAGGAATAAAATCACCGCTAAAATTGACCTGAATAAAAAATATTCACCATACGTTTCAGCTGAACTTTTCTACATGATTTCGGCTCCGAATGAAGACGGAGGCATAATTGACAAAATGCGTTATGCGGCAGGTGTTGAATATGAATTCAACAGGGTGCATGCGATAGACCTGTATTATCTTATCCAGCAGGATAAAAACGTTAATGATCCCTTAACTGATTTCGTGGTTGGATTGGGATATGCTTTCAGCTTCTGAAAAGAAAACCTGATTTTACAGAGCTTTAATATAGCAGCGTTTTCTCTTGTGCTGAATGTGCTCGTAATTTTTCCAGACCTGTATGGCTTTCTGATTTGTTTCAATGATCCCGGTTGTCTCTGCATATTTAGCGCCGGACTTCAGCATGATCTGCTGCATTTCAGTAATCAGGATTGCAGGAACGCCTTGTGCTTGCAGCTTTGGATGCACTGCAGTAAGCAATATGTCGACAACCTCAGGATGTTTCAATGCCTTTCTTATATGCCACCATCCAAAAGGGAGCAAACTTCCACCTGCCTTTTGCATGGCCTCTGAAAGTGATGGCATTGTGATGATAAACCCTGCAGGATTTTTTTCTTTATCCTCAACAACCAGTACAAAATCAGGATTGATAAAACCAAGGTATCTGTTGATGTAATAATTTTTCATTTTCTCATTCAGCGGAACCATACTGAAAAGATCAGAAAAAGCCTCATTCAACAGATCGAGGATCTTTTCTCCATAAGTTTTTACTTCTGATGAAGAAGCAAATCTTCTTACTGTAAGTCCATATCGCTGCTTGATCGCATCATTCAGACGGACTGCCTTTTCAGGAACCGCCGAAAGTGTAAGTCTGAATTCTACCCAGTCCATTTCTTTCTGATATCCGTTTTGTTCCAGGTGTTTCTGATAAAATGGGTAGTGGTATTCTGAAGCGATTGATGGCAAGTATTCAAAACCCTCTACAAGCACGCCCTGATGGTCCAGGTTGCTGAATCCAAGTGGGCCGTGAATTGCTGTCATTCCGTTTTCTTTTGCCCATGATTCCGCTGCAAGCAATAAGCCTGAAGAAACTTCATTGTCATCAATGCTCTCAAATCGGGTGAATCGTGCAATTTTTTCACTTGTCTTCTCAACTTCAAGCCGGTTGATAATACCTCCGATCCTGCCTGCCGGTATTCCGTCTTTATATGCAACCCAAAAGTTGGTTTTGCAGAATTCAAACGCCGGGTTTGTTTCAGGACGAAGCACATTAAACTCCTCCTTTTTAAAAGAAGGAACCCAAAATTTATTGCCCTTGTAATGCCTGAATGCAAAATCAACAAATACTTTTTGTTGTGCAGTTGTATCGGCAACCTTGATCTGAACTGGCATTGCGTTTTTGAATCTATGGCAAATAACGAATTAATAAATGAAACAAGAAAGGTTCCGAATTTTGGGCAGTGTCCAATTTTGGAAATTAACATCTGTAGTCAATTTCAACTGTCTTTCACCGTTACTCTAAAGGGCACCAGTGCGGTGGCACCCTTTAGGGGAGGGGTGTGCGAAGGCATGTTAAAATTCAAATTCAGACACTTCCTGATTTTGATGGAATGCATCAGTTATAAAATTAACATTTGTATTTTGATTATGTCTGGCTTTTTGCATCATGATTGATTCCGGGTTAAATGGAAATTGGTGCGACGGCACCCTTTAGGTGAGGTGTGTGCGTTGGAATGATAAAATTCAAATTGAGAAACTACCAATTAAGAGATCAAATTCTCGTCAGCCGAATTCAAATAGTTTTCAATCAATCGGGGAACAGCGAACTTATTCAGGTTTTTTTTCTTCACAGATTTTGATCCATCAAAACTGAGCGCCGTGGATACCCTGATCCCGAAAAACTTTGCAAAAATTGTCTGGTGGGTAAGCTGATGTTTGATCGTTTTGCTCTCCGAAAATAGTTGAACCTTATTTTTCGAAAAGTGCTTTTTCCATTCTTCCATCTGCAAAAGTTTTTCAGTTGAAATCCTTTTGCCTGTTTCAATCATTGGAAAATCATAGAGGTTTTTCCAGATGTCTTTTCCCGTACGTTTCCTTAACTCAATACTTTCTCCGTGATGAATACAGAGGTAATTGAAATAGCGCTTTCTGACCATGATCTTTTTCCCTTTTACAGGAAGCAAACCGACCTTGTTTTTTGAATAGGCGAAACAGGAGCCATTCAGCGGGCAGCTTCCACAAGAAGGATTGGCCGGCTTACACTGTAAAGCCCCGAATTCCATGATGGCCTGGTTGAAGTCATGTGGGGAATGTTTTCCCATCAGCAAAAATGCCGCTTCATTAAATTCCTTTTTGGCAGCAACGGAATTGACAGGCGTTGAAATTCCCAAATACCTGCTCAATACCCTGAAAACATTTCCATCCACAACTGCATATTTCTGATGATATGCAAATGATGCAATTGCTGAAGCAGTATAGTCGCCGATTCCCTTTAGCGAGCGAATGTCATCATAGACAACCGGAAATTTTCCTTTGAACCTACTCATCACATCTTTTGCTGCATGATGAAGGTTCCGTGCACGGGAGTAATAACCGAGGCCTTGCCACAATTTCAGAATATCGTCTTCATCAGCAGCAGCAAGATTTTTTACTTTCGGATATTTCAAAACAAACCGCTCGTAATAATCCATACCCTGGTCAACACGGGTTTGCTGTAGTATGATTTCCGAAAGCCAGATCTTATAAGGATCGCTGGTCCGTCTCCACGGTAGATCGCGTTTATTCTTATGATACCAGCCGATAATTAGTTCACCGAATTTCATGGAAATTGCCTTTCGGAAAGTAATTTAAAGGAACCTGATTTCTTTGAACACGAAGCGCTGTATTGTTCCGTTTTCCTTTTTTAATACCAGCCTGCCGTCATCTTCCACATCAATGATCTGTGCATTGAATTTCTCTGCAGCTGTTTCAAAGCATTTCATTTCAAAAAATCGGAAAAGCGATTTCAGATAATCGTTGTTGATGTGATTGAAATTTTGTGATTTGATTTGCAGGTATCTCTTTTCAAGCTGACGACAAAGGACGGCCAGGCATTCATCCACTGAATAGGTCTTCCCGGTAATCATTTTCATTGAAACCGGATTGGGGATACCCGGCGGAAAAATCTGCTGATTGACATTCAACCCGATTCCGCATACCGATTGCAATACCTGGCTTCCGCGCAGCGAGTTTTCAATCAAGACTCCGCATATCTTGTTATCATCAACATAAATATCGTTCGGCCATTTGATCTTAGCCGGAATACCCTGGTCATTCAGAAAGTCTTTGATGGCTAAAGCAATGGCCTTACTGATCAGGTAAATTTTTGGGACTGGTAAAAAGTCGGGGCGAAAAAGTACGCTCATCAGCAGGTTACTCCCGGGTTCACTAAACCAGGCAGTTCCACCAAGCCCTTGCCCAACAGTCTGATAATCTGCTGTGACCACCGTTCCTTCCGGCACCGTTTCATGCTGAATCAGGTCATTCAAAAACCGGTTGGTACTGCCTGTTTCAGCCAGTTTGATAAGTTTCCTTCCTGTAAATAAAGTGGTAAGTTCCTTGTCCATGAATGCAGAGCGAAGGTAGGTGATTTTCAAGTATTCGGGTGAAAGTAAAATATCCTTGCCGGCTGACCGTCTTTTTGTTTGAAGTTAGCAAATGACAGTTATACCGTTTCTGTTTATCATGTATCTTTGTCCCGAAACCTAAAATCCCTTAATGGCAAAAGCGAAAAAACCAGCTTCCGTTAAAGTTCTTAAAAAGAAGAGCAAGAAGAAAAATGCTGAAGAAGAGTTAAAAGACCATGTCATTAATGGCATGCTTGAAAAGAAGGCCAAGGAGATTGTTTGCATTGACCTTAGAAATGTGAAAAATGCCGTGGCTGATTTTTTTGTGGTTTGTCACGCAGATTCCAGAACCCATGTTGAAGCTATTGCTGATTCAGTGGTGGACTATGTAAAGGAAAAGGCAGGCGAATATCCCGTTCATAAAGAGGGTGTTGCCAATGCGGAATGGATTCTATTGGACTACGCAAACATAGTTGTACATGTCTTTAGGCATGAACAACGCGAATTTTACGGCATTGAACGGCTTTGGGCCGATGCTGAGATTCAGCAGATAGCCAATAACTTTTAATCACTAACTTTGTTGTTTCGTTTTGAGTCACGCACAGACAGGTGGTGGCCTATTCTTATTCAGTGACCTAAAAACTATTTCTACAATTTACAGATGAGCGATCAAAATCAGAAAACCGGTTCAAAAGAGTCTAAGCCGCACAGGGATATGAAAGACGGCAAGGATGGTTCCGGATTTCCGAAGCCCGGTAAGCCGAAATTTAATTTTAATTTTTATTGGATATACGGGATAATCATTGTTGCCATTATCGGAACACAGTTCATGAACTGGGGTGGCGGTGAGCGAAAGACTACAAGGGATTATTTCTTGAATACAATGCTCAAAGAGGGCGATGTTGAGAAAATTGTTGTCATTAATAAATCTGTCGGCCACGTTTACATCAAGGCTGATAAACTAAAACAGGATAAGTATAAAGAAATCCGGTACAAAGGTTTTGGTGGTGCTGAGAATGCCGGACCGCATTACATTTTTAATACAGGACCTGATGAATCCTTCCGTAAAGATTTTGATGAAATACAAAAGGATCTTCCAAAGGACCAGATTGCCAAACTTGAATACGACGATGACCATGGCGGCTACTGGGAGTTTTTCATGAACTGGGGAATTCCGATTCTGCTGTTGTTATTCTTCTGGCTTTTTGTTTTCCGTCGAATGGGTGCTGCCGGTCCAGGAAGCCAGATATTCAATATCGGAAAATCAAAGGCCACACTATTTGACAAAGACCTTGTTGTAAAAGTCACATTCAACGACGTTGCAGGACTTGAAGAAGCAAAAGTGGAAGTGATGGAAATCGTTGACTTCCTGAAAAATCCTAAGAAATATACAACCCTCGGTGGTAAGATCCCTAGAGGTGCTTTGCTCGTAGGCCCTCCGGGAACAGGTAAAACATTATTGGCGAAAGCTGTTGCCGGTGAGGCACAGGTTCCTTTCTTCTCTCTTTCAGGTTCTGACTTTGTGGAAATGTTTGTGGGTGTGGGTGCGTCCCGTGTTCGGGATCTTTTCAGACAAGCAAAAGAAAAGGCCCCTTGCATTATTTTTATTGATGAAGTAGATGCCATTGGCAGAGCCCGCGGCAAATCACCTTCATTCAGTTCAAATGACGAGCGTGAAAGTACGCTGAACCAGTTGCTCACTGAAATGGATGGTTTTGGAAGTAACAGCGGAGTAATCATCCTTGCAGCTACCAATCGTGCAGATGTACTAGACAAAGCATTGCTTCGCCCGGGCCGTTTCGACAGACAGATATTTGTTGAACTCCCTGACCTGAATGGCAGAAATGAAATTTTCCAGGTTCACCTGAAACCATTAAAAGTGAATGAAACGCTGGATGTGGAATTCCTTGCTCGTCAGACACCTGGATTTTCAGGAGCTGATATTGCAAACGTTTGTAATGAGGCAGCCCTCATTGCTGCACGGAAAAACAAGACCAGTATTGACAAGCAGGATTTTCTCGATGCCGTTGACCGTATCATCGGCGGACTGGAGAAGAAAAACAAGATCATCACCGTACATGAGAAGAAGGTAATTGCCTACCATGAAAGCGGACATGCAACTGTTAGCTGGCTGTTACAATATGCACATCCGTTGGTGAAAGTGACCATTGTTCCCCGCGGAAATTCTTTAGGCGCTGCTTGGTACATGCCTGAAGAAAGACAGATCACAACAACGGAACAGATTACCGACGAAATATGCGCTGCCCTTGGCGGACGTGCTGCTGAAGAGATTGTCTTCGGTCAGATTTCCACCGGTGCTTTGAGCGACCTGGAAAAAATCACCAAGCAGGCTTATGCAATGGTATCCATTTTCGGACTAAACGATAAGATCGGAAACATCAGTTATTACGATTCTTCCGGCGGACAAGACTTCAACTTCAATAAACCTTACAGCGAAAAAACTGCTGAGATAATCGATGAAGAAGTGAAGAAGCTCATTGACCTTGCTTACAAGCGCACCAAAGAACTATTGATGTCACATCGGGAGGAGTTGAATAAACTTGCCACACAGTTGCTTGAAAAAGAAGTTATCTTCCGTGAAGACCTCGAGGCAATTTTCGGCAAACGCCCATGGGATGAAAAAACCTATGAGCCGATTGCGGCAGCAGTAAATGGCAGTGCCAACGGATCTGCAAAAGCAATTCCTGCGGATACTCAATCGGTCTCTCACACCGGTCAACACGCAATTCCAAGCGATACAGATACACCTCCTGCTGTTCTTCCGAAGACAGAATAAAATATTGAATGTGAAATTTAAAGAGTCGTTTTGCTTTTGGCAGGACGGCTCTTTTCTATTTAGATGAATCATTTTTGTACTTTTCCACTCTTATTCTGATCTGCTATTCTATTTATGATTCACTCAAAAAAAGTTGTAGTTGTCCTTCCCGCCTACAACGCAGCAGCCACACTTGAAAAAACTTTTTCTGAAATCCCTTTTGATATTGTGGATGAAGTTGTGCTCGTTGATGATGCAAGCAAGGACGATACCTTTCATGTGGCAGAAAATCTTGGCATCAGGCACATCATTCGCCACAAGGAAAACAAAGGTTATGGCGGCAACCAGAAAAGCTGTTACGACAAAGCCCGTGAATTGAATGCCGACATAGTCATCATGCTGCATCCGGATTACCAGTACACGCCAAAGCTGATTGCAGCCATGACAAGTATTATTGCTAATGGCGTTTACCCGGTTGTGCTCGGTTCGCGCATTCTCGGCATGGGAGCTTTAAAAGGTGGGATGCCTTTGTACAAGTACATCTTCAACCGTTTCCTAACACTTTCTCAAAATATTCTGATGAGACAAAAATTATCAGAGTATCACACAGGTTACCGTGCATTCAGCAGGGAAGTATTGGAGAAAATAAATTACCACGCCAACTCCAATGATTTTGTTTTCGATAACCAGATGCTGGCCCAGGTTTTTTATGCAGGCTTTGAAGTGGCTGAAATTACCTGTCCGACGAAATATGACGAGTCCAGTTCATCAATCAACCTTGCACGAAGCATCACTTATGGGCTGGGGGTATTGAGAACTTCGTTTCAGTATTTTTTTGCGAAGACGGGTATTTACAAAGCAGGAATTTTTCGTTAAAATTCTTTCCTTTTCTGTTCAAAACTTTTTCCTGTTCTATCATTTCAATAAACCCTGCTCTCGTTCTTCGTATTCGCAATTAACCGGTACGGCTTTTTACGGATAACGGTTAACAAATAACCAATAACGATCATAATGAACAGTTTCGAAGTAACAGGAGGCGTTGAACTCAAAGGATCCATTACCCCGCAGGGCGCAAAGAATGAAGCATTGCAGATTATCTGCGCTGTGCTTCTTACAGAAGAAAAAATTACCATCAGCAATATTCCGGATATACGGGATGTAAACAAGCTCATTGAATTGCTTGCCAACATGGGCGTGAATGTCACAAAGAAGGCCCATGGCGAATATGATTTCGAGGCGAAAAACGTCAACATGGATTTTCTAAATTCAGTTGATTTTAAAAAACAGGCGGGCGCCCTTCGTGGTAGTATCATGATCGTGGGCCCGCTTTTGGCCCGATATGGAAAGGCGCGTATTCCAAGACCTGGCGGCGATAAAATCGGAAGACGCAGACTGGATACGCACTTCATCGGCTTTCAAGCCCTCGGAGCAAATTTTGATTTCGACAGCAACGATAATTTTTATGAAGTGGATGCAAAGAAGCTTAAAGGTTGCTACATGCTGCTGGATGAAGCATCAGTAACCGGTACTGCAAACATAGTAATGGCTGCTGTGCTTGCAGAAGGGAAGACAACCATTTACAATGCAGCGTGTGAACCTTACCTGCAACAGTTATGCAAAATGCTGAACCGCATGGGCGCAAACATCAGCGGCATTGGGTCAAACCTTCTCATCATAGAAGGCGTGAAAAAACTGAAAGGTACTACGCACCGCATGTTACCCGATATGATTGAGATCGGGAGCTTCATCGGTTTGGCGGCAATGACGAAATCAGAACTCACCATTAAGAATGTGGGTTACGATCATTTAGGTGTTATTCCTAAAACATTCAGTCACCTTGGAATAAAAATGGAATTGAGAGGTGATGATATTTATATTCCCAAACAGGAGCAATACGAAATCGAAACTTTTATTGATGGATCAATCCTGACAATCGCCGATGCTATATGGCCGGGTTTAACCCCTGACTTACTCAGCGTTTTGCTTGTAACCGCTACACAGGCTAACGGAACAGTACTCATTCACCAGAAGATGTTCGAGAGCCGTTTGTTCTTCGTTGATAAACTGATAGACATGGGCGCGCAGATCATCCTTTGCGATCCGCACAGGGCAACTGTTATCGGCATCAACAGGAAATATGCACTGCGCGGAATTCAGATGTCATCACCCGATATTCGGGCCGGTGTGGCCCTTTTGATCGCTGCAATGTCTGCAAAGGGCAAAAGCATTATTAACAACATCGAGCAAATTGACCGTGGCTATGAACGCATTGATGAGCGCCTGAATGCGCTGGGGGCCCAGATAAAGAGGGTGGAATAATCCCGTTGTTCGAAACCCGAAAGCCTCCTTATCTGCGAATTATCGAATGCCACAAATAATTGGTTCAAATATCGATTTTCGCACAGATTTGAATATTAGCTTATTCTAAAATTCGAATTCTTTCTCGTTTCGTACAATTTATAAGATTTCCTATTATTTTGGATGCGTAAAATCCAAACTACTTCAATCTTGCAGGCATATTTAAAGATTGAAAAAATGTCTAAAACAATTTACAAGAAAGATTTACTTTATCCTGAACTTAGCTATGTTATTGTTGGATGTGCTTACGATGTATTCAATGAACTTGGCGGAGGCCACAGGGAAAAAGTTTATCAGAAAGCAATGAAGTTGGCATTCCAGGATAAATTGATTGCATTTAAGGAACAATACTATTATCCTTTAAAGTACAAGCATGACACAATGGAAAGGGGCTTTTTTGATTTCCTCGTAGAAGAAAAAATTATTGTTGAATTAAAATCACTCGGATTTTTTACCAAAGGCAATTATGACCAGGTTAAATACTACATGAATGATTCGGGTCTAAAACTCGCTCTTTTGATCACCTTTGGGCAAAATGAAGTCAGGTCGAAAAGGGTTGTGAATTTTCAAGCCATATAGCGCTGTACGAAAAGCGAATGACTTCGAATTTTCGAATTTGCTAATCTCCAAAAAATCATTCCGGGAGTCGAGATTTGAAAGAATTATTTGCAGCATTCGATAATACGTAGATTCGAAGGGATTCGCTATTCGCACCATACCAAATACAAAGACTATCGCTCTTCGTAAGTACCATATAGCACTGTACGAAAAGCGAATGACTTCGAATTTTCGAATCTGCTAATCTCCAAAAAATCATTTCGGGAGTCATAATTTTAAAGAATTATTTGCAGCATTCGATAATACGTAGATTCGAAGTCATTCGCTATTCGCACCATACCAGATATGGAGTCTTTCGCGTTTCGTATGCGCCTTGATGCACCGTACAAAACATCAAAGACGATGAATATTCTGATCTGCTAATTTTCAAATAACATTCCGGGAGTCATAATTTTAAAGAATTATTTGCAGCATTCGATAATACGTAGATTCGAAGTCATTCGCTTTTCGCACCACCATACGTAGATTCGAAGGGATTCGCTATTCGCACCACCCTTTTCATATAAAATAATTATATTTGCTCGCTCGGCAGGGTAATTGCCAAGCTGCCGCAAAATTCTAAAATTCAATTATGAAAAAAACGCTCTTTATTGTCGCGATAGCAATCGCCTCTGCAACTGGGTCATATGCCCAAACTCCTAAACCTGTTGAAGGATTAGAAATCGGTAACCTGGCACCTGAACTAAAATTTAAAAACCCCGATGGAAAAGAAATTGCCCTTTCATCCCTGCGCGGGAAAATCGTTTTAATCGATTTCTGGGCTTCATGGTGCATGCCTTGCCGCATGGAAAACCCAAATGTGGTTACTGCTTACAACAAATACGGTAACCTCAAATATAAAAATGGTGCAAAAGGCTTTGATATTTACAGCGTTTCTCTCGACCGCGACCAGACAAACTGGGTAAAGGCAATTGAACAGGACAAACTGGTCTGGAAAAGTCATGTAAGTGATTTGAAATTCTGGCAAAGCGAAGCTGCAAAAGCTTACCAGGTTCAGGCAATTCCTACGAACTGGCTGATCAATGAAAAGGGAATAATCGTTGCCAAATCGCTAAGGGGTCCTGCATTGGATGCCGAGTTGGATAAACTTTTAGCGAATTAAAGGCCAAAATATTTCAAATAGAAAGCAGAAGGGTAATTTTCCTTCTGCTTTCTATTTTTACCAAGAGATACTAATATTCGAATTTGCTCACCCCATTGGTACATTCGTCTCGCCTTAGGCGAGATTTGTATTTAGTATTCTGCCAAATTGACGAAATATTAGCTAATGGCAGAATGATTGAGGAGACCCAACGAATGAAAATTTTCAATAAAAAGAGCATGAAATCAAAAGAAGAAAGCCATACAATGGATGAACCCAACAAGGCTGAAATGAATAGTGGGGAAAGCGAAAGCAAGGTTGAAGCGGCTACAGAAGGGCTTCCCGATGCAGAACAGCAGGAATCCGGCGCATTAGCCAAACTCGAACTTGAACTTTCGGCTGCAAAAGACAAATACCTCCGGCTTTATTCTGATTTTGACAATTATAAAAAACGCATCAACCGTGAACGGGTCGATCTCATTATGACTGCCGGACAGGATGTAATGACTTCAATTCTTCCCATGCTGGATGATATGGAGCGCGCGATTAAAGCCATGAGCGAGGCAAAAAGCATTGATGCAGTGAAAGAAGGCATTCAGTTGGTATACCATAAAATGAAAACAATAACTGAAGGAAAAGGATTGAAACCGATGAATGCTGTAGGAACTGATTTCGATGCCGATTTGCATGATGCAATTGCAAATGTTCCAGTAACCGATGAAAAGCAAAAAGGAAAAGTTATTGAAGAAATTGAAAAAGGGTATTACCTGAATGAAAAGGTGATTCGGCACGCAAAGGTGATCGTGGGAAACTAAATCCAATTTGAATCCCGATAGTTATCGGGAGAGTCAATTTGAGTCCCGATGGCTATCGGGATTGAAAATGTACAGCCTTAATTAGATTTGGCTGTTATAATCTTCATCCCGATAGCTATCGGGACCCCACATCCTCAAATCTTCAAATCAAAGGATCCCATCTTCAAATCATTCTATCTTCAAATCAACAGATGAGTAAAAGAGATTATTACGAAGTACTAGGAGTGCAAAAAAACGCCTCGGAAGCTGAATTAAAAAAGGCTTACCGGCAGATGGCGATGAAATTCCACCCTGATAAAAATCCGGGCAACAAGGAAGCGGAAGATAAATTCAAAGAAGCAGCTGAGGCTTATGATGTTTTAAGCACACCGGAAAAAAAACAACGCTATGACCAGTTTGGTCATCAGGGTGTAAACGGTGGCGGTGGTTATGGCGGAGGTGGAATGAACATGGAAGACATCTTCTCGCATTTCGGAAGCGTGTTTGGAGAAGATTCACCATTTGAAAGTTTTTTTGGCGGAGGTGGCTCGCGCGGCGGAAGAAGAGTAAACCGTGGCAGCAACCTGCGCATTAAGGTAAAACTTACGCTGGAAGAAATTGCACACGGTGTCGAGAAAAAATTAAAGGTCAATAAAGCGGTCGGCTGTACAACCTGCAAGGGAAGCGGCGCACAGGATGGCGGGTCGTTTCATAAATGCAATACCTGTAACGGTTCCGGACAAGTGCATCGTGTTTCAAATACTTTCATCGGACAGATGCGCACCACATCAACGTGCCCAACTTGCCATGGTGAAGGACAGGTCATTGCAAATAAATGCAAGACATGCAGCGGAAGCGGCTTACAACACGGAGAAGAAATTGTAACCGTAAATATTCCTGCAGGTGTAGGTGAAGGCATGCAACTCACTGTTACAGGAAAAGGAAGTGCCGGTGAACGCAATGGAGTTCCCGGTGATTTGTTTATTGTCATTGAAGAAGAAGAACATCAGCATTTGGTTCGTGAAGGGAATAGTTTGCTTTACGACCTCTACATCAACTTCGCAGATGCAGCCCTCGGCACATCCGTAGAAATACCGACCATTGAAGGAAAAGCAAAAATTAAAATTGACGCCGGTACACAGGCGGGAAAAGTACTCAGGCTAAAAGGAAAGGGACTTCCATCAGTAAACAGTTATGGCCGTGGTGACCTGTTGGTGAACATCAATGTGTGGACTCCGCAGCACCTGTCTTCCGAAGAAAAGAAAACACTCGAACATTTCCGCAACTCCCAAAACTTCAAACCGAATCCCGGCAAAGGCGATAAAAGCTGGAAGGAGAAGATGAGGGAGTTTTTTAATTAGTTCAAAATTGTGCTGTCAGGTGTTGTGTTGCGGCAGTGCGGGGTTCACCCGACGGTAAAGAAGTCTACTTTGAAAAGCTGACTAATACACTTTCTCCCGCCTTCATATCAAACCAGAATATCAAATCGCCATCGACAGATTTCTGTTGAAACTTTTTTGTAGTTGTGATCTGCCCTGCTGAAACTGCAAAAGAAATTCCTTTTATCGCAACCTTGTTTTCATTGGTAATTATTACAGAGGCGTTGTCAACATATTCAAATCGGATATTTTCACAGGCAATCCAGTAATCCAGAAGTTCCCGTACCGTTGTCAGATTTATCAATCCACTGTCACGGTATAAGGCAAGCTGCTCAAGGGCTTTTTCAAACTGCGGCTCTATTACGATCTTTTTTTCTCCATCAATTTTCCAAAAACCGCTTCCTTCAATACTACCTGCAGGATAACAATGCTCAAATTTTACCGCACGCTGCTGAACGAAATCATTCAGCCGTTCAGTACTGAAATGAAAACTCCACTTACCCGGATCGGGCATCTCTAAAAGGTCGCGAGTCATCCATGAATAAAAATTCCCTGTTCTTGTCGGGTGTTTCCAGAACAACGGTGCAGGTGCTGCATCACCAAATCCCGGGTAAGGGTGCATGATTGAACTGTTGAAATCAAAAAATAGGGAATCGTCTGTCACAAAATCTTCGTAATAAGAATTCCAGAAATATTTCACGCCGTTCTTTTCCCAGATATCTTTTGCAAAAGACGGCGAAGCCGGATTCAACCCGTCACACACAAATGCTTCGCGGTTATTTTTCGGACCGTTGTTGTAGCCGTGGTCAATCCAGGTAACAGCATTAAAATTCTTTTTCATAAACGCACACGCTTCTTCAATGAGCGGAGCGGTTGATGTAAACTGATCGGGAGTGTGCAGGCAGATTTCATTGCCTTCTTTTTTTAATTGCTGGAGAAACTGCAGGTAACCTTTTGTGTCTTTGATATTTGCAATAGGGCTTGTAAAAATGCTCTTATGCCTTGACTGGTTATTCAATACGTTATCAGGATTGGCATAGAAAACACTCTTTGTAACGGGTATTTTATTTTTTACAAAACCTCCAATTGTATTTTTAGCATCTTTTATTTCTTCCGAACCAAAGTAAACTGCTTTATGGGTGGGGAGATCAGTCCAGTCGGCATGTTCAGTGAAAATTAGCGCTGCCAGGTAACCATTTGGATTCAGCATCAGCCGTGGAACAAAGTCTATTTTTTTTCCAACATGAATAGAAAACGAATTGTTTCTTTTTTCTCCGGCTTCAAAAATGCTGCAAGACAGATCTGCCTTTACATTCATCATACTGTCTCGTAAAGGAAAATACTGGAATGGATGATCCTTGTTGTAATCAAGATTGACTACGAGCTCATTGTTAGAAGTGTTCAGCTGGAGTGAGGAGATTCCGGGGACATGATATATCAAAAGCGTGTTTTCATTCTCTCCGAAACGAACGCCTTCTTTTCCAAGCCAGTATTCATTTTGAAAATCGCTTTTATCAGCTGAACTGTTTCGCCGGTATACTTCCTTAAGGGATTGACCGGAATGCAAG
>JAPLDB010000212.1 GCA_026391975.1 Bacteroidota bacterium | reverse complement strand
TGTTTGCTTCAATCAACTGGCTGGTCAGAATTGCAAGTATGCTGAACAATGCAAGAAACAGGTAATGCTTGTTCTTCTCTTCAAAAAAAACAACAAGAGTGCAAATGCCAATATAAAGAAGCCATGTCTCAAGAACAGAAATGGAAATTCCATTGATAACAGACCACGGCAATTGTTCTATGAAAAGCGCAACAGCATTCATTGATTTTACAATAACGCCAAGTAATAGTCCAATAATTCCACCTCCAAAATGCCACCAGGAAAAAATCAACAGGAGAATTCCGCCGTAAATAATAACGGTTGAAATAGGAATGATGATCAGATTCGAAAAAAGAAAATACACAGGAAACTGATGGAAATAGAAAAATCCCAGTGGAAATGTTGCAAGTTGCGCGGCAATTGAAACAGAGCTAATACTCCATATATTTCTGAATATCCATCCCGGCGGATCCAGCCATGCGTGTATCATTGGTTGCAGAAAAATAATTCCAAGTACTGCCAGATAAGAGAGCTGGAAACCAACCTGCATGATCATAAACGGATCGAATAAAAGCAGAAAAAATGCGGAAGCAGCCAGTGTATTAAAAAGGCTGACGTGCTGCCTTGTCATTCTTCCGATAATGATGAATGAAAGCATTGTTGCCGATCTCAACACTGATGGAGAAAGGCCTGTAAGCAGGGCATAAAACCAGAGAAATAAAATAATAACAATTGATTTAAAGAACCGGGTTCGTCTGTTCACATTAAGAAAACCCAGCAATGCATTGATTGCAATAAAAATAATCCCGACATGCAATCCGGAGACTGAGAGTACATGCAACGTGCCTGATGCAGCGTATGCGTCAATAACATCTCTGTCAATCTCATCTTCATAACCAAGAATAAGTGCAGAGAGCACAGCAAAATCCTGGCCGGTGATATTATTGTCTCTGAATGTCTTCATTAACCGTTCTCTCAGCGAAAATGAAAACGCATAAAGCTTATGACCATAATTGTGACCCAGTAATTTCCATGTGTCAGGCTGAATAAACTGCTGATCAAAAACCTGGATATATTCCAGCCATCTTTTGTAATTAAACTGTGATGGATTTGGAGGAGGTTGCACTTCATCGGGTTTTCCTAACCATAAAATGAGATCCCCGTATTTCAAACCGGACGAAGCAGAATCCTTTTCAAAATACACAAGGCAATTTCCCACAGCGGGTTTCCACCGGGTTCCATCAAACACATAAAGGACTTTGATAAAGGACCTGAAACGTTTGCCTTTTTCATTCAGCGGCTGCTCCAGGTATCCGATGAGTTTTTCTGCTTTATAATTTCTGTAGTGCGCCGGATTATTCCCTTCATTTGTCAGGACCGTAAGCAAATAGCCGGTAAAAAAAACTGCCAGATAACTGACTGCACCTTTTGCCCATCTTCGCTGATAACGCGTGATCTTCTTCCTGAACAGGAACTGGAGAAAAAAAACCGCCATCGTTCCGCACGACAGCAGAATAGTAAAGCCGACATTGAGGACAGGGAAATATATTGCAAGCAGGATGCCGCAAATAAACAACAGCACGAAGCGGAACAATGGAGTTCCATTCCGGAAATTCATGGGACAGATTTAGTGTGGCAAATTAGAGCCACAAAAAATCTCCTGCATCCGTTTAACTAAGGATAATATATCAAACTGAGAGTTCCCGGAAAATCAATCCTGCGACCTTGGCAGACGCTCCTTTTCCGCCCAGCTTTTCCTTCAGTTGTACAAATGCAGCCCTCATTTTCGCTCTGGATTCAGCATCACGAAGTATTGCGTTCAGTTCAGTTTTCAAATTCGATGAGGTGAGCTGGTTTTGAATTAACTCCTTTACAACTTCGTTGTCCATGATCAGGTTGACAAGTGAAATGTAATTCACTTTTATAAGCATTCTTGCTATAGCATATGAAATGAATCCGCCCTTATAACATACAACTTCAGGCACTTCAAACAAAGCTGTCTCCAGTGTTGCAGTTCCTGATGTTACGAGCGCTGCTGTTGCATGCGTAAGTAAAGTATAGGTCTGCCCGGTGACAATGGCCACCTTTTTACTGCCTGTTATTGCTGTAAGAAAATCAGCAGGAATTGAAGGAGCTGCTGCAATTACAAACTGATATTCCGGAAAATCATCAGCAACAGAAAGCATCAACGGAAGCATGACTGAGATCTCCTGCCTCCTGCTCCCAGGCAAAAGCGCGATAATGGGTTTATCATCTAACTGATATGCGCTCAGGAATTTCTCTTTTGAAAGACTATTGGCTTTGATGTTTTCAATTTCATCAAGCAATGGATGTCCAACAAACTCAACTTCATAATCAAACTTTTTGTAAAAATCTTTTTCGAAAGGGAGTATAACATACATCTTGTCTACAATGCGTTTGATCTTGTGCACACGCGATTGCTTCCATGCCCAAACCTGAGGAGAGATGTAGTAAAAAACTTGTATTCCATTTTGCTTTGCAAATTCAGCAATGCGTAGGTTAAATCCCGGGTAGTCAATGAGGATAAGTGCATCAGGTCTGTTTTCAAGCAGGTCTTTTTTACAAAATTCTATATTCCTGAGAATCGTTCTCAGGTTCATGACTACTTCGGTAAATCCCATGAAAGCAAGTTCACGGTAGTGCTTTACAAGTTCTCCTCCCTCCTTCTTCATCAGATCACCGCCCCAAAACCTAAAGTCAGCATTCGGATCTGATTTTTTCAGCTCCTTCATCAGATTGGCTGAATGCATATCCCCTGAAGCTTCACCGGCAATGAGATAATATTTCATGTGAGTTTTAAAATTAAAACGATGAAGGCGTAAATAATAGTTGCACCCAGTACTCCTCGGGCTGATTTCTCTGCATTAAATTTCAGAAACAGAAAAAACAATCCAAGGTTGGCAATAGCAGAAAGACTAAGGTAATATGAAATAACGCCTGAAGAACTCAACCTTCGGACTACATCAATAAGATTCAGTCGCGGATCATGGATAGAAAAATAAACCACAAACACGACGACTGGCGCAATCAGTCCACAAAGAATTCCGATAAACAACCTGTCCTTTCTTTTCATGAGAGTCTGAAATTCATTTTGTAATAAAGAAAGAAGAATGTCATGGAGAGCAAAACAGTGCTGAATAATATTCCGCGTCCTGTTTTGTCTTTCTTCATATTTACAATCACAACCCTGAAAAGCAAAACATTAATAAGTATGGCAATCAGTTCAACTCTCGGTGAAGGAAAAAAATATGGATCGCCATAATAATCAGCCAAAGCAAGACGGGCAGATCGCAAAACAAATAAGGCCAGCATCAAAGAAGCCATTCCTGCAATCATTCCCATGAAAAAATTATCCTCCGGAAGCCTATTCCACATGATAGTCCAGTTTATTCAGAAAAGAGATCGCATGATGTGCAGTAAAATCAAACTGGACAGGCACGACGCTGATGTAGCCATTTTTCAAAGCCCACTCATCAGTGTCTTCCCCCTGATCATAATTAATAAACTTACCGGTAAGCCAGTAATATTTTCTTTTATTCGGATCCAGACGCTCATCAAACTCTTCTTCCCATTTGGCCATTGCCTGTCTGCATATTTTCACGCCTTTTATTTCAGTTGCAGAAAGCTTAGGAATATTTACGTTTAGCAAAGTGCCTTCCGGAATTCCATGTTCAAGAACATTCTTCGCAATTTTTCTCGCATACTTAATTGCACCGGCAAAGTCAGCATCGAGGGCATAGTCAAGCAATGAAAAACCAATACTTGGAATACCTTCAATCGCTCCTTCCATGGCAGCACTCATGGTGCCCGAATAAATTACATTGATGGAGGAATTAGAACCATGGTTGATACCTGATACGCACAAGTCGGGCTTACGATGAAGTATCTTGTCGATGGCAATCTTAACGCAATCTACAGGAGTACCCGAACACTGATACCATTTCTGGTCATCGTGGACACGAACAGCATCCAGTCGCAAAAGGTTATTGATGGTAATTGCATGTCCCATACCGGACTGAGGACTATCAGGAGCAACAACCACGATATCTCCCAATACGCTCATGGCTTCACTTAGCGCCTGCAATCCGGGAGCAGTAATACCATCGTCATTGGTAATTAAAATGAGGGGTTTTTCTTTTTTCATTATTTGGCGAAGATACTAAATACGAATACTTACCAAATTACGAATGACACCTATAAATAAAAATGATTTTGAATAACTTTATTTGTAAATTTAATCTGCTGGCAGACACCCTGGCGGGGAAAGCAGATCTCAAGGCTGAATTTGTAAATCCAGCCATAAAAAAGTGCTGCTACATTTCTGCAACAGCACCCTTCAACTAAAACAAATCCAACTCTAACCTTATGAGATCTTGATCTCGCGGACAGGCTTGACCTTCGCTTCTTCTTTCTTTGGAAGCATCAGTGCAAGTACGCCATCTTTGTATTCAGCTCCGATCTTCTCAGCTTCCACATGTTCAGGCATGGTGAAAGTGCGGCTGAAAGATGAATACTGGAATTCCTTGCGGGTGAAACGTGAATTTTCATCCTTCTTTTCATTTTTCTTCTCTGCACTGATCGTGAGAATATCATTTTCAACGTTTACTTTAAAATCTTCCTTAGCGAAACCGGGCGCAGCCATTTCAATCAGGTAATCATTTAATCGTTCGCTGATATTCACAGCAGGAACTGATTTGAAATAATCACGACTCATAAGTGAATCATTGAAGAAGTCATTAAAGAAATCGCTGAAAGTGTTTTGTGTTGCAGGATTCGTGAGATTGTTTTTCCATTTAATAAGTGTCATAATTTTGTCCTCCTATTTTTTTAAAGTTATGCGCACCCATTTTCAACTTTTATGCCGTCAAAAAAAAATCATTTGAAAAAGACAAGATGACTGAATGGAAATATTAATCCTGAAAAAATGGCAGTGCATATTGATTTCAAAAGACAAAATTGGCATATGTGTAGATTCGTTATAT
>JAPLDB010000189.1 GCA_026391975.1 Bacteroidota bacterium | reverse complement strand
TCTGTAAACGCTGAAATCATTTTAGATGATACTGATGAACTTCAAGCTTTTTTCACTTCAAATAATTTGCTCACTCTGAAATTTGAATTGATTAAAGGGGAACTTCTTGATTTTGTTTTCTGCGACCTCACCGGCCGCATCATTTACCAATCCCAACTCACCGCCATCCCCGGCACCAACAAAAAAGAAATCCCCGTCGGCGAACTCGCAAAGGGAATTTACATCGTTACGCTAAGCGGGATAGATGGCAGCGAAAGTGTAAAGGTTGTGAAATAATAATGCATGATGAAATGCAATAACTGTTTAAGCCCCCTCTGTTAATGAGATAACCAATCCCCGGATATTTCTAAACCTTAATAAATTTCTTTACGACAATTCCCTTTTCGGTAGTTATTTTTACAAAGTACATACCTGGCGCGAGAGCGCTAACTTCGATCTCTATTCGTTGTTTATAGTTTGCCGTTCGTTGAGAAATAGCATTAATCTTTTCTCCATGCACATTATAAAACTCACAAGTATTAATAGCGAACCAAGAGCTAACGACTAAAGTATTTTTAACAGGGTTGGGTGAAAGTTGTATTGAGAATTCATTTTGCAAGTCGCTGATGTCATCTGTAGGGCAAGGAGAAATTCTATTTGTAAAATTATAACTGTCTATCGTGCCGGGTAAAGTGTAATTAACAGTTCTGCCAAGTAATGAAATAACAGTGTCTGCAAACATGCATGCACTTCCTTTCAGGTTCGGATAATTAATTACAGATAAATGTTGAAGTGAGGTGAAAGGAACCAAGTAAATTTTGCCATCTGGCCCAAGCTGCATTCCTGCCTGGGATAGGGCATTTGCACTGCCGAATATAACAGTTTCTGAATTTCTTATGGAATCTGGATTTCCACCTCCAGCATTTAAATCAAATTGGGAAATCCGACAGTAAGGAATTGCAACACCACTGTAACTTATATATAATTTGGTATTGTCGGGAGAAAACGAAACTCCATATGGGGCGCAGCTAGAAGGGGATAAGTTAATAAAATTTGAAAGTAGTCCTGTTGTAATATCCAAATCAAAAAGCTCCAAAAGAGAGGACCCGTTGCCGCACAACAATTCGAGATGACTTCCATCAGGTGAGATTTTCATTTGCCCTAACGTGCCCCAATATGAACTATGAATACTGCCAATGCTTGAGAGTGAACCTAATGAAATTCCATTGGATGATATTAAGTAGGAATAAAAATTATTTGTAAAAACTTTATGCACAATCACCCAATAATCCGTTCCATTGGCATGCTTTACTACAACTATTTTTTCCAGACAGGAATCTTGAAGGAGGACGTTTTTTGTTTGCGGTAGAACATCCCCCAAACCACCTGCGGCACACATATTTATAACAGAATATCTTAAGCCGGTATATGGAGTATCTTCAGGAAAAAAACCATCAGGAGTAAATAGATAAAATAAACTATCCCCACCTCCGGGCGCAGGAACTATCAGGGCGGCTTGTGATGATGAAAAACTTCCTGACAGGTTATTCCCATTCGGCATTACGCTATGCAGTTTATTCCATACCTTTTCACCGTTCGAATAAAACAAAAGTGCTCCTGTGCTGTCACAAATTGCGGCAGATCCTTCTGCATGATTATAGGAAAAGTAAGTTTGCCCGTCTGTAATGGCATGTGGAATGCCACTATTGAAATCTATGCCAGCATGGTCTCCGAAGTACCAGATATTGGCTTGCCTTTGGGCATAGCTTATTTGATTGAAAAGTAATACAACAACAATGTTTAACTTAATAATTTTCACTCTGTAAATCTAAAAATTATTTTCACACTGCCAAGTA
>JAPLDB010000044.1 GCA_026391975.1 Bacteroidota bacterium | reverse complement strand
ACATGGATCCTGAAATGATTATTGGCAGGCAGTAGAATGTTTTCATTTAACGATAATTAATAGTGGTCGAGAACATTCTTATCAACGTAAACGCATTCTATTTCTCCTTAAAATACTCCTTAGAAGTCCTGTAAACAGTGCCCTTAAAAAATCCGACCTTCTCATTCTCCTGGTTCGTGATCTCAATCAGGTAGGTTCCGGTTTTATTTGTCAATGATAATTCATTGGCAGTAGCGGTTAACACATCTCCGACTTTTACGGCAACGGAAAAATTGATGGAACAATCAAGTGCCACACTTAACCTGCCATATGCATTGGATGCGAAAGCAAGCGCGCTGTCGGCAAAAGAAAATGCCACGCCGCCATGTGCAATTCCGAAACCGTTCACCATTTCTTCGCGCACCTTCATTTTCAGGACGCAATGCCCCTGTTCAACTTTAATCCGTTCAATCCCCAGCCACTGACTGAATTTGTCGTTGTCATACATGTAGTCAACAACACGTTTAGCGAGAAGATTATCTTTATTCATTTTATTTTATTTTTATCTCTTTGCATGAAACCCGATCTCCGCCCTTGGTTTTGACTTTTGCTCGAGCAATTCCCTGATTGCCTGAAACACTATGATAAACTTCTTGTCATACGATTTCTCCAGCGCTTCAAGTTTTTTAACAAGGTTACGATGGCCTTCAATCAAATGACGCATTTGTACAAATGCCCGCATAATTGCAATATTCACTTCAATTGCTGTTTCACTTTTCAATACACCCGATAACATGGCAACTCCCTGCTCTGTAAATGCAAACGGTCTGGCGCCGCCAAGGTAGCTTTTTGATGGTATCACATTTTGTGATACCATGAAGCGTATTTCCTGAGGAGTAAGTTCAAAAAGAAAATCTTTAGGAAACCTTTTCTTATTTCTTTTCACAGCTTGTTTAAGGACGCGCGTCTCAACTTTATAAAGAATGGCAAGATCAAAATCAAGCATTACCTTTTCACCACGAAGAAAAAAAATCCGTTGTACAATTTTTTTTTCTGAAATCCCATTCGATTTTTTTTTCTTCTTTTTTACCATGACCCGTGAATTTATCGACAAAGATAACTCCGGGTGGTATCACAAATTGTGATACCATATTATATCTTAATTTAATAAAATTTTCTTTTCTCTTTTACGATTTTTTTCAATAACACACTTGGCCTGTAGCGCTCTTCAGAATACTCTTCTTTCAACCATGCTAATTCTGCCAGTATTTTATCACCTCCAATTTCATCGCACCATTTCAATAAGCCCTTTGGATAATTAACTCCTTTGGTCATCGCGAGGTCAATATCCTCCCGTGACGCAACTCCGAGATAAAGCGCGTCAGCGGCTTCATTGATCAGCATGGACAATATGCGCATGAATATTTTTTCGGCGAGCACATTATCTTTTAATGGCGCGGGTATCTCACTTCCTGGCAAATAGCTGTAGTATCCCTGACCTGATTTTCTTCCGAATCGTTTTGCCTCAAACAATCTCTTCTGAGTCAATGATGGTTTGTAGCGTGCATCAAAAAAGAACTGACTCCACACAGTTTCAGTAACTGTATAATTGATGTCGTTACCGATCAGGTCCATGAGTTCAAATGGTCCCATTTTGAATCCATGATCCTTCATGGCAGCATCAATGGTTGCAAAATCAGCAATGCCTTCTTCATGGATGCGGATGGCTTCGCCGTAATAAGGCCGCGCAATGCGGTTTACAATAAATCCCGGAGTATCCTTTGCAAGCACTGATGATTTTCCCAATGCATCAATGATCTCCTTTGTTTTCTTTTCCGTAGTGTCGATAGTTGTTACCCCTTTTACAATTTCAACCAGCGGCATGAGTGGCGCAGGATTAAAAAAATGGATGCCGATCACCCTTTCCGGCTTATTGCAAACTGATGCGATTGAGGTAACTGATAAAGAAGAAGTATTGGTGCCCAGAATGCAATCTTCATCCACAATTTTTTCAATGTCATTGAAGAGCTTCTGTTTGATATCCAGGTTTTCAATGATGGCTTCAATCACCAAACCGCATTCTGAGAATTCTCCCGGGGAAGCAATGTATTTGAGGTGAGAAAGGGTTTTATCTGCAACTTCTTTCGAAATTTTTCCCTTTTCAACCAGTTTAGACATGGTTTCAGAATGGCCTTTTTTTGCCTTTGAAACCATCTGCGGATCTGCGTCAAAAAGCAGTGTTTCATGGCCATTTGCCGCAAACACCTGAGCAATACCGCTACCCATCGTTCCTGCCCCGATCACCCCTATTTTCAATTTGTCCATAGCTGCTAAAGTGGGGTAAAAGTAGAACTTTTTAGATACTGGGGGAGGAATCAATTGAGCATAAACAGCGAAAAATATCAATTTTTCAACTGTCACTAATTCGAAATTTTTGTTTGGTGATTTGACTGCTGATGTTATCTTTGCCGTCCCAAAATCGGTTTTAAGTTTGATTTTCAGGGTTTGAAACTGCCAAAACAGTCAAATTCAGGTCATATTAAAACATCTAACAACAAATTAATAACCTTCAATGGCAAATCACAAGTCATCAATTAAAAGAATCCGTCAGACTGAAACCCGTAACGAGCGTAATCGCTACCAGCATAAGACACTTCGTTCGGCAATGAAAAAATTTATGGCCCTCAGCGATAAAGTTGAAGCCGGTAAGCAACTTCCAAACATTGCTTCAATGCTTGACCGTCTTGCAAAGAAGAGTGTCATTCACAAAAACAAAGCAGCTAACCTTAAGAGTGAGTTGAATTTGCATGTGAATCATATCAAGTAAGACAAAGAACATTATACGAAAAGCCCTTCCGAATACGGAGGGCTTTTACCATCAAATCATGGGCAGAGGAAGACAGACCACGCGCACCCTTTATCCCTAAAGGGAAAGTCCCCGCTCAAATTTCATTGGAATTATTTCTTCTAATTTATCAGATGTACAATTCAATTTCCTGAATTTTCTTTGCAAATATTTCCATGGAACACATTACCATCAAATCATGGGCAGAGGAAGACAGACCACGCGAAAAGCTGATGCTGAAAGGAAAGCATGTACTTAGCGATGCTGAACTAATTGCCATTCTCATCAGTTCAGGAAATGCAGAAGAAACAGCTGTTGAGCTTTCAAAAAGAATACTGGCAGGAGCAGAAAACAACCTGAATGAACTGAGCAGACAGAGTGTTCATGACCTGATCAAATACAAAGGCATTGGCGAAGCAAAAGCCATATCTATTGTTGCAGCCCTTGAACTGGGCAGGCGCAGGAAAACAGAAGACAAACTAAACCGGGGGCAGATCACTACAAGCAAAGACGCAGTGGATATTTTTCAACCCTTGCTCGGAGACAAAGCGCATGAAGAATTCTGGATATTATTTTTGAACCGCGCCAATCATATAATCGGAAAAAACCAGGTGAGCTCAGGAGGCATGACCGGTACTGTAGTTGATCCGAAAATGATATTCAAGGCAGCACTGGATGCAAAAGCGGTTAGCATTATTCTCTGTCACAACCACCCAAGCGGAAATGTAAGACCAAGTCAGCAGGATATAGATCTTACAAAAAAAATATTTGCCGCCGGAAAGCTTCTGGAAATTTCTGTTCTCGATCATGTCATCGTAGCACAGGGTTCGTATTATAGTTTTGCAGATGAGGGGATGATGTAGGAAGCAGGATGTGAAAATTTGAAGATGTGAGGATGAGAGGATGAGAGGATGTGAGGATGTGAGGATGTGAGGAAAAAAAAATTAAACAAACAAAATTTCGATGTGGACTGGTATCATTCAAACTCATAAGTTTGTGCTAACCAAAACCTAAACATTATGATAACGAAATTCCGTTTTACATTTCTTTGCCTGCTTTCATTTTGCGTCAGTGCATTTGCGCAGAACAAACTTTCCGGAAAAGTCAGTGATGAATCCGGTGAAGCATTGATCGGTGTAAGTGTGTTTGAAAAAGGAACCACCAATGGTATTGCTACAGATGCCAATGGGAAGTATTCTATCAAATATGGCTCCCCATCATCTATTATTGTTTTCAGTTATGTAGGGTACATTCCACAGGAAATTAAGGCAGAGTCGAAATCGGAATTAAATATCACCCTGAAACAGGGACTGGAATTAAAAGGTGCGGAAATTGTCGGCTCACGCAGGTTAAACAGAACTGCCACTGAAACAGCTGTACCGGTAGACATTATTGATGTTGCACGCATAACGAACGTTGCCGGACAGGTAGACATCAACCAGTTATTACAATATGCAGCTCCATCATTCAACAGCAACAAACAAAGCGGCGCAGATGGCGCCGATCATATTGATCCGGCAACATTGCGAGGCCTCGGACCTGATCAAACGCTTGTATTGATAAATGGCAAACGCAGGCATCAAAGTTCACTCATCAATATTTTTGGTTCACGCGGTCGCGGTAACACCGGAACTGACCTGAACTCAATTCCTGCATCTGCGATTGACCACATTGAAATCCTGCGCGATGGTGCATCTGCACAATATGGTTCTGATGCCATTGCCGGAGTAATCAACATTGTACTGAAATCAAATGTGAATGAATTTACAGGGGATTTTATGACGGGTGCACATACAGCAGAACCGCCATCCGAGTTCCATACTTTAAAACCTGCCAATGATTATGATGGCGAAGTGGTGCAGGCAGGCGCAAATTATGGCGCTTCTTTGGGCGATGGTTATGCTAACTTTACGCTGGACTACCAGAAACAAAAACGCACCAACCGCCCAAGCGATCCTGCTTTGTTCGACATCTACAGGAATCAGTTTGGGGATGCGGCTTCCGAAAATTTTTCTTTGTATTTCAACTCTTCGGTTCCTGTAAGTGAAAAAGCAGAAGCATATGCATTTGGCGGATACAATTACCGTTTTACAGATGCCTTTGCATGGTCAAGGAGTGCTGATGAAGACAGGAATATCCCGTCCATTTATCCAAATGGCTTTGATCCGCATATTCAGTCTGTCATTACTGATAAATCTATATCTGCCGGAGTAAAATCAGAATTAAACGGATGGAACATGGACGTAAATAATACTTTTGGATCCAACCGCTTTCATTTTTATGTGGATGGTTCCTTAAATGCTTCCATGCTAGACAAATCGCCAACGCATTTTGATGCTGGTGGATTCCAGCTAATGCAAAACAGTACAAGTGTCAACTTTTCAAAATTGTATGGATCTTTATTAAAAGGACTCAACCTGGCAATGGGCTTGGAGCACAGGATAGAGAACTACCAGATCTTTGCAGGCGACGAACCATCCTATAAAAATTACGGCGGCTATTATGTTTTTAATACCTACGACTCACTTGGGAATGTTAATGGCCAGGATTCAACTTTGCGTCCTGCAGGATCACAGGGATTCCCCGGATTTCAACCGGGCAACGTGATTAACGAATCGCGCACAAACATTGGTGCATACCTTGATGCTGAGCTCGACATTACTAAAGCGTTTCTTGTTAGTGGCGCCATACGCTTCGAGCACTATAGTGATTTCGGAAATACGACCAATGGAAAGATTGCCGCACGGTATAAGATCGCCAAATGGCTTTCAGTACGCGGTTCTTACAGCACAGGCTTCAGGGCTCCATCGCTGGCACAACTATATTACAATACAACGTTTACAGATTTCGTAGCAGGAGTAGCAATTGACAAGATCATTGCAAGTAACAATAGTCCGATCACCCGCACCCTTGGCATTCCTAAGCTGAAAGAGGAGAACTCAACAAACATCAGTGGCGGAATCACTTTTAATGCAAAAGCATTTTCTTTGACAATTGACGCATACAGCATTGCCATCAAGGACAGGATCGTGCTCACAGGCGCATTTTATGATGATGACAATGTAATTGGACCTGACCTTCAAAAGCTGAATGTTGGTGCCGCACAGTTTTTCACCAATGCCGTAAATACCACTACAACTGGCGTGGATGCGATCTTAACTTACACTGCAACTTTTGCCAACAAGCACATATTGAAACTTTCGCTTGCAGGCAACTTCAACAAGATGACCATTGATAAGATCTATACCAATGCCAAACTGAAAGACAAAGAAGACGTTTACTTCGGAATTCGTGAACAATATTTCCTCATGGCTTCAGCACCTAAAAGCAAGATCAATTTCACCATCGATTACTCTGTAGGAAATTTCTTTGCATCAGCAAAAGCTGTCCAATTCGGAAAAGTGGAACTGATCAACTGGAATGATAATGGTGACAAAATAGTTGATACGCAGGTTGGCTCTAATGAGCTTGATACTTATGCAGCGAAGATGACCTATGATTTGTCACTGGGCTATCGTTTCAGGAACATATCACTCACATTGGGCGTAGCGAACCTCACCAATGAATATCCTGATGAGCATGATCCTGCACTTACGGAAAGTGGTGGTAACTGGGATGCCGTACAAATGGGATTCTCAGGCAGATTTTCATTCCTGAGGGTTGGATTTAAGTTCTAACATCAGGAATTTAAGGCTGAATTTGTCTATTGCTTCTTAGGAATTAGCTATTTGAAACCATGGAGATTGGGTATGGTTGCTTGTATCGTAGGAGCGGCCTGTTGGCTGTTATAAAATGTCACCATGACAACGCAGCCACGCTAAAATAGCCCCGATTGAAGGCTCGCCGGAGGCGAGACGGAAAGCGGGACAAATCCATCCAAATACATTGCGTTTCCGCTCCTGCTTACAATTATTAGTTTTGCGGACAAATGCTACTGATCTTTTCACCTGCTTCCTCTCCCCGGCTTCATTACATATTTGATTTTATTTTCAGAGATCTCCTGGGAATTGAGTACAGTCTGACGAACGATGCGACTGCATTCAGGCAAAGCACCTTGCCTAAATTATCATATGCTGAAGCTCCGCTGGATGATGAATTGTTTTTCTTCAGCACAAAATTATTGTTTGAAAAAGGAATTCAAGCCCAGGATATTTCTGTTTTTGACTGGGGCTCATCAAAAGCATTTTTTGCAACACATCCTAAATACGCCTTCCCGTTTGACCCGTTTGCAGCAGCCTTTTATCTTGTATCGAGGTATGAAGAATATCTTCCGCATGTGCGAGACATACACGATAGGTTTGACGTGAAAGAATCACTGGCCTGGAAAAAAGGATTTTTACAAAAGCCGCTGGTAGATGTATGGGCAAAGCAGATCAGGGAATTGCTGATTCAAAAATTTCCTATGCTTCAGTTCCGGAAGAGGTCCTATCGCTACATCTCCACCATTGACATTGACAATGCCTATGCTTTTAAAGAAAAAGGTATTGTGCGCACAACGGGGGCATTGGTAAGAAGCCTTGTCCAGTTAAAGTTTTCTGCATTTCTGAACCGCATTCTGGTGCTGGCAGGAAAAAGGCATGACCCTAATGACACTTATGCACAACTGTTTTCAATTCAGCAGGAGTTTAACCTGACTTGTCTTTATTTTTTCCTGCTTGGCGATTATGCTGAAAACGACAAGAATGTGCCGGTGACAAGCAAGAAACTTCAGTCACTTATCAAATACATTGCTGATTACAACGAGTGTGGCATTCATCCATCATACGCCTCCAATTCATCACCTGAAAAAATTGCACAGGAAAAAAGTCGCCTGAAAAAAATCATCCGCAGGGATGTAACAAAAACAAGGCAACATTTCCTGATGTTGAAATTTCCTTCGACATACCGCAACCTGATCGACCAGGACATTACAGATGATTATACTATGGGGCATGCCGGTGATGTAGGATTCAGGGCCAGCACATGTTCGCCATTTTTATTTTATGATCTCGATCGTGAGGTTACAACAAAACTTCGCATTCATCCGTTTGCCGTCATGGATGCGACATTCAGATACTACCTTAAAGTAAGGCCCGAAGAAGCTTTGAACATGATCAAATCCCTCGCTGCAGAAGTAAAGGCGGTAGACGGAATATTTATTTCATTATGGCACAATGAATCGCTGAGTGAAATTTCACCGTGGGTTGGCTGGAAAGACCTGTATTCCCAAATGGTTAAGGCAGTTGTTTCATGATTAGATACCTGTCACATTCGGAAATAGATCCTGAGAAGTGGGATGCAACCATTGACGCCAGTTACAATGGGATGGTGTATGCAAAATCATGGTACCTCAATATTGTTTCTCCGGGATGGCAGGCGCTGGTTGAAGATGAATACCAATCTGTTTTTCCGCTTACGTCGCGGAAGAAATATGGGTTGAGCTATTTGCACCAGCCTTTCTTTACTCAGCAACTGGGTGCTTTTGGCAGAGAAACAATGACTGCATCAAAGGTTGAAAAATATATTTCCGCCATCCCTGAAAGTTTTCGCCTCATAGAGATCCAGCTGAACCATGAGAATAAAATTTCACTTCCTGATTTTAAGATCTCCGAACGGCTCACACATCACCTTGATCTGAACAGGCCATACGAGTCAATTTATAAAAACTATTCTGAGAACCTCAAACGCAATCTAAAACGTGCTCAGCAAAATTCGCTTTCTATTGTTAACGATTTTGAGACCGGAATGCTGATTAACCTGTTTAAATCGAATCGGGGAAAAGACTTAGCGACGCTGAAAGAAAAAGACTACGCTACACTTGTTAAACTAGTTGCAGAAGGAAGCAAAGGGAACCTGATCACCAGACTGGGGATCCAGCAGGATGACAAACTTGAAGCCGGAGCCATTTTCATCCGGTCGAATAAAGAATACATTTTTCTCTTTTCAGCTACAGGGGTAAAAGCCAAAGAAACCGGTGCCATGACTTTAATCATAGATCATTTTATTAAAACCCATTCACCTGAAGCAATGAACCTTGATTTTGAGGGTTCCATGGATGCAGGACTGGCGCGTTTTTACAAAAGTTTTGGATCAAAGGAAATTGTATATTTACAAATCAGAAAAAATAAATTACCATTGCCAATCCGTTGGCTAAAGTAAATAAGTTAAAAATTCATGGTTCACAATCTCAGTCATAACAACTCCATCATCAACCAATACCTTAGCGAAATCCGCGATGTGGAAATCCAAAAGGACCGTATGCGTTTCCGAAAAAACCTGCAGCGTATGGGGCAGATATTCGCTTATGAGATCAGCAAGATGTGTGAGTTTACTTTGAAAGATGTTACCACGCCGCTTGGCATTGCATCAGTACCTGTGCTGAAAGAACAGCCAATAATAGGCACCATTCTTCGCGCAGGTTTACCATTGCATGAAGGAATACTTGACTATTTTGATCAGGCAGACAATGCTTTCATCAGTGCGTACCGGAAACACCATAAAGACGGGAGCTTCGAGATCAAACTGGAATACGTATCAAGTCCTTCCCTTGCCGACAGGGTACTGATTCTCTGCGACCCGATGCTGGCAACAGGATCAAGTATTGTGATGACTTATAAAGCGCTATTGGAACGGGGAATTCCAAAGCATACACATATTGTATGTGCGCTGGCTAGTATGCAAGGAGTGAACTACCTGAAGAGCCATCTTTCAACAAACATTACCATCTGGGCCGGTGCGATTGACGAGGAGCTCACGGCACAGGCATACATTGTTCCCGGCTTAGGGGATGCCGGCGACCTCGCCTTCGGAACAAAAATGTAATTGAGGCTTTTGTTTTTTCTCAAACTTTAAGGCAATAATATTGTTATCTCTTTCCAAAGCACAACAACAAGTTGGATCAGTTTCTTAAAATATTATCGTTAATTCTTATCAGTAGCGTGAAGTTTGCTTTCGGGCCTTCTTTCGTTTACCTGAATGAGAACTACGATTTCACTTTTTTTGAGACAAATATTTTTGCAATCCTTGGAGGTATGTTGGGCGTTTGGTTTTTCCTCTATCTCAGCAAATGGATTTTAAAACTTTACAGAAAGATCAGGGCTTACTATTTTCATGTTTTCAAAAGAAATCATCCAATGTTTTCCGATCTTGTTGTGGATGTTGATGCCCCCATTGAAATCAGGTATGATTATGTATTAAAAAACAATCCAAAGAAAAAACTTTTTACCTCCCGTAACAGGAGGATCATCAGAATCTGGCAGGGGTACGGCCTAATTGGTCTTGCTGCCCTAACTCCCATCATCTTTTCAATTCCAATCGGAACATTTATCATGGCCCGCTTTGAATCAAATAATAAAAAAATTCTCTGGTATATGCTCATTTCAATCACATGTTGGTCCTTGTTGCTTACTTCCATCTTCGAGATCTCGCATGTGCGCAACATCCCTGAAATTGTTAAGTAAGCTATTATCGGAACCAACAACTTGAAAAAATACAGTCACATTTTTTTCGATCTGGACAATACCCTCTGGGATTTTGACAGAAACTCCTCTGAGACTTTGTATGAGCTGTATGAAAAATACAAACTGGCAGATCTTGGCATCAAATCACCTGAACATTTCATCGGCAAATACCAGGAGCGCAATGCCATGATGTGGGAGCAATACCGGCTTGGAAAAATTGACAAGGATACATTGCGGAATAAGCGTTTTGAATTTACCTTCTGGGATCTGGGGATAGAGGCCGTAGAAAAAATATCCGCTCAAATGTCTGATGATTATGTCAGCGCTGCACCCAAAAGGAATCATCTGTTTCCGGATGCATTTGAGGTCCTTGAATATTTGCATGAAAAGTATGTGCTGCATATCATCACGAATGGATTTCATGAAGCACAATTTGTGAAACTGGATGGCACAGGGATCAGGAAATTTTTCAGGAACATCATTATTAGCGAACATGTTGGTTATAAAAAGCCTGATGTAAATATTTTCTATTATGCTGTAGATTCAGCAAAAACAAAAGCGGAAGAGTGCATAATGATTGGCGATGGACTGGAAGTGGACGTTTTAGGGGCACAGAATGCCGGATGGGATGCAATCTATTTCAATCCGAAAAGGATTGGGCATTCGGAAATCATTACGCATGAGATTGCAGCATTGGCAGAGTTAAAAGATATTCTCTGACCGTTCCTAAATAAGCATTATTCAAAGTAATCATCCAATCGAAAATCAATTGGAAGATATTGTCATCAAAGTATTTTTAATGAACATCTCCTTTTTCCGCGCAAAAATTCTAATATAAAATCCCTCATTTTT
>JAPLDB010000137.1 GCA_026391975.1 Bacteroidota bacterium | reverse complement strand
TACTTTCCTTTTTCTCTATACCGACTTTGCTTCCTGCACAAACTACTGCCATTCCTTCAATTTCATTTATTCCTGTATATGAAAATAGTCAGATAGGCACCAACGGGAATTTCTATAAGATCACGACCGGCGACAGTGCTTCATTCGAAACGCTGAAGTTTTATATATCAGGTATTGAATTCCGTAACAATGAGCAAACCATATGGAAAGAAGAAAATAGTTTTCATCTCATGGATATGTCTGACAAGAGTTCAATGGTCGTCAGATTGAATAAACCGGTACAAAGCAGTTTTAACAACATTCAATTTCATTTAGGAATCGACAGCCTTACAAATGTTTCAGGCGCATTGGGAGGCGATCTTGACCCAACGAAGGGAATGTACTGGACCTGGCAAAACGGATACATCAATTTTAAGCTTGAAGGAAAAAGCAATCTTTGCAAAACCCGGAACAATGAGTTTGAATTTCACCTGGGCGGTTATCAGTTCCCAAACAATTCATTCCAAACAGTTACTTTACCATGTACTTTAAAAGAAAATATTCTCATCAGTTTTGATCTTGAAAAATTTTTAAGTCAGGTTGATCTAAGAAATGAAAATCAGATCATGTCTCCTGGAAATGATGCAAATCTTCTATCCAAAAAGGCGGCATCAGCCTTTAGTGTTATGAAATGAAAAGAATACCTGCACTTCTTGTCCTTTTGTTCCTGGTGATATGCGGATTCAAAGCAGTCAATGAAAAAAATTTTAGTGTTCCGGATATGTGGCCGGAACCGAAGTATGACTTTTCAAAAAACCCTTTGACTCTTGAAAAAATGGAATTGGGAAGAGCATTGTTTTACGACCCGATTCTTTCAAGAGACAGCACCATTTCATGCAACAGTTGTCATTCGCAGTACACTGTTTTTGCTCACGTGGACCATACATTAAGTCATGGGATAGACAATAAGATTGGAACACGAAATGCGCCAGCCCTGATGAATCTTGCATGGCAAAACAATTTTATGTGGGATGGAGCCATCAATCACCTCGACATGCAGCCACTGGCACCAATCAGCAACAAAGATGAAATGGACAGCAGAATAGATAGTGTGGTGCTTAAACTGCAACGTTCAAAAATTTATCCTGCTTTATTTTTAAAGGCATTTGGCGACAGAATCATTACAGGGGAGCATACGTTGAAAGCAATCTCACAATTCATGCTCACCATTGTCAGTTCCAATTCCAGGTATGACAGCGTGATGCGCAAACAAAAAGTATTTACCGAGCAGGAAGAAAACGGGTATCGGCTATTTAAGAAAGAGTGTTCTTCATGTCATGCGGAACCACTTTTCACAAATTATCAATTTGAAAATAACGGGTTGCCTGTTGACACTATGCTCAATGATTTCGGAAGAATGAAGATAACTCACCACGCAAAGGACTCATTGAAATTCAAAGTTCCTTCACTCAGAAATATTGAGTTCTCCTACCCTTATATGCATGATGGCAGGTTTAAGCACCTATCTGATGTTCTGAAACATTACACCGAGGGTATTGAGCGAAGCAAAACACTTTCACCGCAATTACAAACGCCTGTTATTTTTTCCTCAAATGAAAAGGTCGATCTCACAGCTTTCTTATTAACCCTCACCGACAAGGAATTCCTGTTCAATCCGGATTATGCCTATCCAAGGAAATTATTTTTGAATTCGGCTCCCCGGTAAATGAATAACCCGCCTCTCACAAGGCGAGACTAGGAATTCTTTCAATTAAACTAAATTGCATCCATGAAAGAAGAACCTGTTCTCAGCAGAATTACCATTTACCCGGTTAAGTCACTGGATGGAATGGTGCTGCAAAAAGCAATGATAAGTGATGGAGGTTGTCTGTTGCATGACCGAGAATTTGCAATGAGTGACAAAGAGGGGAATTTCATCATCGGAAAGTCAAACCCATTAATTCATAAACTACGCTCTACTGTCGATTTCGAAACCGGCATGATTTCATTCCGGCATCAGGATGAAAATAAATGGAATCAGTTTCATTTGGAGAATGAAAAATCTGCTTTGCATTCTTATCTGTCTGATTTTTTCAGCACTCCTATCATTCTTCAGCAGAACAACGCAGGGAGATTTATGGATATACCAGATATCGCAGGGGTTACAGTTCTTGCAGCTTCAAGCCTTCAATCTGTTGCAGCCTGGTATCCGGGCATGAGTCTCGAAGAAACAAGACAACGATTCAGAGCCACATTGGAGATTGAAAATGTGCCTGCATTTTGGGAGGATCATTTATTCTCCAAAGAAGGAACTGGAGTCGAATTTAAAGTTGGCGACGTTACCATATACGGAATGAGCCCGCGGGCAAGGTGTGTTGTCCCTACGCGGCATCCTGAGACCGGAGAAATCATTCATGCATTTCCAAAAACATTTGCAAGGCATCGTTCTGAAAGCCTCCCATCATGGTCACGACTGAAAGAGTACGGACATTCCTATCACCTGACTGTCAATTGTTATGTCCCTGCCTCTGAGAAAGGGAAGTGGGTTCAGACTGGCGATCTTGTAACGATTATTGGTGAGAAAATATTTTACATTTAACATCTCCTTTATCTTGCAATCAGACGGCTAAATTGTCCCGGACTATCTTAGCCAATAGTTAATTGAATTTGTCAATTTGTAAAATCCTATATACATTTCAGGAAATTTTATTTTCAACCAAACAACATCATGAAAAAAATCAACTTACTCCTTACTGGAAAAGGCCTGTCAATTTCTTTCTTTACCATCGCAGTTTTGTTAATCCTGGATACCAATTATACTTCAGCCCAGGCACCTCAGGCGCTCAACTACCAGGCAGTTGCCCGTGATGCCGGCGGAACTATTTTGTCAAGTCAATCTGCTTCGGTACGTTACACAATACATGATGTAAATGCATCCGGCACGATCCTTTACCAGGAAACACAAAGTATTACTACCAATCAATTTGGATTGTTTACAGCCAACGTTGGAACCGGCACCGTTGTAACCGGAAATTTCAGCACGATTGACTGGTCGCTGAATGCAAAATATTTACAGGTAGAACTTGATCTTGGGGCAGGATATGCAGACATGGGTACTTCCCAATTGCTGAGTGTCCCATATGCATTGTTTGCTGCTTCCGGAAACCAGGGCCCGCAGGGAATCCAGGGTCCTCCGGGAAATGACGGAGCACAAGGTATTCAGGGCCCTCCGGGATCAGCGAACATCAATGGAACAACAAACTATGTGGTTAAATTTACGTCAGCGACAGTGGGAGGCAACTCTCAGGTTTTCGACAACGGCAGTTTTGTCGGCATTGGATCAACAACAGCCGTTGGGACAGAAAAATTACACGTTGAAAATGCCAATGGTATAAGCGTATATGGCCTTACCCCATCAGGCACATCAAATTTTGGTGCCTTACAAGGTGAATACAATGGCACAGGTGCAGGAAGCGGAGTGATTGGATTCTCTATTACAGGAAACGGAGATGGTGTAGCCGGCATAAAGCAGGATGGAGCAGGCATGGGAACAAGTGGAATGTATTCAGGATCACTTGAAGGGTATGGTATTTACGGAAATTACAATGGCAGTGGTTCCGGCTCGGCTGCACGTTTTGAAAGTGCTACAAATACTGCAGTTATTGGATTTTCACTGGGCAGCTATGCACTGCGGGGCCAACAGGGAAATGGATCCGGTTTCGGTCCATTGGGTGCACCGGCAGTTTGGGCAGATGCAGATACAAGTATTGCATTATTTGCATTGAGTGCCAACAGCGTTGGTGTTGAAGCCATTTCATTTTCTGCAACACAAGGTATCGGTGTTTTTGGAGAGGCTGACGGTGCAGGAATCGCCAGCTATGGTGTTGTCGGCATATCAGCTGCTGATGATGGCAATGGAGTTTATGGCGAGTCAGATGGTACCGGCGGTGTTCCATGGGCTATATGGGGAAATGCATTTTCTGCTAACTCTGTTGCCGGGCATTTTGACGGCGATATAGAGGCCACCGGAAATGTGGGTGGTGCAACCAAGACTTTCCGTATCGACCATCCACTGGATCCTTCTAACAAATTTTTATACCACTCAAGTGTTGAAAGTCCTGACATGATGAATATCTACAACGGGAATATCACTACTGATCTAAACGGGGATGCAACCATTCAATTGCCAGAATACTTTTCCGCTTTAAACAAAGATTTCAAGTACCAGCTAACAGCTATTGGTCAATTTTCGCAGGCAATTGTTTCAGGCGAAATCGCAGACAACCATTTCAGCATTAAGACTGATAAGCCCAATATTAAAGTAAGCTGGCAGGTAACAGGAGTTCGTCATGATCCTGCAGCGCTTGCACATCCTGTTATTGTCGAAAAAGACAAGAAAGGATTTGAGATCGGAAAGTACATTTGTCCTGAGGGCTATGGTTTCGGACGCGAAATGCTTTGTACCAAAAACGGAGGGAAGAGCATGAAGGCAACCAACGTCAACAAAATTACTTCCGGGTCGCAACTGAAGCTCCTGCCAAAAAAATCACCCGCTTCATCACTGAGAAATAATACGAAGTAACATTTATTACTCTAAACTTTTAGGATCCCGCGCTGAAAAAATATTTTTCAGTACGAAGAATGGTTTATGAAAACAAAATTCGTTCAATAACTGTTAGTCTCCGAGCCGGTGATTTCACAGGAAATCTTTTTATGACCGGAACCACCTTGCATTGCTGATATCTTCAGTAAATCTTGCAAGTTAAATTATTGAAAAATGAAAAAATCCTTCTATATCGCTTGTAGCTTGCTTTTATCAATGTCTGTTTCTGCTCAACCTTTCCAGATCGGGCATACAACAATCAGTTTTACCGATACGTCCCGCAATGGCAGAAGCATTCCTACTGAAATATACTACCCTGCTGATATGGCCGGGAACAATGTACCTGTCACAACTGCCAATACCGATCATTTTCCTTTGCTAAGTTTCGGACATGGGTTTGTAATGAGCTGGGATGCTTATCAAAACATCCGGGATGCTGTAGTTCCTGAAGGATTCATCATTGCATTTCCAACTACTGAAGGCTCACTGAGTCCATCACATTCTGATTTTGGCAAAGACATAACATATATCATCTCTGCTATTGCAGCCCTATCACAGGACAGTACTTCTATATTCTTTAATAGGGTAGATACGATGAATTGCGTAATGGGGCACAGTATGGGTGGTGGTGCCGCCTTTCTGGGAGCTGAACAAAATACAGTTGTAAAAACACTGGTGACTTTGGCTCCGGCTGAAACAAATCCATCAGCTATTCAGGCGGCTGCAGGTTTGTCGATTCCAAGTTTAATCATTGCAGGCGGTAACGATTGTGTTACACCTCCACCCGCCAACCAAATTCCGATGTATGATTCCTTACAGAGTAGTTGTAAGACTTTCATCAGTATAAATGGCGGGAGTCATTGCCAGATGGCCGACAATAATTTTTTCTGCAACTTTGGAGAAGCAACCTGCACACCTGCACCTGCAATTACCAGGGCACAGCAGCATATTACAATTAACAGCTACCTCCTGCCATGGTTAAAATATGAACTGAAGAATGATTGTATCGCCGGATCTTTGTTCGATTCACTGATATCAGTGGACACAAGTATTGTATTTCAGAAAACATGCTTGCTTTGCAATACGACCAATATTAGTGAGTTTTCTGATTATATTGGAATTAACTTTCATCCTAATCCATTTACAGGAAAGATCTACCTTCAAAATAATATGCAGGTGAATCGCTCAATAAGCATGTCAATGTATATGACGGACGGCCGAAAAATTTTTCTTCTTCCTACTTCAGTTCTGAAAGCAAATGAACAGCTTGAAGTTGATTTAAAAGAAGAACTTTCCCCTGGAATATATTTACTCGAAGTAATCTCCGACGGGAAAAGAATTGTAAAAAAAATGGTAAGGGAATAATAAAGATTCAATGCAACTAAAAAAATCATTTTTTCGATTTCTCCATACTTTCATGCCCTTTTTCTTTCTTCAGACCGGGTTTTCCAATGCACAGCCATTAAAGACAGTTCCCTCTGTAGATCTGCAAAAATATTCAGGTAAGTGGTTTGAGATTGCTTCTTATCCTCAGCGATTTCAAAAGGGATGTCGATGTACAAGCGCAGAATACACTTACACTGATAAGGGATATGTAATCGTAATGAACAGATGCAGAAGAGATAGCTCCGGGGGAAAGGAATCATACATAAGAGGCAAAGCGTTTGTTCAAAAAAATTCAGGCAATGCAAAACTTAAAGTTCAATTTTTTTGGCCTTTCACAGGAAAATACTGGATAATAGACCTGGCAGATGACTACAGTTATGCAGTTGTAAGTCACCCGAACAAAAAATATTTGTGGATACTTTCCAGGACGCCTAAAATAAGTAAGGAGTTATTTCAGAAGATTACATTAAGGCTGGGAGAACAAGGGTTTGATCTATCAAAAATTCAAGTTACGATGCAGAATTGCTCTGACTAGTAAGATGTGGTAATTCAAATCAGCTTCGTAAAAAAAACCCCGGCAAGCCTAAGGCTTGACGGGGTTTTCAGTTATCCTTTAAACGTAATATATTAATTTCCCAATTCACTCATAAACTTGATCCGCATCATGCGTATCTCGTCGAGGGTATAATCGTTTTCGCCGAGCTCCTGAAGCGCATCTTCAGCAGAATCAGTTTCAGCCGTTTTGAAGTAGTTGAAAATATCAGCTTGCCGGTCTTCATCAATCACTTCATTGATATAGTAGTTGATATCAATTTTGGTTCCTGAACCAACGATGGATTCAATCTCGGTAAGCAACTCTCCCATCTTCATGCCTTTGGACTTGGACATATCATTGAGTGCAATTTTCCTGTCAATATTCTGGATGATGTAAACTTTGATGGTCGACTTGTTCACGATACTCTTGACGACCATATCCATGGGTCGCTCAATTTCATTTTCCTCCACGTACTTACTGATAAGGTCGAGGAATGGCTTTCCGAATTTGAGTGCCTTCCCTCCTCCTACACCGCTAATGTTTTTCAGTTCTTCAGTGGTGATCGGATACTGGATGCTCATTTCTTCGAGAGAAGGATCCTGGAAGACAACAAACGGAGGAACGTTGCGTTGTTTGGCGATCTTTTTACGAAGGTCCTTTAATGCCGCAAAGAGTTCGGGATCGGCAGAAGCACCACCGCCGTATTCTTCATCATCATCGCTTTCGGTATTGTTGAATTCATTGTCTTCAACAACCATTACCGGATATGGCTTTTTGATGAAAGCTTTTCCCTTTTCTGTCAACTTCAGTGTACCGTAGGTTTCAATCTCTTTTTGCAAGAGCCCTTCAAGCAGCGCCTGGCGCACGATTGCAGTCCAAAGTTTTTCGTCTTTGTCATGCCCTTCGCCAAATACTTCCAGCTGATCGTGCTGATGCAGTTTGACTGCATTTTCCGCTTTACCCATGATCACATTCATGATATGGTCGCCGGCAAATTTTTCTTTCACAGCCTTCACTGTTTCAAGAACAGAAAGAACTTCTTCCTGACCATCAATTTTTTTCTTCGGATGCAGGCAATTGTCACAGCTTCCGCAATTTTCCTTGTCGTATTTCTCGCCGAAGTAATTTAACAAAACCCGCCTACGGCATACGCTGGTCTCGGCAAAGCCAACAGTTTCAAGAATGAGCTGTTTGCCCACTTCCTGTTCAGCAACGGGCTTGCCTTTCATAAATTTTTCCAGCTTCTCAATATCTTTATAACTGTAAAAACAGACGCACTTACCTTCGCGGCCATCGCGTCCGCTTCGACCTGTTTCCTGATAATACCCTTCGAGTGATTTTGGTATGTCATGGTGAATCACAAATCGCACATCCGGTTTGTCAATACCCATTCCGAAAGCAATCGTCGCAACGATTACTTCAATCTCTTCCATAAGGAACTTATCCTGTGTAGCAGCACGTACGGGTGCTTCCAGTCCTGCATGGTAAGGAAGCGCGCGGATTCCATTTACATTTAGCGATTCAGCAACTTCTTCTACCTTCTTCCGGCTGAGGCAATATATGATTCCGCTTTTGCCGGCATTCTGTTTTACAAACTTGATGATCTCCCTGATGGCATCTACTTTCGGGCGCACTTCATAGTACAAGTTTGCGCGGTTGAACGACGCTTTGAATAATCCCGCCTCTGTCATGTCGAGGTTCTTCATGATATCCGTTTGCACCTTGGGCGTTGCAGTAGCAGTGAGTGCTATGATCGGGATTCGTTTTCCAATTGCTTCCATGATGGGTCTCAACCGACGGTATTCAGGGCGGAAGTCGTGGCCCCATTCTGAAATACAATGCGCTTCATCTATAGCGAAAAACGAGAGGTTTACCCCTTTGAAAAATTCAACATTTTCCTCTTTGGTAAGTGACTCCGGAGCCACATATAATAGTTTTGTTTTGCCAGCTTTAATGTCGCTGCGCACGTCTATCATCTCCTGTTTGGTCAATGATGAATTTAAAAAGTGCGCAATGCCATCATCTGAATTAAATCCCCGCATGGCATCAACCTGATTTTTCATCAGTGCGATCAATGGTGATACCACGATAGCTGTTCCTTCCATCATTAATGATGGCAACTGGTAGCACATGCTTTTGCCGCCACCGGTTGGCATGATTACAAAAGTGTCTTTCCCGGCGAGGACATTCTTAATAATTGCTTCCTGTTCGCCTTTGAACTTGTCGAAACCGAAAAATTTTCGAAGAGACCCTTTTATTGAAAGTTCTTCAGTGATTGTTCCCATTCTTAGTAAATAACTCTTAATAATTAACGTTTACCTTCGCAGTATCATCCTTTCCTCAAAAGCAAGTTATGCCAAAAAGAAGTGTTTGCCTGTTCAGGGTATAAAATATCTCCCCCCGTGATAATTTTCAGCTAAAATAAATAATTTTGTCAAAACACAAAGGATAATTTACATGAATTTCAAAAATAATTTTTGTGGCTAAAACATCGCGTCAAATCCTGCTCCTTGCTAAAAGAACCCTCACCATTGAGAGTGAATCAATTAGTGGACTAAAACATTTCCTTAACGATTCATTTTCAGATATTGTAAAGATCATCTGCAAATCGAAAGGACGGCTCATTGTGAGCGGAATTGGAAAAAGTGCCATCATCGCGCAAAAAATGGTGGCTACCTTTAATAGTACCGGTACACCCTCGGTTTTCATGCATGCAGCCGATGCAATACATGGCGACCTGGGAATTATCCAAAATGATGACATTATCATCTGTATTTCAAAAAGCGGTGATACTCCGGAAATCAAAGTACTGGTCCCTTTGCTGAAAAGCTGGGGTAACAAATTGATTGCCATGACCGGCAATCCTGCGTCTTTTCTGGCAAAGAATGCTGATTACCTGCTCAATACTTATGTTGCGAAAGAAGCCTGCCCGAACAACCTGGCGCCAACCAGCAGCAGTACCGCGCAATTAGCCCTTGGCGATGCGCTGGCAGTATGCCTTCTCGACCAGCATGGATTCACCAAGGAAGATTTTGCAAAATATCATCCCGGTGGAGCGCTTGGTAAAAAATTATACCTAAAAGTAAGCGATATTTACCCGAACAATGCATCACCTAAAGTTTCCATTGATGATGACGTCAGGAAAGTTATCGTAGAAATTTCTTCGAACCGACTTGGTGCTGCTGCCGTAATAGATAAGGGAAAATTAACCGGTGTAATCACGGATGGTGATTTAAGGAGAATGCTGATGGATAAGAAAACCATTGAAGGACTCAAGGCCCGTGACATCATGACAAAAAACCCAAAGCGAACTGATAAAACCACAATGGCAGTGGATGCTTTGTCTTTAATGAAGCAATACAACATATCACAACTACTCATTACTGATAAGAAAAAATATGTCGGGATTGTTCACCTTCATGACCTGATAAGAGAAGGTATCTTGTAGTTTTTTTGATAACCCCCATTTTTTCCGATGGGAGTAATTTTAATTCTCAGGACTTTCAAAAAATCGCCGGGATAATCTTTCAATTTCAACCATCCGGGCAGGCATCAAACTTCTAAGTAAAAAATGCAACAAGGAATATTCCTAAAATAAGCAAGATGAGTATTGTTAGTTTTTTCTTGAAGTCTTCCATTAAATGAATATTTTCTATTGAAATTAATACCCAAACCTCTAAGGGAAATGAAAAATCAATCCTTGACGTGTGCTTTGCTGGCAAAATAGAATACTGAAAACATAACGGCGATATAAGCAGCAAAAAGCATTGAATAAAAATGATTCCAGTCCACGAGATAGCGTTCAATGATCAATACGAGGATCAATGAAATAAAAGTGATGGCCCAGAATACCAGTGCCACTTGTCTGTCGCTGAAACCAAGATACGCCAGTGCATGAGTGGTATGGTCTTTTCCTCCTACGAAAGGTGATTTCCCCTTCATCATACGGTTAATGACAACCGTAGTTGTATCAATGATCGGCATGATAAAAACAATGACTGGCAACAATATGTTGCGGGCGCTGATAAAATCGCCTGACGGTGGTTCAGCATTCCAGAGGAATTTAATTCCCATTGCTGCAAGAAATACACCCAGGAACTGTGAGCCTGTATCACCCATGTACATTTTGGAAGGATTCCAGTTGTAATAAAGAAATCCCAGAATGGCAGCCATAACTCCTGTCATTGACATAAAATAAACACTTTCATAATCATGATGTATAATCATCACCGATAAAGCCGAGAGAAGAATTGAAACAGAAACCGTGCTTGTAATGCCATCCATGTTATCAAGCATATTAAGTGAATTCATAATACCTACCACCCAGAAAACGGTAGCTACAGAATTAAATGTTGCGCTGGAAGAAACATTAATAGTTGTTCCTGTGATCATCAGGATCACTCCACAGGTAATCTGTGCAGCGAGTTTAAGGATCGGTTTTGTATTGTAAGCGTCATCGGTAAGTCCCAATAAAAAGCCAAGCATTGTGGCAAGCAGAATGCCTATGAACTCTTTATTTAAAAATACTTTGTTGCTGTCAAAAAAAATAGAGAAGCTGACAATGGCAAGCAGGTAAATGATATAAAAAGAAAAGCCTCCAACAGCAGGTTTTGCCTGAGAACTCCAGCGGATCATTGTATCATTCTGGTTTCTGATACCAAGGGTTTTCACAAAATTCAGGAATAACCTATTGATAAGAAGAGAAAAGATAATGGAGAGCAAAAAGAATGCGCCAAAGACCAGGGAAAAATATTGATTGTTTGAAAACATTGTTAAACGATGGAAGAACTGATGCCGGCTTTCCTTTTATAATCGGCAAATGTTATTAATTCCTTGTCTTTTTCTGAAACAATGGGATCTGAAATATTCCAGTTAATTGCAAGATCAGCATCATCAAAGCGGATCCCGCTTTCAGCGACCTTATTATAGTAGGCAGTACACTTATAATGAAAAACCGTTTGATCTTCAATCACAGCAAAGCCATGCGCAAATCCTGGGGGTATCCATAGCATGTGATTATTCGATTCAGAAAGCAATACTGAAAAGTGTTTCCCGAAGGAGGGAGAATCTTCTCTGAGATCAACCGCAACATCAAGTACTGCTCCTTTGATTACACGCACTAATTTCCCCTGCGCAAATGGTTTATCCTGAAAATGAAGACCACGGATGACATTTTTTTTATTTACTGAAAGATTGTCCTGACAGAACTTATCAGGAAGGTTCAATCCGGAGAATATATTTTCATTAAAAAGCTCAATGAAATATCCGCGGTTGTCAGCATAAACATCCGGCTCAATCAGCAATAACCCCTCCATATCAAGGTGGCGAATTTTCATGTTATAGCTTTGTTCAGGTCTTTTTAAATATCAACTTCAGTTTTTCAAAACGCGTTGGAACTTTTCGTTTTTCCTCATCATAATAACCATAACCATACCCATAACCATAGCCGTATCCGTAACCATAGCCATAGCCATATTTAAATCTTGACATCTCTACCCCATTCAATACGATCGATAGTTTATGAATTTTGCTTTCAGACATCAGGTGATTTACATTCTGAATAAACATCCGTTTAGAGAAAAGGGCACGTACGATGTAAATCGGGTAATCGGCATTCTGAATGATATTGACTCCATCAGTCACGATTCCCACCGGTGGTGTATCCACGATAATGATATCGTATCGTGCACGCAGATAATCCAGCAGTTCACTCATTCTTGCGCTCAGAATCAGTTCTGACGGATTGGGAGGAATCGGACCGGCAGTAATAAAGTCGAGGTTCTTCAGGTTGCTGTGATTGATACAATCTTCTGTCTGATCTTTACCAATGAGAATGGTGCTCATTCCCCGAATATTCTCAACGTTAAATCCCAAATGGATTTTCGGCTTTCTCATGTCAAGGTCAATAATGACAACACGTTTTTCAGAAAATGCAATGACACCTGCCAGGTTGATTGCAACGAACGTTTTTCCTTCTCCTGAAATGGTAGAAGTAATACCAATTACTTTTGGCCCGGGCTCATTGCTGATAAACTGAAGATTGGTACGAAGCGAACGGAATGATTCTGAGATTGCCGACTTGGGATTCTTGTCTACAAGCAACTGCGAAACAGGAATTTCGCTTTTGTACTTTGGAATAATCCCCAACAGCGCTGCATCGGTATAGGAATTTATTTCATCGAGTGATGTAATTTCATTGTAGAACAGGTACTTTGTAAAAATTATAATAAAGCTGATTATAAATCCAATAAGAATTGTACCTGCAAAAACCAGCTTACGGTTTGGTGAAACGGGTTCCTGGGTAACCATCGCTTTTTCCAATATAATATTGTTCGAAATGATACCTGCCTTGGTAATTTCAAATTCAACTCTTTTCTCAATCAATAAAGAATAAAATTTCTGGTTTATATCATACATGCGGGAAAGCCGCGCCAGTTCAGCTTCTTTGGAAGGCAGGGTTAGAAAATCACCTTCAATGTCATTGATCCTGTCCTCAATGTTTTTGATCTTATCAGATGTTGCGGCCTTTGCATTATCAATACTGTTGATGAGATTCATCCGTTGAATGCCAATCTCCTTATTTAATGAAACAACTGCAGTATTCGTATCTGTCACCTGAAGTTTGGCTGTCCTTTTCTCATCTTCAAGAATACGGATCTTTTCAACTACCTGCTTGATCAC
>JAPLDB010000178.1 GCA_026391975.1 Bacteroidota bacterium | reverse complement strand
TTTCATGTAACAATGAAAGTTATAACTTCAAGAAAAGAATCCGCCTGATCTTCTTGTCGAAGTCCTCCTTGGCGCCTTGCCGATCAGCACTCCGAAAATTCCCCGGGTAACTTCACGCAATATCGTTTTACCAACGCTGCTATTGGCTATTGATTTAATAGTGTCTCCAATACATGAGGATTTCTCTTCCTGAACCGATACTTCATGAACTGCGTCAGTACCCTTATCTTCGACAGATCCTGAAATTTTCCCGTTGAGTATTTCATAAGCACTGTCCCTGTCAATCACCTCATTATACTCACGCGCAATTCTTGAAGATAAAATCTTTTCCTCTTGCTCAGCAGGAGTCAAAATATCCATCCTTGAATTTGGTGCACACATCATAGTATGAACAAGCGGTGTAGGAATTCCTTTTTCATTGAGCACCGTTACAAGCGCCTCGCCTATTCCGAGTTCTGTTATCAGTTCATCTGTTTTATAATGATCCGTAAACGGAAAATTTTCGGCTACAAGCCTGATGTCTTTTCTGTCTTTTGCTGTGAATGCCCTAAGCGCATGCTGGATTTTTGTTCCCAGCTGACTTAAGATGATATCAGGAATATCAGTTGGTGCCTGGGTGCAGAAATAGATTCCAACTCCTTTACTTCTGATCAGTTTGATGATTGTTTCAAGCTGTTGCATCAATGCCTTGCTGGCTTCTTTAAATATCAGGTGCGCCTCATCAATGAAGATCACCAGTTTGGGTTCGGCCTTGTCGCCGGTCTCAGGGAATTTGCTGTAGATCTCAGCAAGCAGGCAAAGCATGAACGTTGAAAAGAGTTTGGGTCTGTCTTGTATATCTGTCAGACGAAGAATATTAATGTAAGCATTCCCTGCGCTGTCTTTCTGCAGGAGGTCTTCAACTTCAAAAGATTTTTCTCCGAAAAATTTATCTCCTCCCTGCTGTTCCAGCTCCAGCAGTTTGCGCATGATGACGCCTGAAGATGCCGGTGAAATTGCACCGTAGTTTTTTTCTATTTCCTTTTTCCCTTCTCCACCGGCAAGGTGCTGAAGCGCCGCCCTGAAATCCCTGATGTCAAGCAGCGGCATTTTTTTATCATCACAATATTTGAAGATGATGGCTACAGCGCCTTCCTGGTTTTCATTGAGCTCAAGAATCTTTGAAAAAAGCAATGGACCGAATTCGCTAACCGTCGCTCTTAACCTCAGACCTTTTTCATTTGAAATTGTCATCAATTCAGTCGGATACTCCCGCGGCGTCCACGGAATTCCAATTAAATCCATGCGCTCCTTGATCTTAGGGTTTTCAGTTCCTGCTTTTGAAATGCCGCTGATATCACCTTTGATATCCATCAGCAAAACATTTACGCCCTGTTCACTCAATGCCTCTGCAAAGCGCTGAATAGATTTTGTTTTACCTGTACCTGTAGCTCCGGCTATCAGGCCATGCCTATTAACAGTAGCCAATGGCATTTTCACCGACAGTCCTTTTACAGATTGCTTATCGTAAACCGGTCCTCCCAATAAAATACTTTTTCCGGCGAAGGAATAAGCAATTTGAATTTCTTCTTTGAATTTATCTGCTGACATATTAGTTTATGAATGAATAAATAACAGGGAGAATATTCCCCCTGAAGCTTTACTAAAGCACATTGTTTATTTACCGAAAAGCGCTCCGATTTTTTCGCCGAGACCTCCTATGCCGCCCGGCATTCCTTTGGTAAGCGAACCGGCAATGCCTTCCAGCGTGAAACTGCTGTCCTTCGGATCATTTGTCTTTGATGCCAATTGGCTCATTACTGTTGGAATTAATTTCTCTACAATACTTCTTGCCTGCGCCTGGTCAATGCCAAATTTTGATGCAAGTGTTGAAGCGACACTGCTGCTGATTTTGGCAACCTCAGGATTATTCATCATGTTTCCTCCTTTGAAAAGATTCATGATCTATTCAACGCCTCCTCCTGATGTCAGACCTTTTAAATGGTCCATAATACCTGTAGTGGCAGTTTTGATGGCTTCGTCATTATGCTGATTTGGAATTGCCGGGTTATTGATGATTGCATCACCGGCATTTTCCTTTACGAGATTTAATAAGTTTTCAAACATGATAATTTGGGTTATTTTTTAATTAATAATTGAGATACGAAGTTACGCATTTATGTTTTGCCGGCAATTGCAGAAAACCAAATTTTGATTTCAAATCCGGGGAAACACACTTTTGACAAAAAACTATTTCTGTAAACAAAGAAATATGGCCACAGATTCACAGATTAAAAATAATCAGTGTTAATCATGTTTTTATTCCGCCACTTTGCAGTCAAGTCTGCATTGGTTCCAAAACAAAAAAAACATCTCGCATAAGGCAAGATGGATTTTCATTTATCCGTGACCCCGGAGGAATTAACTTCGTTGATACCTCCTAATCAGGAGTCAAAATGAAAACCATGTTTTGCTTTGCAAAACTTGGTTTTTTTTTTTCGCTCAATCTCAAGCAAGCTTGGATTGGCTTCAAAAATAAAAAAACCTGTCTAGCTTAAGGCTAGACAGGTTTTCATTTATCCGTGACCCCGGAGGGATTCAAACCCCCAACCTTCTGATCCGTAGTCAGATACTCTATTCAGTTAAGCTACGGGGCCATTCCGAAAAAATTCGGGCTGCAAATATAGACGAATTATCGTCTAAACAAATCGAATTACTTCGGCATATAATATTTCATCGCCTCCGGCATATATGCCTTTAAATCCCTGATCCGGACATCGTCGGGCGGATGGGTGCTTGTGTATTTCTTTATGTAATAGTCAACTCCGCCTGTAGCGCCGGAATGACTTTTAGCTGCCATGCGCTCCCAGAAACCGATTGCTACGTGCGGATCATAACCTGCCATGGCGGCAAACACCAGCCCCAGTTTATCAGCTTCTGTTTCCTGATTTCGTGAAAAGGCCAGCATTGTTCCTGTGGCACTGATACCATACAATCCCATAAAGATATTCCTTGTCTGCTCGGGCTTTTGCTGCATATATAGATCTAATCCAATACCTACGGCCGCTACAAGAAGCGACTGGCTCATCCTTTCATTTCCGTGCCTTGCAATGGCATGGGCAATTTCATGTCCCATGACGATGGCAAGAGACTGTTCGTTTTGTGTAACAGGCAGCAATCCTGAATAGACCACTACTTTTCCGCCCGGCATGCACCATGCATTAACTTCATTATTGTTAACGAGGTTATACTCCCATTTGTATCCTTTTATTCTGTCGCTTAATTTGTTCTTATTCATGTATTGCGTTACAGCATTTTGAATTTTAGCTCCAACGTTCTTAACCATCATAGCATCACTGCCGGTTGTGACAGGCGGATTCTTTTTGAGAAAATCACCATAGCTGCTGAGCGACATAGAGATCATTTCACTCTCAGGAAGCAGGTTCATCTGGCTTCGTTTGCTGATAGGGACTTTGGAACAGGCACTGATAATTAATACAATTGATAATGCCGACAGGAATTTAAATTTCATGATTGATTATTTAAAAAGGGGAAAAGTTCTTTACGCTTAATGGCTCCTATTGAAGTCATTCTGCAAAGAAACAGGAAAAAACAAAAGGTTATTCGATTACTGCAGATAAACCGCGGTCGCAAAGCGCAACCCTCATCGGATTGAGGTCCAGGTAAGAACCATTTTTAACAGAACACTTGCCATTGTAATGCACGATGTAGGTGCATTGTTCGGCCTGTAATGGCTCATGATTGCACACTTGTATCAATGATTCAATCACAAATTCAAAAGTATTGTGGTCATCGTTGTATAAAACAAGGTTTCTTAACCGCGCCTCAACGATCTCTTCATTGATTACCGGGGAATCTAAAATATCTTCGTCTGAATTCTGGAACATTCTTTTGTGACTTTTTAAGACTACAAAAGTAAACCGAATTTACTTACCGTTCAAGTCCTTCAATGCTTCGGTGACAGAGGTCCGTTTGCCCTTCACAAAAGCTACAATAAATGCATCTTTTATGCCTTTTGAAACGATTTCAGCCCTTGCAGCAACCACTTCATTGTAGTTTTTATATGTACCTGCATAAAAAATATTCAGCCCGCGGGAATCGGTTTCACGACTGATGCCTTTATCAGCGATCTCCAGAAATGAGGTTACTGTGTTCATTGGAACATTCTCTTTAAAGGCGCCGATCTGCACTTTGAATACGACATCTCCTGCGCCAATATTATCATTTGGAACTGCAATTTCTCCGGAAGCTGCAGTAGTAATAGTTGAAGAAGCTACAACTTTAGATGCCGTTTTGGATGATGATTGTATTTTCAGTATGTCAGCAGCGCTTGCTTTCATCCCTCCTTTATAAATAACGACAAATGCATCCTTCACACCGTTTGTGATTGCAATGCGTTTCATTGAATCAGCAGATACTCGGTTATCAAATCGTCCTGTGGTGAAGCGGAACAATCCAGATTTCATCTGGTCTGTATTTAACGGCAGCAGTGTACTCAGGGCTGATGGAATACGTGCTGATCTGTATACTCCCACCTGCACGGCATATTCAACGAGGTCAGATGAAATTCTCTCTGTAGTACCATAAAATGCTTTTGCATCAGCATCTTGTTCTATTTCGGCAACTGATTTTCTGATCTCAAACTTTGCAAGCTGATTGAATTCCTTTTCAGAAACTGATGAGTAGATTTTTTTAACCTCTGCATTGGCTTTGCTTATCAAAGCATAAGCATCATACAAAGGAATTCGTTTCCCATTATAATAAGCAACAACAAATGCATCCTTGTATCCCATACTGCGCACCTCTTTTTTCAAGAGGTTGGCGGGTTCAAATGTTCTGAATAATCCAAGGCAATAACGTATCCAGCCCGGACGGGTAGTCTCTCCACTCAGTGGCTGCAGGTTTTTAAAAGTATTGTCAGGAAGCGGTTTGCGGAATGCGCCGATCTGAACTTTAAATACAAGTCCTTCCGGAAGTACTGGATCAATAGGAATCGGATTGGCAGCGGAGTAAGCATCTCCCTTTCCAAATGAGAATGTGGCTGCATCGGAAATTTCTATTTCAGGAACTACTGTTGAACCTGACTGCGCAATTCCGGCATTCTCTGTAGTGTTTTTTGATTCTGTTGTTGAAGATGAAGGCTGAACACTTCCGGCCGGTGTTGCCGCAGGATAGATTGGAAGCGGAACTGTTGTATTTGCACCCTGCGTTTGTTCTGTTTGTGCCGGAGTATTTTTTTCTACTGCAACTTCAGTTGTATCCGTTTCAGACTTTTCTGATTTACCAACTGGCTCCTTTTTTGCTAACGGCATTTGCTTATCTGACCTGCCGTTATTGCCGGCAGTTTCAGGCGAATCAATTTTGTCTTTGTCTAAATTTGAATTCGCAGTGCCTACACCTTGTTCTGTAGCATTTTGCTTTTCATTTTGTTTTAATGTTTTTGAAGATGACTGTTCGGGCTTATTGCTTTGTGATCCCGGATTCATTGCAACATCAGTACCTGCCGGAGCAATAATCAATTTAGTTTTAAGCTGATCTGATTTTGCTGTAAGTTCTTTCACACTGCCTGTATTTTTCTGCGCCATGCTCAACATTTCTTTCGAATGATTTGAAATGATGTCAGCTTCCATTGCCAGAGAGTCGGCTTTTTCTAAAAGTTTGTTTTTTTCCTTTTTAACGGAAGTAACTTCTGCCTGATCTCGCAGTTTCATTTCATCAGCTTTGATGGCAACCACTTTTTTATTCAGCTGCATTCCTTCAACAAACAGGCTCACTGTCTCTGTTTGCTTTTGAAAAATTGCTTTTTGTGTTTCTACATACTTCGGGTATTCAGGCCTTGTTGTGTCAAGTACTGCAATAGTTTCATCCTGCTCTTGTTGCTCCTTTGTCGGTTCAGAATTTGCATTCTTTTCTGTTTCGTCTTTGCTTATTGCTGTATTGCCGGACTGAGGAACGCTGTTATTGGCAACTTCATTCGCAGCTGTTATTTCGTTTTTATCAAATTTACTATTGTCGGCCTTCTGCTCAATCTCAGGATCAATTTGCTTTGCCAGCTCAAGTTCTTTTTGCGCAGATTGCCATTCAGTGATCGATTGTTTGTTCAGAACTGCTGTTTTGGCCTCAAGGCTATCACGTTTTTGTTTTGAATTTGGCGAGAATAATTTCGCCTCTGTCTCCTTTGAAATGGCTTCTGTCCTTTTTGAATCGGCTAAATATTTCTGATAATTCTCATAGTGCTGCAATGCCAAAGGATCTGCAGGAGCACGCTGAATATTGCTTTCCTTTGATTCCATTGAGGCTACAGGAATTGCATTTTCATTCGCAGTCTCCTTGTCAACATTTTTGGAAGATATTTCTTCCTTGTTATTAGCTGAAGGCTGATCGCTGCTATTTTGATCGTTGGTTTTCAATGTGGCATCGCTACCGGAATTTACTTTTGCATTATCCTTCGTTGAATTCACAGATAACACATCATCCGATTTCATTGTTGTAGTTGAATCTGCCTTCTTATTGTCTGCCATCGCACCGGCTGCATCAGGGGTTGCAACAACGGCATCTTTCCTGGTTGGATCAACATTTAGTGATGATTTATTTCCCGGCTCAACATTGCCTGAGATCACTTGCTCTGATGTATTTCCTTTTGTTGATTTCTCACCGGACACATTACCTGTAGCCGCAGGTTCATTCTTCAATGTCTGGTCTTCATTTTTTATGGAAGCATTTTTTGAATCGGCCGTGATCAGAGATTCATCTTTCGTTTTGCCTTCTTCCTTTACAGGCGTATTTAAAGAAGTTATTGTCCCGGCTTCCTCTTTTCCTCCTTCAATTTTAGCCGGTTCTGTCATGCCCGCTTTTTCAGAAGTATTATTTTCCTCCGGTTTTGCTGAATCTCCTGCTTTAGCAACTGTACCTTGTGTGTTGTCAGAAATGCCTGTTTCGCTTGTTGCCGGCAAAGGCATTTCATTCGCTGCCAGTGCAAGTGCTGTTTCCTTTTCTGCTTCCGTCTTCCTTATCTTACCTTGTTTCTTAAACTCATTTGACTTTTTCTGATAGTACTGCTTCCTGGATTTATCTACGGCACTTTCAGCTTTTCTTGTCATGTCTTCTGAAGCTAAAACAAGTTTGTCTGCTTCTTCGGAAAGTTTCTTTGCTTTTTGATAGTGAGAGATCTCAGTTCCGTTATCCTGTTTGCCGGTTGTAGCTACATCGTTTGCAGAATCAGAATTTTTCTTAGCATTAGTTTTCGAAGTGTTGCCTTTGTCTTTTTCTTTTCCTTTTCCTGTTGAAGAATGAGATGCAATTGCATTCGTGTCGACATGGAAATCTTTCATTAGCTGGGATGCTTCCTGATAAGCTATTTCAGATTCAGTTTTCCTCTGATTCGCCTCAGTTTGAATTGAATCAGCATCCTTAACTAATTGCCGGGCTTCGAGGGCATTCTCCTTTGAGTCTTTTGATAATGCTTCTGCATTTTCCTTATTTCCCTCTTTGAGGAGTTCATTAGATTGCTTTAGCTGTATTGTCGCAAGACTGTCGAGCGACTTTGCATCAGCAAGTTTTTCCGTTGCACTTTCATGAAGAACAACAGATTCCTCGCTGATCGCTGTAGCATCTTCAAATGCCATCTTTACAAGGTCTGCATTGGATGTTTTATCTGAAACGCTCTTCTCCTCTAATTTTGACCCCGTTTCCTGAGTGTCGGCTTTATCTTCTGCATTTGCAATGCCAGTTGAAATTACCGGTTCATTTTGTGCTTCAGTTTCAGATTCAGGTTTTCCCCCGGAATTTAATTCGCCTGTGAGCTCATTCTCTTTCTCATTTCGTGAAGTGTTTTGCCCGTTGTTATAAGTTACAGGCTCCATTGCCAATGACTCAGGACTTTTTAGTGAAGGCGGTGCTACGTAAAGTGTTTTTCCTTCAAAGGTGATTGCCTGCATTTTGCTGCTTGCAGTGTCTTTCACATCAAATTCGCTTTTTGCAACCTGCGATGGTTTCTCCATTGTTACCAAAGACGAGTCAACTGTTGATGGAGAAAAATAATTGGTCATCGTCATCTCCTCCTTGTCACGGTTTTTGTTCATCGATACCCTTTGCTTCAAACCTGCAGTGGAAGATCCCGCCGGAATAGTAAATAACTCTGCATGGGGAAGATAGCTACCGCCTTCTACGATGAGCATGTATTCATCACCTGCAGGTACGATGAGTTCATAATCTCCGGTGCGGTCTGTTTTCACAGAGGTTACAATGCCATTGTCCTTTGTTCGGATCACTGAAATACGTGCATCCCTTCTGGTGACCTGGTCCTGAGAAAAATATTTGCCGCTGATAACAGCGATGTTGCTTACCACATCCCCGAGCTTGACATTCCTGATCTCAATTTTACCTGATTCACAATCTATGGCAGTTGAATATGCAGCAGTAAGTCCTTTTGTGGAAGGCATGAAAAAGATATCATCATCAACTGTATTTATTGGCACACCAACATTTTCAGGGTCACTCCATTTGCCGGTATTAAAATCATACTGTGACTTAAAGATATCGTATCCGCCAATGCTGTTTATTCCATTGCTGCAGAAATAAAGTGTGCGTCCGTCTTTATCGAGATATGGGAAATCTTCATTGGCATTTGTATTGATCGCATTGCTGAGATTCACCGGAATACTCCACGATCCATCAGGAAGTTTAATGATTCGGTAAATATCTTTTCCGTTTTCCCCTTTCTTACCATAACTCGCATAGTAGATCGTCTCACCATCCTTGGTCATGAACATAACAGGGTTCGGCATTTTCTCTTTATCGAGTGGAGTGAGAAAACGGTCAGGTGTTGTAAGCAATTTTCCCGCGGCTTCGCTAAAATCGTATGAAGCAAAAAAAGCGGTACGGTTGACTTTCCGCTTATTCAGGACGACAACATTCTTCCTGTCGCGCCTCAGCTGGTCGGCGTTTTTGCAGTTCTGAATATAGATATCAGGTTGCAAAACATTTTGCTTAGAAGAGAGTGCATTTTTCTTGAACACGGTAAATGCATTGATGGCTTCATTGTAATGATCCATGAACATGTAGCTGCGTCCCAAATAATAATATACGTCAGGATCTGTCTCTTTTGCCTTAGCAGCTACTTCCAGGTATGTGGCGGCGCCGGTTTTATCCCTGCCTGACATGAGGAGACAAATACCATATCGGTAATTGTAGATTGCTTCGCGCGAATACAAACTAAGCAACTGAGAATACATGGGAGTTGCTTCCTCGTAATTTTGCTTTTCAAAAAGTTTTTCAGCCTGCTTCTTCAGATCGGCTTCTGAAGCAGGGGATTTCTGTGCAACTGCAATTGATGCTGCAAACAAAAAAACAAGCAAAAGGTATAGGCGATTCCCCTGTATCATTTTGAACAACTGAGCATGACAACTTTATACTATCTGACAGTTCAATAGTTACTGATTATGAGAGTGAAAGGACGCCGGTTAATTGCTGGAAATGAGGAAAATGACCGTCATGACCTTATGAATCGCGCAACAAACATATTATCAGCCCCTTTTGATGAGCCTTCAATATAAAGCTGGGTTTGTAATTGGAGGGGAAAATTTGCTGTAACCCAGGCAGTATTGTCTTCATTTTCTTCCTTAAATACAGAGCAAGTAATGTATATAAGTGGCTTATTATCAGGCAATAAATTAACCAAAGCTGAAATAATATTTCGCTGGATGCCCTGGAATTTCTCTATCGATTTCGGATTGAAAAAAGTCAGCCATTCAGGAGTCCTCGACCACGTCCCGGAACCGGTACAAGGAACATCAGCAACAATGCCATCAAGTTGTTTATCCATTCGGAACTTCGGACCCGTAGTCAGATCCACCATTTTTGAGCTGTAGTTTTTAAAACCTGTACGCTGAAACCGCTCCGCCAGGTTTTTAAGGATCGTATCTCTTGAATCAGTACAAACCAGGCTGATCCCGGGTTCATAAGCAGCCATCATAAGGCTCTTGCCTCCTGAACCTGCACATGCATCCCACCATGTTTCTCCCTTATTGGGTCTGATAGCCTGAATCGTTTTT
>JAPLDB010000035.1:39821-42319 GCA_026391975.1 Bacteroidota bacterium | reverse complement strand
AGAGGTGAGATTGAGTTCAAGTTGAGATCTAAATACGTCATCTGGAGTGTCAATGAGCGCCCGTGTTGTTTTGTCATCAGGGATTAATTTCAATTCGACAAACTTTTGATGGAGGATATATTCTTGCAGGAAATTCTAATTCAGACATCAGCGGAGATAAGACGCAAGCACATTGGGGTAATGTTTTCACATATGACTATTGGATTGTAAAAACAGACTCACTTGGAATTAAGCAATGGGATAAGAATTTTGGTGGGCTGGGACCGGATGAGCTTAATTCTATTCAGCAAACATCAGATGGAGGTTATATTATTGGCGGCACTTCTGCATCTACCATCAATGGAGACAAAACACAACCAAACTGGGGTACTTACTTATCTTCCATTGAGCAAACAAATGATGGCGGTTATATTATTGGAGGATATTCTTATTCGCAAATTAGTGGCGATAAATCACAAAACGGATGGGGTTCTGAGGATTATTGGATTGTAAAAACAGATTCAATCTGCAACAAGCAATGGGACAAAGATTTTGGAGCAACCTATTTTGACCACTTATATTCCGTTCACCAAACACCCGATGGTGGATATCTTCTTAGCGGCTCTTCTACTTCTGACAGCGTCGGAGATAAAACGGAAAACAATCTTGGTCCGCAGCAAACTTGGTTTTTAAAAACCAACTCGATCGGAAACAAGCAATGGGATAAAACAGTTTTCACTTTAGGGGGCGATCAACCGGGGCTCACAATTCAAACACGAGACAACTGTTACGCTGTTGGAACTACTAATAGTAGCGGAATAGGCGGATATAAAACCCAACCGCCATGGAATAATAGTTCTGACTATTGGATCATCAAATTCTGCGACAGCACACTCACAACAAACATTGCAAACACAGAAAAAGAAAATGATCAATTGCTGCTCTGGCCAAACCCGACAGAAGGCAAATTGGCAATTGGCAGTAGGCAGTATGCAATTAGTACAATTGATATTTACAACACACTTGGAGAATTGGTACTGACAACGGCTGTTAACCGTGAACCGTTAACTGTCAACTGCGAACCATTTCCCCCTGGAATTTATTTCGTAAAAGCCTTTGCCGGAGAAAAAGTTTTGTTTGGAAAAGTGATTAAGGAATAAAAATCTGTCTTTCATGTTTTCTCTGTGCTCTCCGTGCCTCCGTGGTTACTGTATTTGGCTGCTCCAAATCAACCATTCAACTAATCATCAAATTGCACCCCCTTACATCACTGAAATCCGTTCTCCCCAAAACTTCAAAAGATCCGTCAGCATGTTTTCGTCCTACATCCTGCGTAGTGATGAATGAGCAGGAATAAATATTTGCCAGATCAATTACAGAGATGACACCCGTTTGTCCCTCGCCTGCTTCGCTGAACAGATCATGTTGCTGGTGAATGATGATTTTCATCCACGGAGGAGTTTGAAAAATTCCATCTCCTTTCGAGTACGCCTGCGACAATAGTTCCGTCATTCCGTACTCTGAATGAATGTGCGAAACACCAAAACCTTTTTTCAATTTCTCATGCACATCAGCGCGGATCATTTCTTCCCGTTTGCCTTTCATGCCGCCGGTTTCCATGACAATCAGTTGGGGAAAATCGATTGGGTGACTTTCTGCAAAGTCGAGCAAGGCATATGTAACACCGATTAGTATTGTTTTATTTCCGGCCGCTTTCAACTCAGTCAGGACATTGAACAGCTGATCATGATTGTGCAGGTAAAAACCGCTTTGGGGATGACCTGAATCTTTAATCAACGTATCCATCATATACACTAGTGATGAACCTTCCCGTTCCAGGTAGGATGGCAACAATGCCAGTACACAAAAATCTTTCACCGGACCGTAGAACAATTCAAACCCTTTGCGAAAACTTTTCTCGTAAACTGAAATGTCCTCAACAAAATGTTTGCTCACTTCCTGTCCCGAAGTGCCTGAACTGGAAAAGGTTTTTGTCTTGACTCTTTCCTCTTGACTCCTGGCTCTGACTTCATGCGTTTTATAAAACTCAACCGGCAGAAAAGGAATCTGTGAGGTCGAGGTAACCGACTCCGGATTGCATTTCAGCAACTCGAGGTATTTTTTGTAAACCGGATTGTGAAGCGCCTGGAATTGAAATATTTCCAATGCGGCTTTTTCAAATTCATTCGGAGAATCAATTAGAAAAGCATTTGTTGAAATAGCCATTTGTTGCAGAACCAATAACCGCAAAGAACGCAAAGATTGCGCAAAGAACCCAAAGTTAAAGCAAGGCGAAGCCTCCTATATTAAATTCAGGATCTTGCTTAGCGAACTTTGCGGGCTTTCACTTTGCGACCTTTGCGGTTTAATCTTAAACTTATTTTGTCTTCAAACTAATAATTGCAAAGAGAATGAAGATTGCACATTGGATAAATAACATATATAGGAATACCCTCCTTTGCGAACTCAGCGGGTTTTATCCTTTGCGTCCTTTGCGGTTAGTCTCTTGAATTAAAGAT
>JAPLDB010000035.1:25454-39779 GCA_026391975.1 Bacteroidota bacterium | reverse complement strand
AATTACCCAGTTTCATATAAGTCAGTGTTTGCGCCAGGTGGACATCATTCAAAGCTTCTACGCTTTTTATCTCTATTACAAGTTTATTCATCACTGCAATATCTATACGATAGCCACAATCAAGCTTCACTTCCTCAAAAATCAATGGCATTGGTTTCTCCTTTTCTGCAAACATTCCTGACTGGATGATTTTATAATATAAACACTCCTTGTAAGCGCTTTCTAATAATCCGGGGCCCAATACCCTGTGAACATCTATAGCGAGTCCTATAACTTTGTTTGAAATCTCATTTTCAGTCATATCAATTCAATTAAATATTTAAGTCAAATAGAATTCTTCATTCAAAATATTTTCAATACACTTGAAACCTCAAATGGAAATTCGCAAGCTTTCAATAATTATCCCCGTGTTCAATGAGGATACCACCGTGTATGAAATACTGAAAGCAGTATCAAATACAAAGCTCATTTCCGGAATTGAAAAGGAAATCATCGTAGTAAATGATTGTTCTGTCGATGAAAGTGAAAGCAAAATTCTGAGTTTTATTGCAGATTTCCCTGCTGAAAAAATAAAATATATCAGGCATGAAGTAAATCACGGCAAAGGCGCTGCAGTGAGAAATGGTTTTGAAAATGTATCCGGCGACTTTGTCATCATTCAGGATGCCGACCTGGAACTTGATCCCACTGATATGAATTCGCTGTTGCAGGAGGCCATCATCAACAATGCTGCAGTAGTTTATGGCTCGCGTTTTTTGCAGAAAGGAAAAGCAGACTCTCAATTGCAGCAGCATTATTTTGCGAATGTTTTTCTGACCCGGCTTTCCAATTTTTTTTCAGGACTGCAGATCACTGACATGGCGACATGCTATAAACTTATCAGGAGCGACTTACTCAATCAATTTACCATTTGTGAAAACCGATTTGGGCTTGAACCGGAGATCACAGCAAAACTCGCTAAAATAAAAGGCATTAAAATTATTGAGGCGCCCATCACTTATCAGGCACGAACAAAAAGCGAAGGAAAAAAAATCGGATGGAAAGACGGATTCAGATATATCTATTGTATCGTCCGCTACAATCTTTTTAAGTAATTATTTCATATCAAATCTGCGGGATGCAGACGCCAATTCAACTCCCTTCCAGATAAGTTTTGTTGTTACCTCTATGGCTCCGGAACCCCCTATGGCCGGACAAGTGACTGTCTGATTATAATTTGACCTTAGGTCAATGTCAAGCGGAATGTCAGACTCAATTCTATTGCCGGCTCTCTCGCAAATTGTTTTCAGATAACAGGTTTCAACGGGCATGGAAGTAAGTGACATCCCGGATGAATTGGTCAGTGAGAGAGAAAAAAATAACCTGTCAATGAAAACTCCCGGTTTGTCACTATTGAAAACAAGATTAATCTTTCCAAGAAATATTTCCGGGGTAGCGATGGAATCAACTGAATTCAAAGGGAAATAGTTTTCCTTCCTGAAACCAAAAAAAGGCAACACATCTTCATTGTCCCTGATCTCCCATCTTCTGATGATCGCTTTGTTTTCGGTGAGCTGAACACCGGTATCGATGGCATTGAATTCTTCATTGGGAATAAGTGACACGGTTGAGTCGGGAGTATTCATGGAAGACAATAAAATGCTTTCGATCGGACAAGACCAGTTAAGGAACCAGCGTTCCCGTTCTGCATTCTCTATATTCACGATGCATTTCCCATGGTTGATTTCATGTGCTGACCTGATCAGCCCCTCTATTTGCTGAACCCTCAATGACAAATAATTTCCGTTGTTGCGAATTTCAGAGATCCGAAAACCGGCAATAATAATACACACTGCAAGCAATACGCTTTTCCATTTATTTGTAACAGCAAGGTATACTTCAAAAGAAAAAGCAATAGCAATAATAGAAACCAATGGATAATAAAGTGATTCATTGTAACGTGAATAGTCGCGCGCAAAATTGGTAGCATTCACAAGAATAATAACCCCGGCGATCACACCCACAAAAAAGATAAAACGCATCATTTTTTTTCGCCTTATTAAAAACACCAATGTAAAAATGAACAATAGCAACAAGTCAAAATAATGAATCCTGAATAAACTCCACAGGTCACTGAGATAAGACTTATTCCAAAGGTTCTCATACAGATGATTCTGATGGGTATCAGTCATGAAATTGATCTTGCTCCCTTCATATTCACTGAATGTTTGCGTTTTAAAAATCATGGTGGTAATGAATACCAAAAGCAGCCACATGTGCGGGTTTTTCCTGAATCCGTTCTTTAGCATATCATATCCGATCACAAAAAAGAAAATGACAAAATTCTCCGGGTGGCTTGTAAGAATGAATATTTCAAGAATGATCATCCAAAACCAACGCCATCGCGTCAGTTTGTTTTCATCAAGTAAGATTTTAAAAATAATAAGCAGCGCTGCCCCGTAACAAATCTCAAGCATGGGAGAAAAGTAAAGCCACGTTTGTCCGATCACATTGAGTAGAATGATTGCCAGTGCCGCGCCTTCATTCCTGAATTTATAGAATGCAACAAGAAATACTGCATAATAAAACAATACATGTCCAAGTGACCATGCAACAAGGATCAATTTAAGTGAAGCCCCGAGGTAAAAGAAAAACAATGGCACTATCTCCGAAATAGCAAGTACGATCCGCTGGTGTGGGGTAACAAAAAAACCGGAATCAATGGTATTGAAAATATAATAGGATGAATCGGCATACAATCGCTCTTTAAAAAACTGATACGCCATCACGAACATGAAAATAAAATATCCGTGAAAGAGGATTTCCTTCGATCTGCTGATCTTGTTCGTTGAGAGATGATTCATTTTGCGCAAGTATACGAAGAAGAGATTTGAGATATGAGTAGTGAGATATGAGATATGAGATATGAGATATGAGATATGATCCCGATAGCTATCGGGAGTGAGATGTGACTAATCACTTGTAATAAAGTTCCATTTACATGCGCAAAATCACTCAATCACTTAGTCACTTAATCACCTCATCACTCCTAATTACTTCCCGGGCCACATAATTGAACTACAAATCGTACCTTTACACCGAATGGAAAAAGAGAAAAACATCATTATGGTTTACGCCGAAAGCACCCCAAATCCGGCGGCCATGAAATTTGTGGTAAATCAATATTTACTGGAGGAAGGGAGTGTGGAATACGTTACTGTTGAAAGTGCAAAAAATTGCCCCTTGGCAGTAGAAATTTTTAAGTTTGATGGAGTGGTTTCTGTTTTTATTACCTCAAACTTTGTAACAGTCAATAAGAAGAAGGAGTTTGACTGGTTCGAATTGATGCCGATTTTTCGTGAGTTTATCAAAGGGTATCTGCAGGCAGGAGAAAAAGTATTTACCGGCGAACAGGAACAAAAAGCTGACCCCGCTATCGAAAGGACAAAAACTGCGTCTGCCATAGAGACAAAAATCATTGAAGCGCTGGAAGAATATGTGAAGCCTGCAGTGGAACAGGATGGCGGCGCCATTCATTTCAAATCTTTCGATGATGGAAAAGTAACGCTCATCATGAAAGGCAGTTGCAGCGGATGTCCGTCATCCAGTGTTACCTTAAAAGGCGGAATTGAAAGATTGCTTTTACAGCTTGTACCTGAAGTGAAAGAAGTAGTTGCCGAACAAGAATAGCTCACCGAAGTACCAATTAATCATACGAACATACGAATTTTAGTACCTCCTTTTTTGTTCCCGATACCTGCCCAACTGCCCGCCAGGTTGAATCGGTCGGACGGGCGTCATTCAGACGGGGCTATCAGGATCGATGAGATAATTATTCGAGTCTCAAAGAATCCTCTAACCAACTCGACAACAATGGGCTTATTCGTAATTTGTATTTTCGTATCTCCTTTTCGTACTTCGATGAGATAATTATTTCGTACTTCGATGAGGTATTTATTTATCAAAGATCCAGCAGCTGCCTGACCGGATCATTTCCCGCAAGGAGCAATTGAATAGGCTCTTCCAGCATCTGCTTAACTTTCACTAAAAATCCAACTGATTCCCTTCCATCAATGATCCTGTGATCATAGCTCAATGCAACGTACATGATCGGGCGAATTTCTACTTTACCATTTATGGCAACAGGTCGCTCAACAATATTGTGCATTCCAAGTATTGCTGATTGCGGGGGATTGATGATAGGAGTTGAAAGCATGGAACCAAACACGCCACCATTGGTGATGGTAAATGTTCCACCTGTCATTTCTTCAATGGAAACTTTCCCATCGCGCGCCTTCGTACCCAGATCCAAAACCTGCATTTCAATTCCGGCAAGTGAAAGTGATTCTGCATTTCGGATTACAGGAACCATCAGTCCCTTCGGTGCGCTCACGGCAATACCGATGTCGCAATAATCGTGATACACAATTTCATCACCATCTATTTGCGCATTTACTGCAGGAAAGCTTTTCATGGCTTCACAGACAGCTTTCGTAAAAAAGGACATAAAGCCCAGATTGACGCCGTGCGTTTCTTTGAATTTATCCTTGTATTGCTTCCTGATATTCATGATGGCACTCATGTCCACTTCGTTGAAGGTGGTAAGCATGGCCGTTTCCTGTTTCACTGCAACCAGTCTTTGTGCAACTTTCTTGCGAAGCATGCTCATTTTTTCCCTGCGCACATTTCTTTCACCTGCCATTGGATTTCCTCCCTTACCCTTTGGGGAAGGTCCCGATAACGATCGGGAGGGGGTGAGGCTCTCAACATCTCCTTTTGTTATCCTTCCGCCTTTTCCTGATGGCACTATCTGCTCTCCTGAAATATTTTTTTCCCGCATCAATTTCCCGGCTGCCGGGCCTGGAATCCTCTCTGAATATACTTGGGGTTCAATTGCGGCAGCCACAGGCTTCTCCCTAACGGTTGCAGGCTTCGCGGTTTTGGCTGTCGACTGTTGACTGTTGTCTGTTGACTGGGGCCTTATCGCCGATTCATCAATCGAACATACCACGCTTCCAACAGGCACCATCTCCCCTTCCTTTACAAGAATTTTCAAAACTCCGGAAGCTTCTGCAGGAAGCGTTAGTGTGGCTTTGTCAGAGTCTATTTCACAGACCTCTTCATCCTTTTCCACATAATCACCATCCTTCTTTATCCAGCGTGCGATCTGAACTTCGGTAATGCTTTCACCCGGACTGGGCACCTTCATTTCTATTGCCATGAGAAAATTGTTTTTGCAAAGTTACTAAGTACTTTTGAAGGACAACTTTCCTGATGATTTTCTAACTTGCACCAAAAATCATAACATGTTACAACGAGTTTCTATCATTTTTTTAGTCGCTTTCTTGTTTTCCTGTGCAACAACAAAGCAAACGATCTTAACGGACAATGACCTGAAGGCCAACCTAAAAAAACACATTTCTATACTGGCTTCCGACGAATACATGGGCCGCGAAACCGGTACAAAAGGCGAAGAACTTGCTATGAATTACATCATTTCTCAATTTAAGGAGATTGGACTGAAACCCAAAGGGGAGAAAAAGTTCGTTCAGGAATTTCCATTTTCTGAAGGAGCAACTTTTGGACCCGGCACACAGCTATATGTTAATGACAAATCTTTTAAGCTGTATGAAGATTTTTATCCTCTGCAACATTCCGGAAGCGCTGTAGTTACAGGTTATACTGTAAAAGCCGGCTATGGTATTTATGCGCCAAAACTGAATCAAGACGATTATGCCAATAAGCTGAACCTTGCAAAAAAGATATTTGTTCTTGAAGCTTCAACACCGGATGGCAATGATCCGCATGGGAAATATGGCGACTACGATCTGAAGCAACGTGTTGAAGTTGCAAAGTCAAAGGGTGCTTCTGCAGTGATCTTTATCAACTCTGATACTACCATGGAAAATCCGAAAGCTGATTTCATGCACAAATATTCTTCTTCAACTATTCCTGTAATATTTGCAAAAGGTGAAGCCGCAAGGATGCTGAAGAATGACATAATCCTTAACTGTACTGTAGGTGCTGAAATAAATAAGATTGAAAAAACGGGGCACAATATTATTGGCTTCATAGATAATAAAGCAGCGAATACAATTGTGATTGGTGCGCATTATGACCATCTTGGAATGGGCAGCGAAGGATCCTTATACCGCGGCGAACCTGCTGTACACAATGGCGCCGATGACAATGCAAGCGGCACTGCAGCACTCATCGAGTTAGCCAGAATGCTGAGTGGAAAGGATCAGAAAAACAATTACCTCATGATGGCCTTCAGCGGAGAAGAGAAAGGGTTGCTTGGCTCCAATTATTTTATCAAGCATCCAACAGTTAATCTGCGAAAAGTCAATTACATGATCAACATGGATATGCTTGGTCGTTTAAAACCGGATGAACCCATATTGCTTATCAATGGAACAGGCACGTCCTCTGCGTGGCACACAGTAATTGATACTGCAGGCATGATGGGGCTCAGGATTAAAGTAACAGAAAGCGGTGTTGGACCTTCAGACCAGACCTCATTTTACCTTGACAGTATTCCTGCCATTCATTTTTTCAGCGGAACGCATAGTGATTACCATAAGCCAAGTGATGATGAGCCCCTTATCAATTATGACGGCGAAGTAAAAATTGTGCGCATCATCAAATCCGTTGTAGACAAACTAAATGACAAAGGAAAAATTAATTACATCAAAACAAAAGATGACAGCAATGAAGATGCCCCACGCTTTAAAGTTACTTTAGGTGTTGTTCCGGATTATGCTTTTGAAGGAGAAGGCATGCGCATTGACGGAGTGAGTGATGGGCGTCCCGCAGCCAAAGCGGGTTTGTTGAAAGGAGATATTGTAATTCAGTTAGGCGAACATAAAGTAACTGATATGATGACCTACATGAAAGCCCTTGGGAAATTTACAAAAGGCGACACGACAAAGGTGAAAGTAAAACGGGGGAAAGAAGAGCTGGAGAAGGATATAACGTTTTAGGGCCTCTCCCCCTAACCCCTCTCCTGAGGAGAGGGGCGTTAAATCCCGTTTCTATTAAGAAGCCAGCACTGAAGTTTATTCAGAATGAAACATAAAAATTTATTGCTTGTTTCCATTTTTCTTATTTTTTGTAGCCAGAATTCCCATTCACAAGATTTAGCCCGCATAAAACATTTCGGAAAGAACAAAGGTCATTTGAAGATGTTCGTGCACCTTCCACCTGATGTGCAGAAAAATGTTCCGATTCCTGTTGTAGTTGTGTTGCATGGCTGTCTGCAATGTGCTGAAAGCGTAGCCTCACAGACTGGCTGGAACAAACTTGCAGATGAATATGGTTTTTACGTTGTGTATCCACAGCAACGTATCATCAACAATCCGATGCGTTGTTTCAAATGGTATAAGCGGAGAAATATTTATAAAAACCGTGGAGAGAACCAGTCGATCAAACACATGGTTGATTATTTAAAATCAAATTATGCGATTGATTCATCAAAAATTTTCATCACAGGACTTTCAGCAGGTGCTGCAATGAGTGTGATCATGATGGCAAACTATCCTGAAACTTTCAATGCAGGTGCAATTTTTGCCGGGGCTCCTTACAAGGTTGCAACAAGCTCAATCCCGGCGATGATGGCTTTTTTCGGATGGAGGATCAAAACGCCGGAAAAGTGGGGAAGCTATGTTCGCAGTCAGAATACATCATACTTTGGTACTTACCCGCGCATGATCATTTACCAGGGAAACAACGACTGGATTGTAAACAAACGCAACGGCGTTGAACTGATGAAACAATGGACAAACGTACATGGCATCAGTACGATTCCAAGTGAGCGGATTGAAGCATTCCTGAACAACAGGGACATTGAAAGGAGTGTTTACCGCGATACTTCCGGCAAAGATGTCGTTATTTTTTACAAGGTGAATAACCTGAGCCATGCCCTGCTTGTAGATCCGGGAAATTGTAAATACCAGGGAGGAAAGACAGGGATCTTTTCAAAAGACAAAAATTATTTTTCATCGCTTTATACTGCCTATGATTTGGGATTAATTAAACCTCCTGCGATTTCAGGAAATACAAGTATCCTTCCAAATGAGGCGGGCTTAAATTATGCTGTTCCATTAAGTGATAGCTCAACTTACGAATGGAGTATTCCGGCGGGATGCACAATGGTTAAGAATGACAAAGGAAATGAGATTACAGTTAAATGGAATGCAAGAAGTGGTTGCATCAACGTTACTGAGACCGATTCAAATCAGTGTCAAAAAAACTATCAGACGCTATTTGTAGAGGTTCAAAAAAAATAATTCCCGGAAAAATTATTTTCCTTTTGCTACAGAATCATTTAATGATTTGTACAATCCGTCATTCACTTCAAGTCCGCGGGCAATCATTGTGTCGGCCCGAGCCAGTGCCTCTTTGTACTTTCCCTGGTCCTTGTAAAGCAGGACAAGGTTGTTGTTATAGATCTGGTCTTTAGGTTTAAACTCCAGAAATTTCAAAATACTATTCTCCGCGGAGGTAAGGTCCTTTTGTGAAACACAAACCTGTGCAAGGTCTGCATAGGTATCAGAGAACTTCGGATTAACCTGCACTTCCCTCTCCAGGAAATAACGCGCCGAATCCCATCTTTCAGCAGGCATGTAAATCAATCTTGCAAGGAACAGCCGTGTATATCTTTCATTGCTGTCAAGGTCGTAGGCCTTTTTAAAATAAGGAATGGCTTCAGCAGGTTTATATAATTTGGGGTTCTCAGCCATCTTTATTCCCAGCATTTTATTTGCATATGCATTTTCAGGAGAGGCCGCAACGGCTTGATTCCAAAAACTGAATGTGTCCATGAAATCAGGCATATATAAATGAATGTCCACGATGCAACCGATAAAAACTGCAACTACGATTGTTTGCCTGGTGGCTATCTTAATTGCAGAGGTGAATAAAATTGTCTCCCGAAACATCAATAGAATTCCGATCATGGGCAGATACAATCGGTGTTCGAACAACTGGTCATTGATGTTCTTTGGAACAAAAAATATGGGTAAGAGGAAAAGGACGAACCAGCCTGAAGCAATCAGTACATTTTTAAAATTGCGTTCCTTGTTTTGAAGTACCAAAATGGCAACAATGATGATGGCAGCAACTCCCCACAGGATATTCGTGCCTTCTATGGTAGGGAAGACATTCAGGTTTAAAGGCAGGATGCACTTGCCGAAATACTGCACAAGTCCGGCGGCGCGGTGAAGCACCAGGGAAATCATTTCTGAATTGATGAGTGCAGGTGTGTTTTCAGGAAGCACATTCTTGCGTGCAAAAAACCATATGATCCATGACAACAAAGTAAGCGGAATGACGAGTGAAAATTTCTTAACAAAATCACGCAGATGTCCGGTATACCATAGCAAGAGGAATCCGCCCAAAGGCAGAAATGCCCCGCTCTCCTTTGTGAAAAGTGCAAGCAACAGGTAAAGTGTATTCAATAAAATATCCTTCTTGTTCCCGCCATCTGCAATGCGTAGCAGTGATTGAAAATACAAGAGTGCAAACGTGGTAAGGAGCAAATCATTGATCCCGGGGATCCATGCAACGGCCATGGTGAATGCAGGGTGGATGCAAAAGAATGCAGTGAGCCAGAAGCTATGCTTTTTATTCCCTGTAAGTTTATCAAGGAGCTTTCGCAGCAAAAGCACATTCAATATATGAAATACAACACTACCGAGATGATAAATGACAATTGATTTCGCCGAGGAAAGCGGAAAAAGCAAAATAAAATAAACCAGCAACATCGGACGGTAATAAATATCCTGCTCATTGAAACACCCTTGCAGGAACGCTTTCGGTATGTTGCTGAAGTGGCTGATGAAATCATGCTTGTCGTTAATGAAAACGGTGTCGTCAAGCTGGGTGAGGTCAAGATTTAAAACCGGGAGGTAACAGATGAGGGCCAATAATATCAAGGCCCAGTTTGCGTAACGGAAAAGATCAGTCGGAGTTTTTGCGGTTTGCTTGTTTTTCTTCTGTGGTTTTGCCATGTGGACAAATATAATGGGATTTAAAAAACTCCTGAGAAGTTTTTCTGGTTTCAGGTGTTACACCCTGTTCCTCTATTAGTTGCTGGCTGTTAATGTTGTTGCCGATGAACCTGAGGCGGTTGTTGTATAGCCCCGACCGAAGGGAAAAGCCCGGACCCTGAAGTAAGCGCTTGCGCTTTACTGAAGGGGAGGACTTTGGAATGAGGGCGGGACCGGGGATGATAAGAGTCGGTATGGTTCGCTTCATTACTTCAATTCGGGGGCCTGCTTCGTGCCTCGCAGTGACTACATATAATATGGCTGACAATTAAAAAAATCAAATTTCCTTCTTCACATACTTCTTAAAAATAAAATACACAGGCACACCGATGAGCATGATGATGAGTCCACGCAGGCAGTTGGTATTGTTATTTACAAGCATAAAATACGCAACTGATGCGGCAAGGAGGATGTATATAGCGGGTAAGAGCGGATAGCCTACAACTTTGTAAGGACGATCAGCATTCGGTTTTTTTCTTCGAAGGATAAATAATCCTGAAACGGTGAGAACATAAAATATCATCACTGCAAACATCACATAGTCCAGAAGGTCACCGTAAGAACCGGTAAAGCAAAGTAAACATGCCCAAATACACTGAAAGGTAAGCGACTTGGCAGGCGCACCGTTTTTATTTAGCACAGCCGCGGATTTAAAAAACAATTTATCTTTTGCCATTGCATAATAGACACGTGCTGCAGTAAAAATAACTCCGTTGAGACATCCGAAAGTGGAAATCATGATCATGGCCGCCATAAAAAACTTTCCTTTATCTCCGAGTATTGATTGCATCATTACGGTACCCAGCCGCTTGTTATCAGCAGCCGCGATGCCATCAACTCCCAGTACATATACGTAAGCAACATTGGCAAGAATGTAAATCAATATGACAGATGATGTTCCGATAAACAGCGAAAGCGGAAGATTTCGCTGCGGATTTTTGACTTCGCCTGCCGTGTAGGTGACATTATTCCATGCATCAGCACTGAAAAGCGATCCGGTGAGTGCTGCGCCAAAGATGCTGATGGTAGTCCAGTCAATCACATCCGGAAATGCAGGAGAAAAATTTTCAGCTTTGCCAATACCGTGCATTCCAAAATAAAATCCAAGAACAACAAGCAATAACAAGGCGGCTACCTTGGTGATCGTAAAAATATTTTGAAGGAGCGCACCGGTTTTCACTTCGCGGAAGTTGTACATACTGAGTAGCACAATCACGACAATCGCAAGCATTTGCTGTGTTGAAACGCTAAAGGACCCGATTTCAAAGAGATGATTCGCAGGGCTTATTTCAGGAATAAAAACGCCCGTGAACAATGCAAATGCCATTGCGACCGCAGCGATGGTTCCGGTTTGAATGACTGAAAATAAGGTCCATCCGTAAAGGAAACCGAACATCGGATTGTATGCTTCGCGCAGATAAATATATTGCCCTCCGGCCTTAGGCATCATGGCGGCAAGCTCACCATAGCACAATGCACCAAGCACAGTGATTACACCCGTTATTACCCATGCAAGCAGCAACATTCCCGGAGTATGAACCTGCTTCGCAATATCTGCGGAGACTATAAAAATTCCGGAGCCGATCATGGAACCCATGATGATGGTGGTGGAATCGAGGAGGGAGAGTTTCTTTTTGTCGTCTGTTTCCATAATAAGAAAGTTGGCAATAGGCAGTTGGCAAGAAAAGCCAAGAACAAACTGCAAATTGATTTATTGCAAGGAAGGAAATTTTATACTTTCACCGGCATGACGAGAGCAGAATTGTTTGAACAGATCAAAAAGAAGCATTCCTACCTGTGTGTGGGACTGGATACTGATATTACCAAGATCCCGAAGCACCTGTTGAAATCAAAAGATCCTGTTTTTGAATTCAACAAGCAGATCATTGACGCCACGAATGAATATTGTGTGGCATACAAGCCCAACCTGGCTTTTTATGAGTCACTGGGGCCTAAAGGATTGGAGAGTCTTGAAAAAACGGTGAAATATATTCCTAAGGAGTGTTTCACCATTGCGGACGCAAAGCGTGGCGACATAGGCAACACGTCTTCAATGTATGCCAAAACTTTTTTCGAATACTATGGATTTGATTCAGTAACCGTAGCCCCATACATGGGAAAGGATTCGGTGACTCCTTTCCTTGAATTTAAAAAAAAATGGGTGATACTTCTTGCTTTGACATCCAATGAGGGATCAAGGGATTTCCAGATGCTCGTCCACAGCCGGCAATCCAACATGGACAGTCAGGAGCCGAAAACGGCGAGCAGGTTATTTGAAGAAGTACTTGCAAAGTCACAAGGCTGGGGAACAAAGGAGAATATGATGTATGTGGTTGGCGCAACGCATCCGGGAATGTTTACAGAGATCAGGAAGATCGTACCTGATCATTTTCTACTTGTTCCGGGGGTCGGTGCACAGGGAGGCAGCCTTGAAGAGGTTTCAAAAGCGGGAATGAATTCGCACTGCGGGTTGCTTGTGAATTCATCGCGGCAAATTATCTATGTTTCTTCCGGGACAGATTTCTCTGAAGCAGCAGGTAAAGAGGCCAGGAAGTCACAGCAGGAAATGAAAAAATATTTAGGCGGCTAAAATCATTGCTGAAGGAAATATTACTTCTGAAAAAATAATACTGCTTTTATTGGATGTTTTCCATTGAAGCTTGCCCGAGATTTGCCGATGTGTCCTGATGAAAAGCAGGCTCACATCAGTAAATGAACGAAGCATTCCTCCACCATCTCTGGAAATTCAGACTCTTCAATAAGCATCAGCTTGCAACAGTTGACGGAGAAGAAATTGAAATTCTGAAAACGGGGCAGCACAATACAGATGCAGGTCCGGATTTTTTTAATGCGCAGGTCCGGATCGGCGGAACAACATGGGCCGGTAACGTAGAAATACACATCAAATCTTCTGACTGGAAAAGACACCAACACATAAGGGATGCGGCTTACAATAATGTAGTACTTCACGTAGTATTCGAGCACGATGAGGATGTCTTTACCAAACAGAAAAATAAGCTTCCCACACTGGAACTTCAAGGCCGGTTCAATCCTGAAATTTTCAGCAACTATGAAAAGCTTGTTGAAGGCAATCGGCGCATTCCCTGTGAAAATCACATTGGGAAGGTGGACGAGATCACCATTTCCTCCTGGCTGGAACGCATGCTGGTAGAGCGACTGGAGCGTAAAACCATGGTGATCGCCGAATCCCTGAAACAAAATAAAAACAACTGGGAAGAAACCTTCTACCATCTGCTGGCCAGGAATTTTGGGTTCAATACAAACGCGCTACCATTTGAAATGCTTGCGAAATCATTACCACTTAATATATTGGCAAAGCATAAAAACAACCTCCACCAAACTGAGTCACTGCTGTTTGGTCAGGCCGGCTTACTGGAGAAAAAGCATAAGGCAACTTACCCCAATGCACTCAGGAATGAATATGAGTTTCTCAGGGCGAAATATTCGCTCACGCCCCTTCACCCTTCCCAATGGAAATTTATGCGACTCCGGCCTTCCAACTTCCCAACCCTGCGAATAGCTCAGTTTGCCATGCTGATGCACAATACTTCCGGCCTTGTTTCAAAAATCCTGGAAGCTGAAAATCTAAAAGACCTCGAGTCACTATTTAATATTCAGGTTTCACCATTCTGGAAATCGCATTACACTTTTGCCAAATCGTCTGTTCAAATGGAAAAACCTCTTGGGGCGAATGCAAGACAGATCATACTTGTTAACTCTGCGGTGCCGGTAATATTTACCTATGGAAAATATTACCATGATGAAGCAATTCAGAACATGGCAATGAAATTCCTGGAGGAATTGCCCCCTGAAAAGAATGCGATCACCTCGATGTGGGCTGACTTGGGCATAACCTCTGCCAATGCCGGCCGTACACAGGCTTTAATCCACCTGAAAAACGAGTATTGTGACAGGAAAAAATGTTTATTTTGCAGTGTCGGTAACAGGATCGTGAGTTCAGCAACTTGAATATGATTGATTCCATTAAAAACTTTTTTGAAAGGCAGGCATTTGGTGTCTGCACAGCGATCGGAGAGCGACTTCAGATGCGTTCCTCGGTGATCAGACTATTTTTTATTTACACTTCCTTTTTAACCATTGGCTCACCCATCATCATTTATATGATCCTGGCTTTCTGGATCAAGATGAAAAGTTATGTAAAGGGCAGAAGGACAAGTGTGTGGGATTAATAGAATCAGGAAGCTGCTGCTTTTTATATTTCAATTAATCTCCCGCAATGCTGATAAAAAATTCCTGAAATATCAGCACGATTATC
>JAPLDB010000035.1:19126-25404 GCA_026391975.1 Bacteroidota bacterium | reverse complement strand
GATAGTATTTGTAATGCTTGCAGGGATTGTAGGATTTATGTGGCTGGAGCATTATTCACTTCTCGATGCGGTTTTTATGACTGTAATCACCTTTGCTACTGTCGGTTACCGCGAAGTGCAGGAGCTTGATGCAGCTGGAAAAATATTCACTTCAGTACTTATCGTTTTCAGCATCGGTACTTTTGCTTATGCCATATCGGTCATTACAAGGTACGTCCTCGAGGGAGAATTTCAATTGTATTTTAAACATTATCGCGTGAATAAAGAAATCCAGAAACTCCAGAACCATGTCATCATCTGCGGCTATGGCCGTAACGGAAAGCAGGCATGTGATCAGTTGCGTTCACAGAACGAACCATTTGTTGCCATAGAAATGAGGCATGAGAACATTGAACAGATGCGTGATCTCGGCACCGTTCTTTTTGTTGAAGGTGACGCAACACATGATGAGATCCTGATCGAAGCAGGAATTGAAAGGGCAAAGGCATTGATCACAGCACTCCCGAATGACGCATCCAATGTATTTGTGGTGCTTACGGCACGGGGAATAAATCCAAAACTGAAAATCATCAGCCGTGCATCAGATGAATCTTCAGAAATGAAATTAAAACGCGCCGGTGCTGATAATGTGATCATGCCTGATAAAATCGGTGGTACACATATGGCAAGTCTTGTTGTGAAGCCTGATGTTCTTGAATTCCTCGATTACATTACCGAAAGGGTCAATATCAAGCTGGAAGAAATATTATTCAGCAATCTTCCAGATAATATGAAAAATAAAAGCATTCGTGATCTCGAAGTGCGCAACAAAACAGGGGCGAATATCATCGGCATTAAAACACTCAGCGGAGATTATATGATCAACCCGACTCCAGATACTGTAATGGAACCCGGCGCAAAATTATTTGTACTGGGAACTGCAGAGCAGGTACAAAAATTCAAAGAAATTATCCTTGTAAAATGATCCGGCAGGATTGCATATGCAAAAAATGAAAACCATTCTGATCACCGGAAGTAACGGGCTCACAGGGCAAAAGATCATCTACGCTTTACGCGGCAGAAAGGATGTGCATTGCATTGCAACCTCAAAAGGTGCAAACAGAACAAAAGCAAAAGACGGATATACATATGAATCCCTCGACATCACCAGTCATGAGGAAATCACAGCCCTTTTTGAAAAATACAAACCTCATGTACTGATCAATACCGCTGCCATGACCAATGTTGATGCATGCGAAGTGCAGAAGGAAGATTGCCTGAAGATGAATGTCCAAGCTGTTGAATACATGATCAGTGCCTGTAAAAAACACAGTACGCATTTCATTCACCTTTCAACTGATTTTGTATTTGACGGAAATAAAGGAAGCGCTTACTCGGAAACAGATAAGCCAAATCCTGAAAGTTTTTATTCGCAATCGAAATATGATGGTGAACTGCTTTTGCAAAAAAGTGATCTGAAATGGGCCATCCTCCGCACCATCATTATTTATGGTGTAGTAGATGACAACCAGCGATCGAACCTTGTCCTCTGGACAAAAAATTCCCTTGAGAAAAAACAATCCATCAAGGTCATTACCGACCAGTTCCGTGCACCGACACTTGCTGAAGACCTTGCTGATGCCTGTGTTCAGGCGGCAATGAAAGGTGCAACGGGCATTTATCATGTATCCGGTGAGGAAACAAAGAGTATTCTTGAATGGGTAAATATCACTGCTGATTTTTTTCAGCTTGACAAATCGGTGATCATTCCGGTTACAACTGCTTCGCTGAATCAGCCAGCCAAACGGCCACCCGTAACGGGGTTCGTCATTGACAAGGCAAGACGCGACCTTGATTTTCGTCCGCATACTTTCATGGAAGGGTTGCAAATAGTGAAAGAGCAACTCGCAAACCTGAAGTGAGCTCATTTTTTCAGATCAGGGCGTCATGGCAAATAAGAAGAAACATGTTGGTTTCAGAAGTAGCTGGAAAGATTATTTCTCATTCAACAACAGGGTCAGGCGCGGGCTGATCGTACTGTTTGGCCTGATGACTGCTGAAATTATTGCCCTTGTTTACCTGCATTATATTCCCTCCTCTTCCGGCGCTGTTGATATTCAACAATTCAAAAAAGAAATTGACGCTTTCTATGCTTCCGGAACTACAGCGAAGGATGCAGAAGCAAAGAACGCTGATTCTACAATTCACAACAGATCGGAATTTTCGCCTGACAAGCCCGGCGAAAAACCAAAGCGGAAAACTGCTGAATTATTTAATTTCAATCCGAATCAGCTTCCTGAAGCGGAATGGAAAAGGCTTGGATTCTCAGACAAGCAAATTCGCAGCATCTTCAATTTTGAGGCTAAGGGAGGAAAATTCAGAACAAAAGGAGATGTAAAAAAAATGTATGCGATCAGTCCAGGCGAATTCAGCCGTATTGAACCATATATAAACCTTCCGGATTCTTTGCAGAAAAAAAACCAATATGCAACTGCCCGGGAACCCAAAAATCTCATCGTAGATATTGGCATTGCTGACCGGGAAGAACTTGAAAAATTGCCGATGGTGGGTGAATACCTGGCAGAAAAAATCTGCAATTACAGGGAAAAGCTAGGGGGCTTTTATGATGTGGAACAAGTGAAAGAAGTTAGGGGAATGCGGGATTCAACATTTATGGTGATCGCTCCGCATCTACTCCTTAAAGACACAAACAACCTGAGAAGAATCAACCTGAATACAGCTGATTTTAATGAGTTCAACAGCCATCCATATATAGACAATGCAGTCTCAGGGCTGATTATCAGCTATAGAAAACAGCACGGTGAATTCCACCAGGTGGAAGATTTACGAAAAGTTGCTTTGGTAGATGCTGAACTTTACCGTAAAATTGCGCCCTATTTAAAAGTAGAATAGCCGCAATTGCATGAATCTGGAATCAAGAGTAAAAGCTACAATCCGCGATATCCCCGACTTTCCCAAGCCGGGAATTTTGTTTAAGGATATTACGCCGGTATTGGCTGATGCCACCTTGTGCAGGGATGTGCTTGATGGATTGGCTGCGCAGTTTGGCTCTATGAAAATCGACGGTATCGTAGGAATTGAAAGCAGGGGATTTTTATTCGGCATGCTGCTGGCGCAAAAATTACAGGTGCCTTTTCTTCCGGTGCGTAAGAAAGGAAAGCTTCCCTTTAAAACATATTCTTATGAATACAATCTGGAATATGGAAGTGCAGTGATGGAAATGCATACAGATTCTATCGCAAAAGGCAGCACTGTTATCATCCATGATGATTTACTTGCAACAGGCGGAACGGCAGCTGCTGCTGCAGAACTGGTGAAAATGCAGGGCGGAACAGTGGCAGCATTTTCATTTCTGATCAACCTCAGTTTCCTGAACGGAAAAGAAAAACTCACTCCCCATTCAGGCAATATATTATCAATCGTCAATTATTAAATACCAAAAAAGAAATATGAATTTCGCTCAAACAGAAAATCAAAAATTAATTGCAGAAAGTATCCGCAAGTTTGGCGACCAGCATATCCGGCCTAAAATGATGGAGTGGGATGAAGCACAGATCTTCCCTATCGATCTTTTCAAAAAACTCGGAGAACATGGCTTTATGGGCGTGCTTGTACCGTCTGAATACGGCGGCAGTGGCCTTGGATATTTTGAATATGTTACCGTGATAAGTGAGATTGCCAGAATATGCGGATCGATCGGACTCAGTGTAGCTGCACACAATTCGTTATGCACAGGACACATCATGCAATTCGGAAACGAAGAGCAGAAAAAGAAATATTTACCAAAACTCGCTACTGCTGAATGGATCGGCGCATGGGGTTTGACTGAAGCAAATACAGGCAGCGATGCAATGCGCATGCAAACAGTGGCAAAAGAAGACGGCGACTATTACATTATTAACGGTTCAAAAAACTGGATCACACATGGCATCAGTGGCGATGTTGCTGTCGTTCTTGCACGCACCGGTGAACCGCTGGATTCACACGGCATTACAACTTTTGTAATAGAAAAAGGAACAAAAGGTTTTTCAGGCGGGAAGAAAGAAAACAAACTGGGCATGAGGGCAAGTGAAACTGCTGAACTTGTTTTTCAGGATTGCAGGGTACACAAAAGCCAGGTGCTGGGAAAAGTGGGTGATGGATTCATACAAGCAATGAAAGTACTTGATGGCGGACGCATATCAATTGCTTCTCTGGCACTGGGCATTGCAAAAGGCGCATACGATGCCTCTCTGAAATACTCCAAAGAACGCCAGCAATTCGGCCAGCCGATTTCCAGCTTCCAGGGAATTTCATTCAAGCTGGCTGACATGGCAACACAAATAGAAGCAGCAGAATTGCTCACACTTCAGGCAGCAGCCTTGAAAAACAATGGAGAGAAATGCACGAAGGAAAGTGCATTTGCAAAATATTATGCTTCGGAAGTTTCAGTTAAGGTGAGCACTGAGGCAGTACAGATTTTTGGCGGATACGGATATACCAAAGATTTCCCGGTTGAAAAATTTTACCGCGATTCTAAGCTTTGCACCATTGGAGAGGGTACGTCAGAAATTCAGAAAATGGTAATCGCGAGAGAGATACTTAAATAGCATCAAAAGTAATTGCAATCAATTTGTATGAACCCCAGGGCAAGCACTGGACCCAAAATTCCGCAGCGCGCCGTCGCCAAAGCGGCTTTGGTGCATCGGCGACAAGCTGCGGGGAATTAACCAAGCCTCTCGTCCGCCTTAGCCCTCGCGGAGGCGGATTAAAAAACCCGTCTCACATTGTGGACGGGTTTTCTTATTTCGAAAATTTCCGCTAATTATTTCTTGAAGCTTTTTGTTCTGTTCTTGGACCCGAAACCGACAGGGCTTCCTACGCGCACCATTGCACAACGGAATCCGATATCGTCTGTAGACTGGGTTTCATCCATGAAACGCCTTGTGCCCGGACTCAGCCAGTATGCACGGTCTTTCCATGAACCACCTTTGTAAACACGAGCATGGTCATTGATCAAACTCGATAAAGAATACTGGTATTGAATTTCAGCTTCATCACCGTCAATGTAAGAGATATTGTCAGCACGGTTGTAATTTCTGCGTGGTGAAGCTTCTTCTTCTGTTACGTTTCTGTTGGTAATTCTTCCCAAAGAATCTTTTTCTGCAATTGATCCTTCTTCATCGCGTGTTTGAGTCTGGTAGACGTTACCACGGAATGCATTGAAGTCTCCGTTATCTTCCATTGAAAGGGGACGATACACGTCCATCACCCACTCATTCACATTTCCCGCCATGCAATACAAACCAAAGTCATTAGGCCAGTAAGAAACAACAGGAGCCGGGCGGTCAGCAGCATCATTCAGATAACCAGCTGTACCCATCATATCACCTCGTCCGCGTTTGTAGTTGGCAAGCATTTGTCCTTTATAACGTTCTTCCTTATTCCGGATAATATGACCTGTCCAGGGATACAATTTACGGTCTGTAACCCGCTCATATATTGTATTTCCAATCTGTGCGAGCGCTGCATATTCCCATTCAGCTTCGGTTGGGAGGCGGTAGCGCGGCAATAGAATTCCATCTTCCATACGCACTTTACGTGTTCCATTGCTTCCTGAATTCGGGTTAAGGTCAACAAGATCGCTTTTCACAAGTCCTTCGTACTGGCTTGCGAGGTATGAATCCGTATTGAAATTATCTTCATTGATCTGGTTTGGATTGATACGCAGGATTCCCTCACGGATCATGATCTGTTCGTTCACGCGGTCAGTCCGCCATGCACAAAAGTCCGCTGCCTGAAGCCAGTTAACACCTACAACAGGATACTGCTGATAAGACGGGTGACGCAGGTACAACTCCACCATTGGCTCATTGTATTCAAGCTGGTGACGCCATACCAATGTATCGGGTAATGCTTTCTTATAAACTTCAGGATAATCAGCACCAAAAACACGTGTGATCCAATAAAGGTATTCGAGGTAGTGTACGTTTGCAATTTCGGTTTCATCCATATAAAAAGAACTCACCGACATACGCCTTGGAATGTTGTTCCAGTCCTGAGTAACTTCCTGTTCAGTGCGGCCCATGGTAAAAGTACCCCCTTCGATCAGTACCAGTCCGGGTCCGGTTTCCTGTTCATCGTAAGGAACTACTTCATATCCTCCATTCTTCGGATCATTATAGTTCCATCCGGTTACAGATGATTTTTCTTTTCCGCAGGAGGAAAATAAAATCATTGCCGTGGACAATGCGAAGCAATTGATCAGAATCTTTTTCATCAGCATTTTTAATTGTTTT
>JAPLDB010000035.1:0-19116 GCA_026391975.1 Bacteroidota bacterium | reverse complement strand
AGATGAAATCCCATAATCCTCACTTAATGAATTGAGAATCTGTGGTATTTCATTGAATTATCGGTTGTTTTATCTCGTTAACGTGAGCCAAATATATTTTATTTTATCGGGGGGCAAAAAAAATATTTCGCGCTTAGAATGAAGGGCATTTTACGGCACGGAAACGTTTCTTTTTAGGGTGACAAGGGAATTGGATTCCCATACTCACCTCATGCGATCCTGCAGAAGCATTAGCAAGCTTGGAAACAGTAATGTCATAGCTGTAACCGAATTTGAAAATGCCTTGCTGTATTCCAATTAACGCTATAAATGAATCGCGGTTACGGTACCATAATCCTCCTACCAGCGGTGGTTTTGCAATATAAACGCCGACGTTAATTTGCTGGAAATCCCTTTGTAGCTGGTACAATATATTGGGAGAAATGTAGGTTTCATCATTCCGTCTTGAAGACAAAGGAATAATTGCTCCGGCATGTGCCGTTATTTTCATCGGCAGTTTGCTGCCGGGTGCAGGGAGGATAAATGATTCTTCGGGTTCAGTAAGGTGATTGACAGCTACTCCGCCATAGATCTTTGCTGAATACAGCAATAGACCGGCAGAGAAATCGGTAAAGCTCTTTGTTGTAGGCGGGCGTACTTCAGTTGTCGGATAGATAAAACCGTAACGCGGATCGATCATGTCACCAAATGTGAGCTTGTCCCAATCCACTTTACGCTGCTTATATGTAGCCTGAAATCCGGCGCGAATAGAAAACTCGCGGTTGATATTTAACTGGTATGAATAAAACCCGCTTACATCAGTTGTATTCAGAGTTCCTTCTCCGGCATTGTCTGTAAGCACCAATATCCCAAGTCCGCTGTTAAGGGCATTGATCTGTCCGTCAAAAGAAGCTGAAGTAGTCACAAATGTACCTGTAAGAGCAGGCCACTGGTTGCGGTAATTCAGGCACAAACGCGGGCAATGCACTGAACCGGCAAATGCCGGGTTGAGGTAAAGGGGATTTGCATAGAACTGGGTAAACTCAGGATCCTGTGCACCTGCCTTTAGGGTGATAAACAACAATACGAAAACCTGTAAAATTTTTCTCATCATGATTCTTAATCCTTCAAGAATTTCAAATAGTACGTTTTAGAATATACATAGTTACGTAAGTAGCAGTAAAGAAAATTCTTGCTTTCGTAAGAATTGTAAGGTTTTCGGCATTATTTATCAGGTATTCCTTACTGCAACAGGTAACACGAAAAATAGTGATTGCTAAATTAGAAATTAATTTAATGCAAAAACTGGTTTTGGCCATTTTTAGCTGAAATATTATATGTGGCTATTGGCTGAAACTATTATTCGATTCTTATTGTTACGTGAATCTTGTACCTTTGAAGTTGAATCCGTTGAAATATTTGCTTTTTCTTAAAATAAAAACAGGGATGCTCCGTTTTGGGCATACCATTCAATACACCATCGATGAAAAAAATCCTGTTCACCGTTTCCGCGACATTGGTTGTTCTGTTCGCTAGCGGTCAGATGCCAACGCTGCACCGGAATCTTAACTGGAAAGCGCCTGTTGAAACAGCAGTCACCGAATCCGAGAATATAAAATCGCTTTACTTTACCGGTGCTTCTTATGATGAAAATAATATTCCTGTTTTCAGGGAAACTATTTTACTTGAAGGCAATGTTCAGTCAGCGACTGTTGATATTGAAAATGCTGTTTATGCAAAACTCGATGAAGCAGCACTGATTTCCCCACAGTCCGTTGCAAAAATGACCTCTGCTGCCAGCGTTGAAGTGGGGCTAAGGAAGAAAAAATCATACGCTGTTGTTACTGTTCCCGCCATTCGTAAATCAGCAACCGGCCAGCTTGAAAAACTGATCTCATTTGATCTGAAAATAAGTCCAACAGCTTTACGGAACGGCAATCCCAACCAAATCTCAAGAACCTATACTCAATCTTCAGTTCTTGCCTCAGGTGAGTGGTATAAATTGGGTGTCACTCAGAACGGCGTTCATAAAATCACATACCAGCAGTTAAAAAACCTTGGATTGGCGGTTGATCAGATCGACCCACGCAACCTCAAAATTTATGGAAACGGAGCAGGGCAACTGGCATATTTAAACAGCACTCCCCGCTATGATGACCTGAAAGAAAATGCGATCTATGTTGAAGGAGAAGCAGACGGACAATTCAATGATGGAGATTATATCCTCTTTTACGGACAGAAACAGGTAACCTGGACCTACAATTCGACAACAGGAATTTTCAACCACTCGGTAAACGAATATTCTGATACCACTTACTATTTTGTTACTGCTTCACTTCCAGCGGGAAAACGGATCCAGTCACGCGCATCCTCTTCCTCCACTCCGACACATACCATCAATTCATTCGATGAACATGAATTTCACGAAGCCGACTTATATAATTTCTTAAAATCGGGACGTGAATGGTATGGCGAAAATTTTGACTTACAGCGAACTTTTCAAACTTTTGATTTTTACATACCCAATATCCTTTCTTCGGCTGCTGATCTGGTAAAGGTTAATGCGGCAGTTATCGGAAGATCCTTTTCTGATGAGGGAAATTTTAACCTGTTCTGCAATGGACAGCTTATTGATTCTAAAACAACAGCTGTTACAAATACTTCAGTAACGGCCGACTATGCCAAGGTAAACACGCTTGGAGGTTCCATTACGAGTTGCCCAGAATCTTTCAGTGTGCGATTGAATTTTGCGTCAACGGATCAATCTGCCGGTGCATGGCTTGATTATATTGAAGTGAATGCAAGGCGCAGGCTTGACTTTTCAGGTGCAGGGGATCAGATTATTTTCCGTGATTCCCGCTCTGCCGGAAGTGCCAATACCGGCCAATTTGAAATTTCAAATGCAACTGCTTCAACCAGGATCTGGGATATTACTGACCCGATCAATATCGCCAGGCAGCAGACCAGCCAGGGGAATGGAACTTTTGTTTATCCAACAGACATCATCAGGGAATATGTTGCATTCAACGGAAACTCTTTTCAAACTCCGGCCTTCATCGGCAGGATGGCTAACCAGAATCTGCATGCCATGCAACAGGCACAGTTGATCATAGTGACAAATCCGAAGTTTCTTTCTGAGGCGACCCGGCTTGCAGAATTTCACAGGACGCACGACGGATACAACGTGAATGTTGCAACAACAACACAGATATTCAATGAGTTCTCAAGCGGATCACAGGATGTTTGTGCTATCCGTGATTTTATCAAAATGTTTTTTGACCGCTCCACCTCGCCTGCAGATCTTCCACGCTTTGCATTGATGTTCGGTGATGCATCATACGACAATAAATACCGGTTGTCCAACAATACAAATTTTGTGACGGCATATCAGTCTGAATCTTCACTCAACCAAACAACCACATATATAAGCGATGATTTCTTCGGGCTGATGGATGAGAATGAAGGGATCTGGTCTCCATGGGGAACTGCAGAACTGATGGATATCAGTATTGGCAGACTGCCGGTAAAATCAACCGTTGAAGCAGAAGCAATGGTGAATAAGATCGTCGCGTATGCAACACCGGTTGTATCAAGCAATTCTTCAGAAACAAATCTCAGCGACTGGAGGAACATTGTTGCCTTTGTCGGGGATGACCAGGATAACAATACCCACTTTTCTCAGTCTGAAACGCTGGCCAATACTGTAAAAGCAGCAAATCCTGTTTACAACGTGGATAAAATATACCTCGATGCATATAAACAGATATCGACACCGGGCGGACAAAGATTTCCTGATGCGCGCTCTGCAATTGTGAACCGTGTTCAAAGAGGCGCTTTGCTGATGACATACATTGGACATGGCGGAGAAGTAGGTTGGGCGCATGAACGTGTACTTGAAAACGAAGACATCAATGGCTGGACGAATATTAAACACATGCCTGCTTTTCTTACAGCTACTTGTGAATTCAGCAGACCTGACGATCCGGGAAGAACCTCAGCAGGAGAATTGGTTTTATTGAATCCAAATGGTGGAGGTATTTGCCTTTTTACCACGACGCGCCTTGCATTTTCAGGATCTAATTTCAGTCTTGCACAAAGATTTTTCGACCATTTTTTTACTCCGGTAAACGGAATCATGCCTACTTGCGGAGAAGTATTTGAACAAACAAAGATCGACTACAACGACCGCTATACCAGGAATTTTGTTTTGCTTGGTGATCCTGCGGTACGTCTTGCCTATCCGGAATATGACGTGATCACAAATACCGTTAATGCACATCCACTCAGTTTAAATTCTGACACCTTACGGGCACTAAGTAAGATAACTATTACCGGTGAGGTAAGAAATAAGAGTGGCTCTAAGCTGACAGGCTTTAATGGTGTGGTGTATCCTACAATTTTTGATAAGTCTGTAGTGTATTCAACTCTTGGAAATGATTTCGGCTGGACAGGCGATGGAGGCGGTGATTTCGCAGCACCATTCAGCCTTCAAAAAAATATTTTGTACAAAGGAAAAGCTCAGGTGCACAATGGGGACTTCTCATTCACTTTTGTTGTGCCAAAGGACATATCTTATCAGTATGGAAACGGTAAGATCAGCTACTATGCACACAATGGCCAGAATGATGCAAATGGATACAGCATGGACATTGTGGTTGGAGGACTTAATCCGAACGCTGGCGTTGACAATGTCGGACCACAGGTTAAACTTTACCTCAATGATGATAAGTTTGTCTTCGGCGGACTTACTGATTCAGATCCAGTATTGTATGCAGAAGTAAGTGACTCGAACGGGATCAACACAGCGGGCACAGGTATTGGGCATGATATCACGGCCACCATAGACAATGACAATGCAAAAATTTCAATTCTGAATGATTATTATGAATCCAACCTTGACAGTTATCAGTCAGGAACGGTGCGGTATCCATATTCCGGTCTTGCTTCGGGAAGGCATACCCTTACCTTTAAAGTTTGGGACGTGTACAACAATTCAAGCGATGCAAGAACTGAATTTATTGTAGCTGAAACGGCCCAGCTTGCGCTAGAACATGTGCTGAACTACCCGAATCCTTTTACCACGCATACTACGTTTATGTTTGAACATAACAGGCCATATCAACAATTGAGTGCTCAGGTTCAGATTTTCACCGTAAGCGGAAAACTTATTAAGACTTTGAACCGTTTAATCACTACCGAAGGTTATCGCAGCGACGATATTGAATGGGACGGTTTGGATGATTATGGTGACAGAATCGGTCGGGGGGTCTACATTTATAAGCTAAAAGTGAAAGATTTTAATGGATCTTCTTCAGAAAAATTTGAGAAACTCGTAATTCTGCGTTAGCAGAGAGAACATATTATTTTTACAAACGTATATTTGCCATCCTTTTATCAAAAAAATGAATTTGAACCAGAAAAAAATTGTTTGCCTTGCAGCGTTTATCGCTTTTTTAAGCCAGTCTTTTGCACAAGGCATCAACACGAAAACCCGCGATGAATTGCTCGGGCAAATCAATACCATCACTACTGCAGTACCTTTCCTGCTCATTGCGCCTGATGCGCGGGCGGGAGGTATGGGAGATTATGGTGTAGCTACCTCTCCTGATGCTGCCAGTGTACATTGGAATCCTGCAAAGCTTGCCTTCGCAGACAAGCAAATTGGCGTTTCTATTTCTTATACTCCATGGCTGCGTGCTTTGGTGAATGATATCAACCTCGGACATGTAGCAGTGTATGGTAAACTTCCAAAAGACCAGGCATTTGCTTTCTCCATGCTTTATTTTTCACTTGGAAGTATTGACTTTACAAATGAAAACGCGGAAAAATATGATGAATTCAGTCCGAAGGAATATGCATTTGATGTCAGCTACTCCAGAAAATTAGGCGAAAAATTATCGGGAGGTATCTCATTCCGATATATCTATTCTAATCTAACCGGACATACAGCATTGGCGGGAGGCGTTACGACAAAACCGGGACAAACAGTTGCAGCCGACCTTTCTGCTTTCTACCGTACAGATCTTGAACTCGGAGGTAAAAAATCACAACTCGGTCTGGGATTGGACATTTCAAATATCGGCGGTAAAATTTCCTATTCATCTACAGCATCAAAAGATTTCATCCCGATGAATTTCAGGATCGGAACAAACCTGAAAATGGATCTGGATCAGTATAACTCCATTTCTTTCGGAGTGGATTTCAACAAGCTCCTCGTTCCTACTCCACCGGTTTACGCTACAGATTCTTCAGGCAATTATGTTTATGATACTGACGGGAACCGTGTTGTACAATATGGTCAAGACCCAACGAATATCTCTGTGCCTTCTGCTATCTTTTCAAGCTGGGGTGATGCTCCTGCAGGATTTTCAGAAGAGCTGAATGAGTTTACCTACAGCGTTGGTGCTGAATACTGGTACGACAAACAATTTGCAATCCGTGCAGGTTATTTCAATGAAGCTAAAACAAAAGGAAACCGTAAATTTTTTACGCTCGGTGCAGGATTGAGGTACAATGTATTCGGGCTTGATTTTGCGTACCTGATCCCAACTACACAACGCAATCCACTTGAAAATACACTTCGTTTTACACTGACATTTAACATTGACGGTTTAAAATCAGAGAAAAAGTCTGACGAATAACCCAAATCGACGGACCCCTCCCTCCTGTCGGGACGGATGCACATACATCCGTTTTTTTATTTTTATCGCATGGCAAAAACGAAAATTGGTTTTGGTTTTGATGTACACCAGCTTGCTGCCGGCAAGGAATTCTGGCTGGGAGGAATAAAAATTGATCACGACAAAGGAGGCGTAGGCCACAGCGATGCAGATGTGATGATCCATGCGATTTGCGATGCACTGCTCGGAGCTGCCAACCTGGGCGATATCGGGAAACATTTTCCTGATACATCTTCCGAATTCAAAAACATTGACAGTAAAATATTACTAAAGCGAGTGTCGGATCTGCTGGTACAAAATAAATACACCATCGGGAATATAGATGTAACGCTTTGCCTCCAAAAACCAAAAATTGCTTCTTTCATTCCAAAAATGCAAACCGTACTTGCAGGGGTTATGAATATTTCAACGGAAGACATATCCATAAAAGCCACCACCACTGAAAAACTTGGTTATGTGGGGAGGGAAGAGGGCGTTAGCTGTTACGCTGTAGCGCTGATCGAAAAAAGCTGATCTATTTACCTGTTTTCTCAATTATTCTGAGCTTCGCCAGATCGGACTGTTTTTTCAATCTATTTGAGAAGATATTTTTCAGGTGAGCCGAGCTCCGGAGGAGCGGCCTGTTTGTAGAAAATATTCTTTAGATTAGTTTGAGCTCCGTAGGAGCGGCCTGTTTATTGAATCCGACTAAAGAGGTGTTTTTTAAGAGAACTTTTTATGATTCCGATGCAATGCTTCCGTTGAACAATTCTGGTTATGCATTTATTTAACTCCTCTCTGTTTTAAATCCACCTGGTCAAATTACAGGTCGCTCCTATGGAGCTGAAAAATCCACCTCAAATTCACTATCTACAAACAGGTCGCTCCTATGGAGCTCTTACATTCAAAATCAGGATAACTACTATATCCTCGCTAAAATACAATAGGGCACCTAAAAATATATTTTATGTGCCAGTACTTTCAAGCATTACAAAGATGACTGTCTTGGAAATATTTAATAATTTGAAAACAGGAAGATGTTTCACCTAAAGCCACGACTACAGAGAACCTTTGGTTATTCAGGAATGGTAGAGGGCATTAGCTGTAGCGCTGATCGAAAAAAACTGATCACTGTTTCGCAGATTTTATTTCATCATTGTAACACATCCTGCAAAGGGGAATGTAGCTTTCCTGTTCGCCGAGCATAATACGGGATTGATTATTCACGATCCGGTGAGATACATGGGCAAGATTCCCGCACTTCATGCAGATGGCATGAACCTTAGTGACATATTCAGCAATGGCCAGCAACTGGGGCAGCGGTCCAAAAGGTTTTCCAAGATAGTCCATATCCAGCCCTGCCACGATTACCCGTAATCCCCTATTGGCAAGCGTTTCACAAATACCCGGAAGCTCGTCATCAAAAAACTGGGCTTCATCAATACCTACCACTTCCACGTTTCCGGAAAGCAACAGGATCTGTGAAGATGAATCAACAGGCGTAGAATGAATGAAATTGGAATCATGGGAGACCACATTTGCTTCGTCGTAGCGCGTATCGAGTTTGGGCTTAAATATCTCCACCTTCATTTTTGCAATGCGGGCACGCTTGAGGCGACGAATCAGTTCTTCCGTTTTTCCGGAAAACATGGACCCGCAGATCACTTCTACCCAGCCCCGTTTGGGAGATTCAAAATTAGGATGTTCGAGGAACAAGGAGTTTAGTTGATTAGGTTAATTGGTTGAATAGTTAATTGGAAACAGCCAAACCGCATTTGCAACAGAATTAACTTATCCGAAGCGAATAACTTTTCAGCAGGCAAAAATAAAATAAAAGCTTTACCGTTATCTTTACAGAAAAATTAAAGACCCATGAACCGCCAGAGCATTCATCAGCAGATTGATTCATTACTGAAAATAATCCGTGACCAGCATGAACAGATCAAAAACCACCATGAATCCATACCGCAGGTTGAGATCGATTTTATGGTTCAGAACCTCCGCCAGCTGTTTGAAGCAGGATTGATGCTGAACCACACCAATGCTTTGACATCACTGGATGAAGTGAAAGCTGCCGTAACACAGAAAATTCTCGCTGAGAAGCGTGCAGTTGAAATGAAACAAACAGCTCCAGCGGAGGCAATTCATGAAATGGCTTCGAGCACACAAAATGATACACCACAAGTGATGCATCCGATGGATGAGATAATCGCATCCGTGAGATCAATTGAACCGCCGCTTGAGGAGAAATCTGAAAACAAGAAAACAAAGAAAACTTCTTTCGACCTGAATATGCGCTTTGAGGACAAACCGACAGTCGGGGATAAATTCGGAAATGAAGAATCACTGCATACAAAGATCGCATCATCAACTATTTCAAAGACCCTGGCAGATAAGCTTCACCTCAAACCCATCAGCGACCTGAAGTCGGCAATCGGTATCAATGAAAAATTTCTCTTTGTGAATCAGTTGTTTGAAGGAAACCTCCAGAACTACAGCGCGACAATAGAAAAAATAAATTCCACCGCAGACCTTAGCTCTGCCAAGCAAATCGCTGCTGACCTGGCAGGTCAGTTGAACTGGGATGACAAGAACGACCATGTGAAAAATTTCATGGAGTTGGTGGAGCGAAGGTTCAGCCATTCAAACATCAAGGAAGGAAAGTGATTTTGAATGGCCCCGTCTTCCAGGCGATGAATTCTTTTGAATAAAACCCACCCAATTTCATTGAGATCCTTCCGGCTGCCTGCAGTTCCCCGGAAATATTTAAAGGGACTATCCAGGTTTTTCATCAGTCGAAATCTAACATTATTTTTATTGTTACCTGCATTTGTCAGTATGACAAACTCCGGAGCAGCGCAGCAATTGCCATATGCGTACTATATCGTAAACACCCTCACATCAAAAGAATTTGCCGGACGCGGTTATGTGAATGATGGTGGGGCTAAGGCGGCAGGATTCATTAAAAACCAATTTGATTCGCTTGGACTGCTTTCCTTTTCCGGAAATTACTTTCAACCCTTTTCATTTCCGGTGAATACTTTTCCGGGAAAAATGGAAGTGATCATTGATGGCAAAAAAATCATTCCCGGTGATGATTTTATTGTCAATCCATTTTCATCTTCTGCAAACAATAATTATCAGCTGAAAAAACTAGAGCACTATTCTTCCTCTGATATTTTCAACTGCAACAAAGATGTGTGCTATAAGATAGTACAAGACAGCTTGCCGGAAGATGAGCGCAAACTTTTGTTGGGTGACTTGTTGTCGGGAAAAATAAGATCAGGCGCACTGATTTTTTTGCAACCGGTAAAGCTTACCTGGAGTGTCGCCAAAGACCACTACAAAATTCCTGTGCTTTCTGTGTTGCAATATTTTGTCCCCGAAAATGCAAAAGAAATTTCCATTAAGATCACTGAAAAATTTATACCCGGATTTAAAACTCAGAACCTTATTGGCTTTGTAAAAGGATCAGAAAATCCTGATTCCTTCAATGTATTTTCCGCTCACTATGATCATTTAGGCATGATGGGAAGTGAAATATATTTTCCGGGTGCGAATGACAATGCCAGCGGAGTCTCGATGCTGTTGAATCTTGCAGCACACTTTTCAAAAAAAGAAAATCAACCACGAAATTCTATTGCCTTCATTGCATTTGCGGGAGAGGAAGCAGGACTGGTGGGTTCAAAATACTATACTGAAAATCCTGTATTCCCATTGTCGCAAATAAAATTCCTTGTCAATCTTGATTTACTCGGAACCGGAGATGATGGCATGATGGTGGTGAATGCAACTGAATATCCAAAGCAGTTTCACATCCTCGACAGCCTGAATAATTCGCACCATTACCTCAATAAAATCGGGCAGCGTGGCAAGGCAAAGAACAGCGACCACTATTGGTTTACAGAGAAAGGAGTTCCTTCATTTTTCTTTTATACGATGGGAGGAATACAGGCTTATCATGACGTAAACGACAAAGCAGAGACGTTGCCGCTCAATGAGTTTGAAGATGTTTTCAGGTTAATAGTTGCGTTTGCGAAATTGATTTAATCTCAACGAAGTAATATGCTCAGCGAAGTACGAATAAGCATACTAAAATACTAATTACGAATAGGACAAATTCATCCTTGGACTACTATTGACTTAATGACTATTGACCTACTGACGGCTGTTTGCTCCAGGCTGCTTCAATGACTTAATGACTGCTGTTCGCTTCCTTGCTTTTGCCCACGCTCACCCTTTTCCCTGAAGGGAACCCCGCACAATTACTGTTTCAATTGGCATCAGGAAATCACAGTAAGATTTGCAGAAGGACCAAAGACTTAATGACTGCTGTTCGCTTCCTTGCTTTTGCCCACGCTCACCCTTTTCCCTAAAGGGAACCCCGCACAATTACTGTTTCAATTGGCATCAGGAAATCACAGTAAGATTTGCAGAAGGACCAATAACTTAATGACTGCTGTTTTTCCCCGGCTGCTCCATTGACTTAATGACTATTGACCTACTGACGGCTGTTTTTCCCCGGCTGCTTTTCTTTTGTCCGTTACGTTTTTGTCTCTACATTGCGTCAATCAATAACAACTACAAACTACTATGAAGAATTTATTTCGCACAAAAGATATTGTTGCCCTCCAGCAGGAAACGGATGGAGACAACGGATTAAAGCGGACCCTGACAGCCACCAATCTCGTTGCTTTGGGTATCGGAGCAATCATTGGAGCCGGATTATTTGTTCGTACTGCTGCGGCAGCGGCCAACAACGCCGGACCTGCAGTAACGATCGGATTTGTTATTGCCGGAATCGGCTGCGCACTCGCAGGTCTTTGTTATGCTGAATTTGCATCAATGATACCGATTGCGGGCAGTGCTTATACATACAGTTATGCCACACTAGGAGAACTCGTTGCCTGGATCATCGGATGGGATCTTGTTCTTGAATACGCATTGGGTGCTGCAACTGTAGCCATAGCGTGGAGTGAGTACCTCAATAAATTGCTATCCACTTTTTTTCATACTTCAATTCCTTATCAATGGTGTCATTCTCCATTTGAACATTCAGTTGACGGGGTTTCGGGCATGATGAACATACCGGCGCTTGTTATTCTATTACTTCTTTCCTTGCTGTTGATAAAAGGGACAAAAGAATCTGCATCTATAAATGGATTGATCGTTGTTACCAAGGTTGCCATCGTGATTTTGTTCATCGGATTCGGGTGGTCTTTCATCAATCCTGCAAACCATACACCGTTTATTCCTCCGGCACAAACATATGTGGATAGTCAAAATGTACCCCATAACTTTGGAGGAGTGCTCGGAATTCTCGGAGCTGCCGGTGTCGTCTTCTTTGCCTTTATTGGGTTCGATGCTGTGAGCACTGCTGCGCAGGAAGCGAAGAATCCAAAGAAAGACATGCCGATTGGAATTCTCGGCTCTCTGGCTATCTGCACAGTACTTTATCTCTTGTTTGCTTATGTACTTACCGGTGTTGCAAGTACCGAAGACTTCAGGAGTACAGGAAGGGAAGCATCAGTTGCTTTTGCAATAGAAACTTACATGACGGGATTCGGCTGGCTGGCTAAACTTGTGACTGTGGCTATTCTGGCAGGATTTTCATCTGTTATACTTGTGATGCTACTCGGACAATCACGTGTATTCTATTCTATGAGTCGCGACGGGCTGATCCCAAAAGTTTTCTCTGACCTTCATCCTAAATTCCGCACACCCTATAAATCAAACATGATCCTTTTTGTGTTTGTCGGTTTGTTTGCTGCTTTCGTTCCGGGTGATATTGTAGGTGACATGACCAGCATCGGAACCTTGTTTGCATTTATGCTGGTATGTGTAGGGGTCATTATCATGCGAAAGAAAAACCCTAACCTGGAGCGCGGCTTCAGAACGCCATTGGTTCCACTGGTGCCCATTCTGGGTATCATTGTATGTGGTGCGATGATCTACGGACTTGGCTGGCCAAACTGGGTACGACTGTTTATCTGGCTTGCCATTGGCTTCGTCATTTACTTCGGATACAGTGCCCGTAACAGCAAACTCAATAAAAAGAGCTAACCGGTTATCTGAGGTTGATCATTGCTGGTTGAGACAGGAAACAAGACCCGGTGCAATCATATAATGGATAATTCCTGCCATATTTACTGAACATATTTTCATCATATCAGTAAAACGAAAGGGGATTTTCTCCGTATAAACTGCAATGCTTTTGATCCGGCTTTTAACAATACTGGAGGTAAATCTCAACAGTCCGATCTTCCGGGACATCATGCTGCTGCTTGTCAGCTTCCTGATGGTGCTTGGAACCCTTTATGTGTATTTCAGGTTACGCACCAGTACCTTCAGACGGGTAAGGCACCTGCTTGAAGAACGTGTGGAAGTGAAAACAAAGCAGTTATCACAAAAGAATCTTGAACTTGAAAAATTATCACTGGTTGCCAGCAAAACGGACAACTCAGTTATCATTGCTGACGAAAGTGGAAAAATTGAATGGGTAAATGACGGATTTATGCGGATGACGGGGCTTTCACAAAGCATCATCGGAAAAGGCATCAATGACCTTCATGTATATGAGAACATCAATAACATCATTTCAGAAATGCGGACAGAAAAACATTCCCGTATTTTTGAATCTCACGTGAAATCAGAAGATGGAACAGACAGATGGATCAGTTCCACGCTGACGCCTATTTTCGACGACGACCAAAGATTGAGGAAATTGCTTTTTGTGGATACAGACATCACGGAGAGTAAGAAGATGGCAAACCAGATCGTTGCGTCGCTGAAAGAAAAAGACCTGCTACTGAAAGAGATCCACCACAGGGTAAAGAACAACCTGCAGATCATCATCAGTTTATTGAACCTCCAGTCTGGTTATATCAAGGATGAAGAAACGCTCAAGGCAGTGCGTGAAGGTCAGAACCGTGTAAGATCCATGGCATTGGTGCATGAGAAATTTTATCAGAGTGATGAACTTGGCGAAATTGATTTTAAAGAATATACGGTTAAGCTCTGTCACTTTCTGAAACAGTCGTATGCAGAACAGGACGCACCCATCAATATTACAGTCAATGCCGAAGATATCGGATTCGACATGGATACGGCAATGCCATGCGGCCTTTTGATCACTGAAATTGTTTCCAACTCCCTTAAATATGGATTTCCGGGTAAGCGGGAAGGAGATATCCAAATTGATTTTAAAAAGATCCCTGAGAAAAAAGTGATGATGACTATTTCAGACAATGGCATCGGCCTTCCTGATGATTTTGAAATTGAAAAATCAGAGTCGCTGGGAATGCAGCTTATCATAGCGCTTACAAGCCAGCTGGATGGAGAAGTAATTTATTCGGGTGAAAATGGAACTAAGTTTACCGTTACCTTCACTTACCCGAAGACCTGAATGCACAACGTTTTCGTGTTGAAAACTATTGCCATATCCAATATTATTTAAAAAGAATTTTTCAAATTTGCTTTTATTCTAAAACTCTGTTCCCATGGCCCTGAAAATAATGATCGTTGAGGATGAGATTATCGTTGCAAAGGATATTCAGCGAATTCTTAAAAAGCTTGGATACGAAGCCTTCGATCCGTTTGCAAACGGAAAAAAAGCTGTGGACGCTGTTGACAAGCTGAATCCTGATCTTATTCTCCTGGACATCAATCTGAAGAACAGCGAGATGGATGGCATTCAGGTAGGAGAACAGATTCATGAACACTTTCACATTCCGTTTATCTATTTAACTGCGTTCAGCGACAAGAACACACTGGAGCGGGCAAAGATGACAGAACCCTATGGATACATTATTAAGCCATTCGAAGAAGACGACATCCGCACTGCCGTTGAAATAGCATATTACAAATACACGAAAGACCTTGAAGTCGCCAATAAAGGAAACCGTTTCGCACTGGCGCTGGACAGCGTAGATGTAGCAGTCATCATTACGGATGCAAATGAGAAGGTGATTTTCATGAACAAGATGGCTGAAACCCTTACCGGTTGCCTCAAGCAGGAAGCGCTGGGAAAAGACATCAGTCATGCCATGAAGAACAGCGGCAATGAAACCAAAACGGCCCTCAAAACACTTGCACACACAGTGGTGGGAGAAACGCACAAAGAAAAATCTGACGGAAGCATTGCCATATCGAACGGAATGGCAGAACATAAAGTGAGTATCAATACCTATCCGATCCTCACCGTAAACAATAAAATAAACGGATGTGCATTTGTGATGACTTCGCCGGGACATAAAGAACCGCTGGAAGAAAGCAATACAACCGATAAAAATCTTTTCAACTTCCTCGAAAATATCTATGCCAACAATAGTTTTTTCATCAAGAAGGAAAGCCGTTTTGTAAAAGTTAATTTCCAGGATATTCTGTGGATCGAGGCGCTTGACAACTATGTAATTATTAAAACATCCAGCAAAGAGCAATTTATTTTACATAGTTCGATGAAAGACATTGAAGCAAAATTACCTCAGCTTAATTTTGCGCGCGTGCACCGCTCTTATATCGTTCAGCTGGAAAAAATCAGTGCCCTCGAAGAAAATGCATGCATCATTGATGGCAACAGGATTCCGATTGGAAAATCCTACAAAGAAAGTCTGATGAGCAGGATCAACATGCTCTAAAAATTCCTTTCTGAAATTTACATAAAGCGGAATCCCAGCCCCAACGTAAAATAAAATCCGGGTTTTGATCTCAGGTACAAAGGCTGATTGAGCGGAATGTTGTAGTTGGCCGACGCCCCGATAATAAACCTGCCGATATCGTATTCGACAGGGAGTGAAAAATCGATTCCCGAAATATTGAATTTTGTTACTTCTCTTGCAGCAAGAATACGCTGCCCTGAATCACGCAACATCAACTTGTAATAATGCAAGGTGCCTGCACTTACTGCGGCAGTTGGTTTGATGTATAAGCCGTCTTTGTTTCCGAATAAATAATCAAAGGCAAATTCATGAGACAGTTCAAATGAGCAAAGAAAGTCAGGCGTAGAAGTACCAAAGTATAAAGCTCCTGTAAGCCGCGGCTGAATAATGGCTGAATCAAAAGAAAAAGATAGCTCCACATTATTTTTCAGTGATGACTGGATCTGCACGCTGCTGTCGTTATAGGCAAAGCGTGAATAGCTGACTGATGTTTCAAGTTTCTTCCATAAGCTGAAATCCCAACCGGCCATTAACTGTGATTGATCCCAGTATTTTTCGGGTTTCAGCAAACGATAAGAAGAGAATCCTGTGTAAAAACCTGATCGAGCCTGATAGAAAAGGGAAGGTGAAATATAAAGGACCCGTTCTTCGCTTTTTCTTCCGTAAAACACTTTGTCGCTGCTGTATTCTATACCCAGCACCAAACTTCTATCGTAAGGTTTTTGGCGGGCTGAAGAATCGGTTTTTTCGGAAGCTGATGAGCTAAAAGAAAATACCAATGCGCATAAAATAAAAACCGGCGAAAAAATTTTAATGTTCATGTTTATGTTTATGGGATCAGGTTAGACCGTTAAACGATGAAAAACCGGATAGGTTTAATCCGCCTTCGCCCCGAAACTTCGGGGCTTCGGCGGACGAGTAGGCCTGGTTAATTCCGCGGGGCGCGCCACTTAAATTTGGGTTCAGGGCTTGCCCTGAGATTAATACTATTTTAATGTTGTCTGAGCATCAGGGCGGAGGCAAATTGAAATAGCTGCTCTTTTTTGCTTTCATCTGCCTGCAAAGAATGCAGTGCAGCAATGGCCTTTTCATAATAGCTTTCCATCTTTTCCTCTGTTTTTTCCTTCACTCCAAGCGACTGAAAAATGTTTTTTACGGCAGCAACTTTTTCTTTTCCTTCAAACGATGTAAGCGTCAGCCAGCGATTCAGTTCTGCAGATTGGGCCGTGGAAGCCAATTCCATCGCACTCAACAACAGGTAGGTCTTTTTATTCGCCATGATGTCACCGCCTGTTTGTTTGCCGAATTTCTCTTCATCACCATAAACATCGAGTATGTCATCATGTAACTGAAATGCAATACCAAGGTTTCTGCCGAACTCATAGATCAGCGAAGCATTTTCCTGTGATGTATTGGCGATGAGCGCACCTGTTTTCAGCGAACATGCCAGCAATGCTGCTGTTTTCAATTCAATCATCTGCAGGTATTGCGCAATGGAAACATCAACTGTATGCTGAAAAGTCATATCCCACTGTTGTCCTTCGCAAACCAGCAAAGCAGATTCAAGAAAATGATTCATGACCTGAGTGGAAACTTTTGGATTGACCTGCATCATGAGCTGGCAGGAAACAACAAACATGGCGTCTCCGGAAAGGATTGCAACGTCGTTATTCCATTTTGTATGGACCGTTTGTTGTGACCTCCGCAGGGGAGCTTTGTCCATGATGTCGTCGTGCAGCAACGTAAAATTGTGAAACACTTCAATGCCAAGGGCAGCAGGCAAAGCATCCGGATAATTTCCATCAAACAATTCACAACTCATGAGAACCAGGGCAGGGCGAATTCTTTTGCCGCCAAGTTTCAGCATGTAACGGACAGGGTCGTACAAATCAGCAGGTTCTTTCCCGAAAGAAAGTTTTTGAATTTCCTCTTCAATCTGCTGCTGGAAAAAAGGGAGCGGGTGCATGGGGCAAAGATAGCAGAACGGCCGAGAGAAAGCAGCCAAAGCCAGCAGCCGTCAATAAGTCATTGAGTCATTAAGTCATTTGAGCAGCCGGGAAGAAGCAGCCGTCATTCCTCGCACGCCGTAGCTTTAGCGAAGGTGTGGGTCATCGTGTAATATGGCCATAGGGGTTATTGATTGATCAGGAAATACAATAAAGCAGATTCACTGCTCAATTCGGCAACTGAATTTATTCCTCTGGCCAAAATTTCAAAAATAATTCTTTGAAATACTAAAAAAGATTATATTCTTTACATTGCATTTTCAAAAATATTTTAAAAATGAAAATCCTCCCTATTTTAGTTTTCTGATTTTAGTTTTATCAATCATTTCACCTGTATTTGCAAAGATGGAGTTGGAGTTTCAAACTTCTGATTACCATGCGTACAATATATCCTGCTTTGGAAGCAAGTGCCCTAAAAGCCGCCGACCCTGAACACTTGATTTCAGCCGGAGGGATTCATTACCATGAAATTTTTGAATGGGACCCCGGAATCGTAAAAATGGATTTTTATTCGCCTCATTTTTATCCAGAGTATAGAGGGTATGAAATTCCGAATGGCACCATGCACAGCATACCCGAAGCCATGGACAGGATTAACGGATTATTGTATTGGATAGGAAATAATGTTCCTCATCCCTGGCTGATCGGTGAAACAGGATTTGCAGGGATACCGGATGGCACTGTCGGAAACCCGGAAGTGGATGGAAACTATACACAGCAGGCAGCTTAAATGAATCACACATTATCCCAAACCCGTAACAATGACGCTTCAGGTTATGGGGTATGGCAGTTCCAGGAGGTATTTTGGGGAAACGATGGAAGGGAAGCAAACTTCGGAATATTAGAACATGGTGACTTGTCAACACAAAATCTTGAAAAACCATGTGTTGATGAATTCCGATATTATCTTGATGCGAACGGACATCCCCCGGAAATAATCCCTGCCCAGGAGCCAGACTTTTATTATGACCCCTACCATTGTACGGATTTTTCACGGGAATATTTTGGAACTCCTGTTGATCCTGTAACCGGCACTGTTACAGTTGATGGAACGGGTTCCCCTATCAAGGATGCTGTGATAATTGCAAAAGTTTATGCCGGTTATAATAGAGTTGATGCCCAGGGACATATTCATCCTGTTGACAATTTCTTCTATACGTTTTCTCAAGCAGACGGTTCATATTCAATAACTCCCCTAGATCCTACCGAACCATTGGATCCGGCTACACACTATATCAGGTGGTTAACAACATCAGCTATTGGGGCAGAAAAAAGTGAGGCAAATAGCTGGGAATGGAATGGACCCATGGGTCAATTTGATGGCGCTCCCCCAGATGTCCAGAACGTAAATCATAATTTTATCCTCAAAAAAGTGAGTTTAAACCTTAATGATGTTGTACAAAATCAAACCATTACATCAGTTACTTCACCACAAACATTTCAATCGCAATTAACATTAACAGCTTCAATAAATAATATTATTCAAAGCGGTGCAACCGCCGAATTCAAAGCAATGGACGAAGTCCATGTTATGGATGAATTTCATGCCGAAAACGGAAGTGATGTACATATATATAACGAGCATGTGAGTATAAATTGTGATGATATTATTACGGCAAGTCCTCCTGACGGTTTTCGTTTAGCAGCTAATTCTAACTTAGTAAAGAATCAAAACTCTGAGATAGAAATATTTTTTAAAAAAATTGCAGAAAGAGTTATAGTAACCATGCCAATATCTCGTTTTGATTTTAATAGATTAAAATTTACTACAGAAGAAATAGCTTTAAAATTGAACGGAGTTTTACTGAACGATAC
>JAPLDB010000096.1:31784-37110 GCA_026391975.1 Bacteroidota bacterium | reverse complement strand
CACCATGAAAGAACTCATTGAACAGGTATGGAATAACAGGGAACTTCTCAAAGATGAAAAGTTCAAAGAAACCATTCGTAATGTAATTGAAGAACTTGACAAAGGAAGATTGCGTGTAGCTGCGCCTTCCGCTAACGGTTGGGTTGTGAATGAATGGATTAAAAAGGCTGTAATTCTATATTTCCCCATTCAACAAATGCATGTCATGGAAGCAGGCCCAATGGAATTTCATGATAAGATCCCACTCAAAAAAGATTACGCTTCCTTGGGTGTGCGTGTAGTTCCCCATGGAATTGCAAGATATGGTAGCTTCCTTTCCAGGGGAGTCATACTCATGCCTTCTTATGTGAATATAGGCGCATTTGTAGATGAAGGAACAATGGTCGATACATGGGCAACAGTAGGTAGCTGTGCGCAGATAGGTAAGCATGTCCATTTAAGCGGGGGAGTAGGCATTGGAGGGGTACTGGAGCCGGTGCAGGCTGCTCCCGTCATTATAGAAGACAATTGCTTCATTGGTTCGCGATGTATTGTGGTGGAAGGTGTGCGCGTAGAAAGGGAAGCAGTTTTGGGCGCCAATGTTGTGCTTACCCAGTCCACAAAAATTATTGATGTGAGCGGAAGGGAACCTGTCGAATACCGTGGAATTGTTCCATCCCGTTCAGTTGTCATCCCGGGAACTATCCCCAAAAAATTTCCTGCCGGAGAATACCAGGTGCCTTGTGCTTTGATTATCGGAAAGAGAAAAGAAAGCACTGATACGAAGACTTCTCTCAATGATGCCTTGCGCGATTATAATGTCTCTGCCTGATCAATCCCAGCTTATCAACTTATCAACCTATCAACTTATCAACGTATCAACCAATAATCAAAATGCGAATCGGTTTTGACGCCAAGCGGGCTTTCATGAATTCAAGTGGACTGGGCAATTATTCCCGCACCTTGATGAAGTCATTCATTGATCAATTTCCGGACAATGAATATTTTGCGTTTACCCCCGGCTTAAATACTGAATTTGGAAAAGAACTGTTGTCATCAGAGAAGATAAAGATCGTTTTGCCACCACAGATCATGCAGGGGTTTCTTTCTTCATGGTGGCGTTCTTCATTTATCAGTGAGGATATTCGCGCCAGGAACCTTGATGTTTACCATGGATTAAGCAATGAACTTCCCAAAAGGATCCCGTTCTCCACAAAAAAAATTGTTACGATCCATGACCTGATTTTTCTCAGGCATCCGGAATGGTATCCGATCATTGACAGGAATATCTACTATAAAAAATTCAGGCATGCCTGTAAGCAGGCTGATGCTGTTGTGGCTGTGAGTGAGCAGACAAAAAAGGATGTGATACATTATTTTAATATTCCGGAGGAAAAAATAAAAGTGATCTATCAGAGTTGCGGAGATCAGTTTACACACCATGCGACTGATCAGGAAAAAAAGCAATTCCGGGAAAAGCGTAATCTTCCTGAAAAGTATATACTCTATGTTGGAACGATTGAAGAACGAAAAAATCTCCTGACACTTGTGAGGTCATTGACAAAGGTCCGGGATATTTCGCTGGTTGTGATCGGGAAGAAGAAAAAATACTTTGAGGAAGTGAACGCCTTCGTAAATGCAAATCATCTGCAGCAGAGAATTATTTATCCGGAAAGCGTTGGCGTAGAAGAGTTGAAGCTTTATTACCAAAATGCGACTGTATTTGTATATCCAAGCAGGTACGAGGGCTTTGGTATCCCTGTGATTGAGGCATTGAGCAGCGGAACCCCTGTTATCACATCCTCTGCTTCAGCACTCCCGGAAGCAGGAGGGTCAGGCTCACTTTACATCAACCCTGATGATGCTGATGAACTGGCACAAAAGATCATCATGGTTGTAGGTGATGGTGTTCAAAGGGAAAAAATGATTCGTGATGGTTATGAGCACGTGAAGAAATTTCATTCTAAGGAAATAGCTGCGCAAATGATGGCACTTTACAAAGGCAATAAGGAAGGATGAATGAGTTGATGAAAATTGAAATTGAAAAATGTCTGCAGGTCTTGAATGCGGGAGGATTGATACTTTACCCCACTGATACGATATGGGGAATTGGTTGTGATGCGACAAATGAATCTGCAGTGTCGAAAGTATTTTCCCTGAAGGCGAGGACAGATTCAAAAAGTCTGATCATACTGCTGGACCAGGCCGGCCGGCTACCCGGATATATAAAGGACGTTCCGCAACAGGCTTATGAGTTGATGGAACTCAGTGAACAGCCGCTTACCATTGTACTAGATGGAGCAAAAAACCTGGCTCCTAACCTGATCGCAGAAGATGGCTCTGTGGGCGTAAGAATAGTAATGGATGAATTTTGTAGAAGCCTGATCGGCAGGTTCCGGAAACCAATTGTTTCCACTTCTGCGAATATCAGCGGAGAAAATTCACCATCGAATTTTTCCGACATACACGACAAGATCAGGACAGGGGTAGATTATATTGTAGGACTGCGCAGAGATGAAAAGTCAAATGCAAAACCTTCTACCATCATTAGAGTTGGGCGGAATGGTGTGATAAAATTTATCAGAAAGTAATTTAAGGTCACTCCATTTGTGTTCATAAATTTGTGTTATTTAACCCGTCAGTCACCGAGTGAAAAAGCACCTCTCACATCCCATATTCAAAATTATTGCAGAACAATCTGCTGATTTGAACGCACAGGCATTTGTGGTTGGTGGATATGTGCGCGATATTTTATTAAAGCGTGAATCTAAAGACATTGATGTAGTAGTTACAGGAAGCGGCATTGAGCTCGCTACGAATGTGGCTGCACAATTAGGATCGCATATTCCTGTAAGCTATTTCAAGAACTTTGGCACGGCAATGATAAAGTATGATGACCTGGAAATTGAATTCGTCGGAGCCAGAAAAGAATCTTACAGATCTGATTCAAGAAAGCCTATTGTCGAAAGCGGATCTTTGGAAGACGATCAGAAGCGAAGGGATTTTACGATCAATGCAATGGCCATTCACCTCACGGAATCGAATTTTGGGGAGTTGGTTGATCCTTTCAATGGTGTTCAGGATTTGCATGACCGGCTTATAAGAACGCCTCTGGACCCTGAGATCACTTTTAGTGATGATCCGCTGAGAATGATGCGTGCGATCCGTTTTGCATCACAACTTCATTTTACGATTCATCCACAAGCCCTTTTGGCGATAAAGAAAAACAAAGACAGGATAAAGATCGTTTCGATGGAAAGGATCACTGATGAATTGAATAAGATCATTTCATCAACAAAGCCCTCGGTTGGATTCAACCTGCTGTTTGATACCGGACTTCTGGAGATCATCTTTCCTCAATTTTGCCTGTTGCATGGGGTTGAATATGTGAATGGAAAGGGGCACAAGGATAATTTCCATCATACGCTTCAGGTACTGGACAATGTGTGCCGGGCGAGTGATGACCTGTGGCTTCGCTGGGCGGCAATCCTTCATGATATTGCAAAACCCGCAACGAAAAGATATGAACCCGGTCATGGCTGGACCTTTCATGGGCATGAAGACAAGGGGGCAAGGATGGTGAAGCATATTTTCAGGCAACTCAAACTTCCAATGAATGAAAAAATGAAATTCGTGGAGAAGCTTGTCCAGCTGCATTTGCGTCCTATCGTACTGGCCCAGGAAGTGGTAACGGATTCTGCTGTGCGCAGGTTGCTATTTGACGCCGGTAATGATGTTGATGCCCTCATGGTTTTATGTCATGCCGATGTTACAACCAAGAATGAATACAAGATCAAAAAGTACAAAGAGAATTTTGAGGTTGTTGCAGAAAAGCTTAAAGAAGTGGAGGAGAAGGACAGGATTCGAAACTGGCAACCACCCATTACCGGAGAGTATGTTATGCAGGTTTTTGGCCTGCCACCGGGCCGCGCTGTTGGAGAAATTAAAAATGCCATCAGGGAGGCAATTCTGGACGGGAAGATTTCCAACAACTTTGATGAGGCGTACCAGCTCATGTTAACAAAAGGAAAAGAACTCGGTCTAGAGCCGAAAAATAAGATCGCAAACGGTGGTGAATTAAAAAATGAATAATTTTTTTGTTCAGAAATTTCTTTGAAGGATTTATTTATACTTTTAACGCAGATTCACAATTGAAAATAAAACATGGCAGCTTATAAATTCAGGATTACTTTCGAAGATTATGATGATATTTCCAGAGACATTGAAATAAAATCAACTCAGACTTTTGAGGATTTTCATTATGCGATTCACAGTTACATTGGGTTTGACGCCTCAAAAGAGGCCTCATTTTACATGAGTGATGATTACTGGAAAAAAGGAAAGGAGATCACGAACAGAGAATTGAAGGGGGATGACAAGTCCACTATAGCCTCGTTGCGCAATTCCCGTCTTTGTGATTTTATCATAGACCCTCACCAGAAAATCTATTACCTGTTTGACTTGCAGGATAAATGGACCTTTCGAATTGAGTTGATAAAAATATTAACTGCTGAGGACAGTTCAGCAACTTATCCAAGGTGTGTACGCACCATCGGAGAAGCACCCAAACAATACCCGCCTGCGCCTGGGGCTGTGTTACCGCTTCCGGAGGATTTTGACGAATCTGCTGCCCCTGATCTTGAAGTTGAGGATGAGCCTGAAGTAGAAGCCGGTGTTGATGTTGATGATATCCCGGCCGGAGTTGAAGAATTAAAAGGTGAAGATGGCGAAGTCGATGACATCGATGGGGAGATGGATGAAATCGTTGATGACGATTCCAAAGACGAGGAAGACATTTGATCTTTTTGTTCTGTTAATCTGCAATCTCTTTTTTTATTAAACACCTGATCGTTATTGTCGGGCCTACAGCAGTTGGTAAAACAGCATTGGCCATTAGACTTGCGAAGCAATTCGGTTCTGAAATTGTTTCTGCAGATTCACGTCAATTTTATCGTGAAATGAACATTGGGACTGCGAAGCCATCACCTGATGAATTAGATCAGGTCAGGCATCACTTGATCAACTCACTTTCCATTCATGATTCTTATAGTGCAGGACAATTTGAAACAGATGCCCTTGAATGCATACTAAAAATTTTTTCCATTTCTGATTATGCAATTCTGTGTGGCGGATCAGGATTGTATGTTGATCTGGTTTCTCGGGGCGCAGATGAGATGCCTGCCAGAAATGAAGGGCTCCGTCTTGAATTAAATGACCTGTTTAAAAGGGATGGCATTCAGGCAATTCAAATGAAACTGAAGGAACTGGATCCTGAATATTATTTGACTGCCGACATTAACAACCCACATCGCCTTATCAGGGCTATTGAGGTATGCATGACTACAGG
>JAPLDB010000096.1:0-31722 GCA_026391975.1 Bacteroidota bacterium | reverse complement strand
TAAAAGGCCTTTCAATATTATTAAAATAGGGCTGGAAGAAGAACGGGAATTGGTTTACCGGATGATTGATGAGCGCGTAGACAGAATGATGAATGAGAATCTTCTTGATGAAGCGAAAAGTCTGTTTCAATTCTGCGATCTGAATGCCTTGCAGACAGTGGGATATTCAGAGCTTTTCGATTTTCTTGATGGAAAATCATCTCTGGAAGAAGCTATAAATCTGATCAGGCAGCATACCCGCAATTATGCCAAACGACAATGGACCTGGTTTAGAAAAGACAAAGAAATAACCTGGTTCCGACCTAAAGACTATACTGAGATCATCAGCTACATTACGTCCAGGGCTATCTGAGAAGTAAACTATTTCTTTTTTGCCTGGTACCCACGCTCTTTTGCCATCTGTTCCAGTCGTTGCTGGAATCCGGACTTTTTAACTGTCTTCTTTTTATTTTCCTGCATCTGGCGGTGAATGGCTTCCTCATCAATGAAATACTTGAAGAGGTATTGTTGTCCCAATCCAAAAATATTACTCAGGAAGTAATAATAACTTAAGCCTGCTGAGTAATTGTTGAAAACCCCGAGAAACATAATCGGCATGATATACATCATCCATTTCATCTGAGGATTGGAGGCACTCGTCATCTGCATGTTGAGCTTCGTGAATAGCAATGTGGAAATTGTCATCAACAAAGTGAATAAGCTGACGTGGTCGCCGTAGAATGGAATTTTAAATCCTAGGTCTAGAACAGAGTCATAGGTAGAAAGGTCATGGGCCCATAAGAAACTTTCCTGCCTGAGTTCTATCGAGGTAGGAAAGAAATTAAACATGGCAATAAGGATTGGCAACTGCAGTAATCCCGGAATGCAACCTCCCAGTGGATTCACACCAGCTTTCTTGTAAAGTGCCATGGTTTCCTGCTGCTTCTTCATTGCATCATCGCCGAATTTATCATTGATCTCTTTGATTTCCGGTGCAAGGATCTTAATCTTTGCCTGTGATTTGAAGGAGCCAAAAGTCAGAGGGAGTATGATGATGCGGATAATAATGGTCAGGATCAGGATGATCAGACCAAAGTTGAGGTGAAACCCGTTCAGGAAGTTGAAGATCGGGATCACAATAAATTTGTTTACGTACCCAAAAATTCCCCAGCCAAGCGCAATCTGTTTTTCAAGCCCGAGGTTGTCGATTTTTTTCAGCGTTTGATAATGATTCGGGCCGAAATAAAATTTCATCCCATAGCTTTCTGCAGCCTTATGGTCATAGGGGAGGGCAAATGAGGCAGAGAGACTCTTAACATATTTCGTCTGGCCTTCATCTTTTTTTGTTTCTACAACGGGAGAATCAAATGCATTGTCTGCAATAAGTACAGAGGTGAAAAACTGTTGTTTAAAAGCAACCCACTTTACTTTGGTTTTCAATGATTGTTCTTCTGATTTTGCCGGATTTATTTTATCAACCTCATCATCCATGAAATGATAGTAGATAGTGGTGGCTGCGCGCTCATTGGTGATGCTTTTTTCCTGCTGTATCACGTTTTCTCTCCAGTCGAATGCCAGGTAGGTAGCATTCGGAGCGATCACATCATTCAGGTTAACAAGATCAATATGAAATCCAACCAGGTAACTTCCATCCATCAGTGAATAATTGTAGTCTATGTACTTTCCTGCGCCGGCAGTAAGCCTGAATGAGATCACTTTTGCCGCACCTTTTCCAACAATGCCCTGTGAAGAGAAGTAGAGATCGGTTGAATTGATTGATCGGTTTTGGGCCGGAAAGGAAAGGTTGAATGTTGATGAATCACCGCTCATAAGCCTCACAGGCTTTCCATCATGCGTCTTGTATTTTTTCAGCTCTACAGACTTAATGAGGGCACCTTTCGAAGAGATCAAGATTTTCATCAGGTCGTTCTCAACAGTAAAGAACTCCTCTTTCCCGGCGGCAGCTTCTGAAAAACTTCCAAATTCCTGCAGCGCAATTTCTTTCCTGGCCGAATCTGTTTGCGCTGAGTCTGCTACTTCTTTAACTGAAGCAGAAATATTCTTTTGCTGGGTTGCCTGGTCTTTCTCTGTAATTTTTTTGATCGCTGCAATTGAATCAGCAGTGTGCTGAGTTGCCAGACGTTCCTGCTCACTTGGTTGAGTATATACCGAATAACCAATAATGAGAATACCGATAAGAAAAAGTCCGATAACGGAGTTTTTGTCCATGTCAAAGTTTAATTGGGGCGCAAATATAGAAAATACGCTATCAATAAGTATTCAAATAAAAATGCCGCCCTGAATAAGACAAAGCGGCATTTTTAAGGATATGCTAATGCTCAATACTTGAGGAACTTAACCTGTCTGGTCGTTTCCTGAAGTGCATCTGTATTCTTCAACTGAAGGTAATAAACATTTGCTTCGAAGAAACTTACATTGATCTTGGTATTTGACGGGTTCGGGTAAACAGAAACAACTTCATTTTTTTCCTTACAACGAACAGCAACTGTATTGCTATAAGTAAAGTGTCCATCAATATCAACCTGTTTGAGTCTGTAGTACTTAACCCCTGTGCATTCTTCCTGATCTCGAAGTGAATAATAATGGTTTTGTGTTGTAGTTCCTGCACCGTATCCTTTCACATTGCCAATAGACTTGAAATTCTCATTTCCATTCAGACTTCTTTCAACTTCAAAATGGTCATTGTTGATCTCTGATGCAGTGGCCCATGAGGTGAGCACTGTTCCGTCAATTGTTTGCTCTGCATCAAAATGAAGAAGGACAATCGGCAGGGGAGAGAGGTACTGAACAACACCGAAATCGGAGAAGGAATTTAAGCCCGTTCTTGAAACAGGATTTACACCCATTCCCGGAGTTACACAGGTTCCCTGCATCGTCCATGGACCCGCTCCGCTTGCTGACGTTGCTTTCATGATAGAGTAACCATTCGGAGCCGCACCGATATCATTCGTTACATTCATTGGATAGGCATTGGCAGTATAAGTTCCAACCCCTGCACCAATACTTGCATCAAGCGTCCAATAGCCGTTATCATATGGTGCGCAGCAAGACCAGTTGGCAGTGATGCATTCAATTACGGCCGGGCCGGTTGCAGGTAATAAAGTCCACTGACTGAATTTCGCTGTAATGGTATGTGCAGTTGTAGGAGCAGTTGTATATAACAATGAGAATCGCTGATAACCTTTTGTTGCTTCTCCAACCGGATATTCATAAGTACCAATCCCGACAGGCATTGACCTTCTTAGGTTGCCTTGAACAAAGCTGAAAATATTTCCGGAGGTGACTGCAGCAGGAGCCGTATTCGTGATATTCACTAAGAGCGCTCCGGTAACAATTTTTCCGGCTGTAAGTGTCAATAAACCTCCTGTACCCAGGTTCATATTGTTAAATGCGCCTGCTGTTAGTGTTATCGTTGAAGCCGGTACCTGGAATGCGGTGACATTATTCAGTGTCAGGTTGCTGACAAGGTTTGTAAAATTCTGGTTAGCAGCTCCTGTGAATGTGAGCGTGCTACCGCCGGCTCCTGATCCCATATTTGTAAAGCTGGTGGCTCCATTGTAATTATAGAAACTTCCCATAAGGAAAGTATTCTTCAGATTATTATCAACGATACCGGAGAGTATTGAATCATTTCCGGAGATGTAAATATGGGTATTCAACTTAACCGTCCCAGAAGTTTTACTCACTACAAAATTCGGGAAGGAATTTGTAGCAGAGAAAGTTCCATTGATATTTTGGAGCGCAGCGGTTCCAATGAACCTGATGGTTGAGCCGGCACCGCAAGTCAATGTTCCGTTATTTGTAAAATCACCACATACATCCAGTCTTACTCCGGGTGCAAGCCTGAGCGTTGCTCCAACATTGATCGTGATATCTTTGATCGTTGTACTTGACGCTACATATGGTGAAAATGCTGTACTGTTTGTGATTACGCCTGAGATCTGGTTTGCACAATCAGGCACACCTCCGCACAATGGAGCCCAGTTAAAAGTATTAGACCACAATGAATCAGTTGCATTTTGCCAGTAGCGCACGGGAGGCGCACCGCTGATAGGAGTCCCAAGCCAGTCCATCTGGAAGCCTGAAGTATTTCCCCACCAGTTGCTGACGAGAATAAGGAATGTCTCACCACCGGTAACCGGATAGGCAGGGTGAAAGGCAGGTCCTACTGAACCTATACACAAAGAGGTTGTACCCGAACCACCTGCAAGTGAAACGCCCGTAGGTCCATAGGTATCTGTCCAGCTTCCACGATACCATGGAAATGAAGCATAAGTATTGAGAATTGAACAATAGTTGGCTACGCCATCAACCCTCCATACGAAGAAATCATAATCTGTACCTGCAAATGGATTAATGCTGAACTGGAAAAAACTCCCGCCAGGGGCAGGATTTTGAATCGATACCAGATACCATGCAGAGGATCGCTCTCCAATAAAACAACCGGGTGCTGCTGCAAGATCACAATAGTTCCCTATTCCCTGATAACCCGGATCGGCAACAGTGAAAGTTGTGTTTGAGCAAATCGTTTGTGCTACAACACAATCCTGCAAAGGAACCGGCGGCAAAGGTAGCGTTGCATCAATGACAAGAATTTCAAATGTTCCTGTATTCGCAGCCCTTCCATCAAGTCGAACATAATAAGTAATGCCGCTTGTTACCGGGAAACCATTAATCACGCTGTGCCTGTATGTACGAGTTGCACCGGCACAACCTTCGGTTATATCATTGTTACAGTAAGCTCCTATCTGAGTCATCCCGGCTCCGCATGGACCGCTGTAAACTGCAATTTGCGAGTCAAAGAGCGAAAACAAACGGGTGCGGATATTTACATTCCCTGTAAAAGTTGGGGTGAATTTGTACCACACTGTATTCAGTGTTCCTGCATCCCAGCAGGTAGCAATTCCCGGTTCACCAGCGCCTGATGAGCAGGCATTGTCACCATTTACCGGCGCACCAAGCGTCAGGTTCACTGCATTGCATGGTAGGTCATTTGCAGGTGTACAACCTACGATTGCACAGATATTAAAATTCCCGGGCTGTGTACCGTTGTTAGACCAGATGCGGATGTAATATTGGGTACCTGTTGCCGGAGGAACAAACGTTAGTGCAGGCAAATTAAAGCCGCTGGAGTTATCATCACATGCACCTGCAAGCGGAACAAGTGCTCCGCATGTTCCGGAATAGATTTGCATACAAAGATCTGCAGCAGTTCCTGCATAAGGTGATGTAGGGTTTACATTGATGGTATGTGCCTGAACAGTTCCTGTTGAAGTAAACCGGAACCAGACATCAGGTGTTACACCGTCAGTAAAATTTCCGCACAAGGGAACAGGAACAGTACCTGTTGGAGATGGTGTTGCGCAACTGTTATAATAAGTGAAAGGACCTGTACAATTGGCGGATGTAGAAGTATTGACGGGTACATTCGGTGCATTTAAACAGTTGTCATAAACAGGAGGAGATGTTACATTAAGTGTAATGCTGAAATCAAATGCGCCCATGCATGGCGTGATATTGGTGCTATCATATTCAACTACGAAATAGTACGTATTGCCCGTTGCCAGCGTGATGTTATTGAAGTTCATTGCTGCTGCGCCACCACTGCCTGTAAGAGATCCAAGGCAATTTCCTGTTGACGGGCATCCGGAATACACAAACAAACCGGGGAATGAATTTACAGGCGTATTTGCAAGATGAAAGTCGACGCAAACGGTTGCAGGTGGGGTATAGGAGAACACATAATCTCTTCCTTTGTTGAAAGAATTGTGGCAAGCAGAAATGGTACTGTCATATTCATTTCCGAAATTACAAGTGGATAGAGCGAGTGGAGCTGTATACGGCAATCCGCAAGGAGTAATGTCAGTAGAATAACTACAGTCTCTTCCTGAAGGCCTTATATTAAAACGGAAATATCCTTTGTATGTGGTATCTGTTGCAACCCGAACCCAGTATTGCTGGCTTCCGCATGGTACACCATAAGTTGCATTGGTAAGATTCAGGTATGAAGAAGCATTTGTAGCCACTATTGCTCCATTGTCGTCAAGATAATTCGGACCGGCACTGCCGTAATTACATGCAATTGCAGCTCCGCCACAAGCGGAATTATAAACTTCAATTCCGGTTTTGTAATTGGCGCCTCTGCAATCTAAACTGTCAGTAAAAATTTCGAAGCTTGTTACGTTCGCAGGTTTTGTAAATGTGAACCATACGTCTGCTGCATTAGTTATTGGAGCGCCCCAGCATGCAGCAGGGGCAGCAACCGGCGTGGAATGAAGCGTAGTTGCAGTGGTAGAAATAATATTCAATGCAGGATTAAATGTGATGGCTTGTGCTGAAGCGCAATTGTCATTTGGATGAGCAGCAGGAGTAAAAATATGCGTTTGTGTATCGGTTGGCTTTGATGCAAGAGTTTGAGCTTCAGGAAAAGTTTTGTTTGGTGCTCCGGCAACCGAGGTCCATGCGTACACATCATTTGTGCAAAAGCCGCTTAAGCCAATAGAAGCAGATGCAGCATTGAGAGCATATACAGAAGTGCCGTTTCTTTTGTATCGGAATTCAATCCTGTTTTTGTTGGCAACGATGAGTTGCAGGTTATCATAAATTTTAATTTGAAACGAGATTGCAGAATCAGGTGCCGCATTATTCCAGTACATTCCTTTCCATTCTATAGTCAAAACTTTGTTTGTAGCACCCCCTGAAAGTTTATAAGTAACCAATCCATTGGCATGTACCTTTAGATCATCCCAAAGAGGTGCCATGATTCGGTATGGATTGCCTGCTAAATCATTTACAGGAAGCGAACTGGGTGCAACAATATCTCCCGTCTTTGCAATTGAAGCCCATCCATTTGAAGAAACATAAAAGGTAGTGGTCGCCTGAGGATACCAGATTCCTCCATAATAAAATCCTCCCCATCCGGCACCCGGATTAAATGGAACCAGTTGGTCGTCTACTCCCCCTGCAATCAGATTTACCTGTCCGGCTGAGGCACTATTATAAGCCCAACCAGGGGCTACTTGTGAAAATGTATAATTTATTCCGATTAACTGAGCATAGCTAATCTGGTTGGAAGAAAATATAAAAAAAAGTATGCAAAGAAATCGTGTAAAGTAAATAGTAGTTATCTTCATGCGATTGGAAGTAAAAAATGAATTCAATTCAATGCCTTTCTAAATTCAATTATATAAAATTCGTAATAAACGAAACAGCGTTGATTCCTACCTGGGGACTGGCAACCTTGTTTCGAAAGATAACAAATTAATAATCAAGCGAAAGGTAGCTATTCTTTCTAAATTTCCAATAGGTTAAATAACAAAAAAAGCCGGTTTTTCAACCGGCTTTTTTATTATAATATTAATATTTAAGGAATTTTACCTGCTTGGCTACGTCTGCCTGCTGTGGATCTTTGTTCAATACCTTCAGGTAATATACGCCTTCAGGCAAAGCAGATACACCAACTTCAACTTCATTGTATCCGGCTTCTACATTGAAATGCTTTTTGAGTGCGATCTGACCAACCATATCGGTTACTTCAATGGTTACTTCGCCTGTAGTGTTTTCGTAAAAAGTCAGTACTACGTTATTCGCAGTCGGATTGGGTGCCAGGTTGAGCAGTGAATTTTTGCAGCTCACACTTACTATATTACTGTATGTAAATGCACCATTCATGTCGACCTGTTTCAATCTGTAATAAACTTTACCGCTGCAGAAATCTCCATCTTTAAACTCGTAATAATGATTGATTGTTGTTACACCCTGTCCAAATCCCTTTACTGTGCCGATCACAGTATAGTTTGTTGCATCCGTGCTGCGTTCAACATCAAAATGATCATTGTTAATTTCTGTTGATGTTATCCATTTGCAAGATACTTTACCTGAAACTTGAATAGCTTCAAACGACAATAACTCAATCGGCAGTGGAGTTTGTGATTGAACTGTAGCAAAGTCAGAGAAACCGCTCAAGCCCACTCTTCGTGTTTGAACCGCTGTACTTGGAATCCAACAGCCTCCCGGCAAACCAAATGCGCAAGTACCTGATGTAGCTTTTACAACTGTCCAGCCAGCCCCTGCATTATTGGTCATGCCTACATTGTACATGGTTGCTTCATAGGTTCCGGTTGGAGCTCCTATGCTTGCATCAATACTCCAGTATCCGTGGTCGAAGTAAGGTAGTGCCGCATATGTAGCAGTTACACATTCACTTGCTGCAGGACCAGGTCCTGGAAAAGCACAGTTTGTTCCGCCCCATACTTTGAATTGAGCAAGCAGGTTATAAACTCCCGTTGGTACAGCAGTGTAATTGATATTTGCACGCTCGTAATTCGTTAAAGTTCCCACAGGAAAATCATAGGAGTTGAGTGCTGTTGCTATTGATCTTCTTAACAATCCAAACACCCAGCTTGTGGCATTTCCCGGCGTGCATGCGGCTGCAGCGCTGTTCGTGACATTTACTTCCCTGGCTGTTCCGGCGCCGGTAACAATCACTCCTTGTGTTAAGGTAAGTGTACCAAACGGACCGATGATCATGTCGCTGGTTGCATTTGCATTTAATGAAACCAATCCACCGGGAACGATTTGATTCATCGCTACATTGTTCAGTGTAAGATTCGTTCCGTCATTTTGAAACAGCTGGTTGGCGCCGGATCTTCTGGTGAAAGTTAAAGTACTGGCCAATGCACCTGCGCCATGTCCTGTAAAGCTTGTTGTTCCATTGTAGTTATAAAAATTGCCACCAACTTCAATGTTCTTGCTATTCACATTCACTATTCCGTTTGGTCCGTTAATTGCAAAATTCCCTCTGACAAAAATATTTGTGTTGAAGGTTAGTGTTCCGGTGCTTTTTGCAACTGTGAAGTTTGCGAAATTATTTAGTGCAGCGAGGAAAGTACCATTGATTGATTGATTCAATCCTCCAATAAATTTTACAGTACTTCCGGCAATGCAATTGATGGTTCCATTATTGGTGAAGTTTCCGCAAACGTTTAAAGTGACGCCCGCATTGATAGTAAGTGAAGCGCCTGCATTGATGGTGATGTCTTTCAACGTTTGATTTGCTGTAAGTATCGGCATTGGCCATGCTCCTCCTGCTATTATTGCACCCACCTGGTTTGCACAATCAGGCACAGCACCACAATTGTTAGGATACCAGTTAGGCAAAGTTGTCCATGCAGTTGTACTGGAGTTTTGCCAAGTCATACTTGGCGGGTTACTATTCAATACCGTTCCATTCCAGTTCATAGTAAAGCCCGTTGTTGATGTAGTGAAATTACTTACGTTCAGAACAAACGTTGCAGTCATCCCCGCCGGAATGGCGAGTGCCTGATTAAAACCTCCGCACTGTGTAAATGGCTGTGAGGATGGAATTGTTGCTGCAACCCCCAAACAGGTCAATGAAAGTCCTGTTGTACCGACTGCGGAATAATTACAGCTATACCATGGAAACAAACCTCCTGTCATCAGATTGCTGCAGTAGTTGGCAACCGTCGGAAATGAATGGCTTGGGTTACCATTCCACACAGTATCCACGCACCAGATCATGAAGTCATAATCATTGGGTGAATTTGGAGTGATGGTAAATTGTAATGTCTGAGGTCCTGTAACAGAAAAAGTGTACCAGGCAGCACCGCGTTCTCCACTTGCAAGGCATGATCCTGCGGTAAAGTCACAGACGTTTCCTGTTCCCTGGAATCCCGGATTGGCTACGGTGAATGAAGCGCTGTTACAGACATTGATTGGTAAAACACAATCCTGTTGAGGGATTGGAGGGTATGGATTGTTTCCATCCATTACAATAATTTCAAAAGTTCCGGTATTTGCGGCTGTTCCGTCAACCCTTACATAATAGGTTGTTCCGATAGTTAAACCTGTAGCTGTAATCTCGGAATTTCTGTTTGTTGCGAATCCGCAGGATGCAGGAGCATTGTCATTACAAAAAAGCATGGTGAATGCACCACCGCAACCAGTAGGAAGAGAATACAATGCAATCTGAGAGTCAAACATTGTTAGCAGGCGTGTCCGTATTCTCATTTGTGTATTTGTTGCAACAAATGAATACCAGACAGTATTTAAACTTCCTGCTGTCCAGCATGCAGGCGCAACACCGGAAGAAGGTTCACCTGTTCCGGTTGAACAACCATTGTCCCCCTGAATTGGTGCACCGACAGTAAGTGCAATAGCGCCGGTACAAAGATCATTTGTTGGCGTACATCCTTGTATTGCACAAATTCGGAAGTTCCCGGGTTTGGTCCCATTATTCGACCAAAGTCTTACGTAATATGTTGTTCCGGCACCCGGAGGAGTAATTGTAAGTGAAGGCATTGTACCATTACTATTGTCATCACAACTAACTAATGTAAGGCCGCCGCAGGCACCTGTATAAATTGCCATTGCCATATCCTGAGCCGATGGAGCCGTACCCAGGTCAACATTGATCTGATGAGGATTAGCAGAAAGTGAATTGAATGTAAACCACACATCAGGTGTTACGCCGTCAGTAAAACTACCGCAACCCGGAAGCGGAACAGTTCCCGCTGCAGAAGGAGTTGCACAGTTATTATTGAAATCAACAGCACCAACGCAGGATGCACCAACGGTGGCGGCGAACAGCTGAGGTGTTGCGCAATTATCATAAGTAAGAACAGGAGGTGCGACTCCGCTGATTGTCATATCCCAACCTGTAAGACATGGTGTGAATCCACCACTGTCATAATCAATTACAATGTAATAGGTATTACCTGCAGCAAGAGAAGCATTTGCAAAAGTGAGTACACCGCCTCCTACGCTGGTAACACTACCAACACAAGCTGCTCCTGCACCGCATGGAGGATTGTAATAAATAAACATTCCCGGATTGGATCCGAGTGTAGTATTATTCAGATTAAAGGTTGCGCACATTGTTGCGCAGGGTGTAAACTTGAAAACGTAATCCTGTCCGCGTTCAACAAGACTTCCGCACGCTGCATTGCTGTCTACGTCATTGTTAAAGCCACAGGTAGAAAGCAGGGTAGGGGATGAATAATTAAACGGTAGTCCTGCACAACACGCTGATATGTCGGTAGCATATGCACAATCTCTTCCCGGAGGTCTGATGTTGAACCGAAAGTAACCCCGGTAACTGGTATCTTTTGAAAACACGCGAACCCAGTAACTCTGCAGAGCGCATGTCTGGGCAGTCATGTTCAGGTAGGAAGTTGCATTTGTTCCTGCAGGACCGGTAGCGCCATAATTGCAGGCAACCGGTGCTCCACCGCAGGCAGTATAAACTTCCATTCCCATCCCATAGTTTGCAGATCCTCTGCAATCAACGCTATCGGTAAAAATTTCGAAGTTGGTAATGTTTGCTGGTTTTGAAAAAGTGTACCATACGTCGCTAGTAGTTGTGATTCCTCCGCATCCGGGAATGGCAATTGCAGTCTGAGTGGAATGAAGCGTTGTTCCTATAGATGAGATCAACGGTAATCCCGGATTAAGCGCCATTAAAAAAGCACCGGCACAATTATCATTTGGATGAACAACAGGAGTGAACCTGTAACTGCCGGCATCAGCAGGCTTGGAAGCGATTGCCTGATTTTCGGGAACGGTTTTGCTTATTACAGTTCCTGCTGCATTTGTCCATGCAAAAATATCATTGTTGCAAAAACCACTCAATCCAATTGAGGCAGATGCAAAAGGTAGTGTAGCCGGCATTCCATAAGTTGCTGATCCATTTCTCTTATACCTGAACTCGATTGCATTGGGAGCAGCGGAAATATTATTGTAAATTCGGGCTTGAAAAGAAATGGCGGAATCAGTTCCTGTTTTATCCCAGTACATTCCTTTCCATTCAATAATTAATACACGACCAGCGCCGGCAGGACTGTTTTTATAGGTAACCCTGCCACCTGAAACAGGATGAAGTTTTAAGTCATCCCACAGTGGCGCAATGATCCGGTATGGACTTGCTCCCAGGTCGTTTACCGGCAAGGATGAAGGTGGCGCAACATCACTGGGATTGGCTGTATTCTGGATTGCAACCCATCCGTTGGAAGAAACCCAGAATGTTGTTGTTGCCTGTGGATACCAGACCCCTCCATAAAAAAAACCACCCCAGGCGGCAACGGCGGAAGCAGGAAAGGAAACCAGCTGGTCGTCAGTATTGGCTGCAGAAATCAGGTCCACCTGTCCGGCAGAAATACTGTTGTATTGAAGTGCACCGGCCGGTTGAGAGATCGTATAATTTATTCCTGTAGTTTGCCCGTGGCTCGTTTGATTCATCAACACGATGGCGATGAGCAAGAATGCTTTTGTTAAGTTGGAGTAAGTTGATTTCATGGGCATTAATTTTTGGCAATTGATAATTTGTTCAAACACAGATTCACAAATTGATTGCATATACGTATACGAAAAACAGGTCCCGTTAAAGAACACTGAAATCATTCCATTCAGGAAAAATCCTGAAAGACAATACTACGTTTTAGGTGAATAGCCCGGGCGCTCAGCGTACTCCTTGCCTGCTGCGTGTCCGGATATTATAAATGTCGATTAATACTTGAGGAACTTAATCTGCTTAGCTACCTCTTCAGGTTGAGAATTGCGATTAATGATCTTCAGGTAATAAACACCATTTGCCAGAGAAGAAATGTCAACGATTCTGTCGTTATAGCCCTTCTCGATTTCGAATGCTTTTGTCAACAACACCTGTCCGATGATGTCAGAAACTTCAACAGTAATATTTCCTGCCTGTGGTTCAAAGAAATTAAGGTTGATGTTTGTGCGGGCAGGATTAGGAGCCAGACTCAACAGTGCATTTTTGCAGCTAACAGCTACGATGTCACTGTATGTATATCTGCCATCGATATCAACCTGTTTCAGTCGATAATACAGCGTACCTGTGCAGACATCTTCATCCTGGTATTTATATTCCATATTATGGACAGATGTTCCTGCACCATAACCTTTCATCTCACCTATCTTGGAGAAAGTAACTCCTGTCTTGCTGCGCTCAACATCAAAATGATCGTTGTTGGTCTCTGTTGCTGTGATCCAGCTGCAGAGCACACCTGAATTATTTGTCCTTGCATCAAAACTCAATAGCTCGATTGGAAGTGGCGTCTGCGATTGCACAGTTGTGAAATCAGAGAATCCGGTAAGATTGGTTCTGATTGTTGCTGCTGCAGTACTTGCTGCATTGCAATTGCCTGCCAATGCGAATGCACAAGAGCCGGATGTAGCTTTCACTACAGTCCATCCCATTCCGGTATTGTTGCTCATTCCAACATTATACATGGTAGCAGTATACGTACCGGTTGGAGCACCAATACTTGCATCAATATTCCAGTAGCCATGATTGAAGTAAGGAAGTGCAGCATAAGTAGCAATTATACATTCACTGGCAGCAGGCCCGAACCCGGCAGGGAATGCACAGTTGGTTCCATTCCATGTTTTAAATTGTGCAAGCAGATTGTAAGTTCCTGTTGGTGCAGCCGTATAAGTAATATTTGCACGTTCGTAGCCTGTTCCTAAAAGTCCAACAGGAAAGTCATATGAATTTGCTGCAGTTGCAATGGCTCTTCTTAATTTCCCGGAAACATAACTTGATGCACAACCTGCATTACAAGCGGCGGCGACAGAATTCAAAACACTAACTTCTCTCGCTGTACCTGCAGGAGTAACGATAACTCCCTCCTGGCCAAGGCCACCGATTCCCATTGACAATGTCCCGAATGCACCAATAATAAGGTCACTTGTAGCATTGGCATTCAACGTCAATGTTCCACCGGCAACAAGTTGCCTCATACTGACATTATTCAGAATAAGGTTGGCGCCATCATTCTGGAAAAGCTGGTTAACGGTACTCCGACGTGTAAAAGTGAGTGTACTTGCCAGCGCACCAGCGCCCAAGCCTGTAAAACTCGTATTGCCATTCACGTTGTAGAAATTACCCCCGACTTCAATGTTCTTGCTGTTTACATTTGCAATTCCGGTTAACACAGAGAAATTCCCCTGACAATAAATATTGGTATTAAAAGTAATAGTTGTTCCTGCAGTTTTATTTATAATTAAGTTATAGAAATTATTTGAAGCAGATCCAAATGCTCCGTTGATATTTTGAGGAAGAGCACCGATAAAAGTCACAGTGGCACCAACTCCACAAGTGAGGGTTCCATTGTTTGTGAAATTGCCACACACCTGAAGGTTAATTCCGGCAGAAATAGTGAGTGTTGCACCTGCATTGATGGTGATATCTTTTACGTTTTGAGGCCATGTTATTACAGGTTGAGAAGCACCGGTACCAATAATTGCAGCAACGCCATTTCCGCAGGAAGGAAGCGTTCCGCAGTTATTCGGAATCCAGTTGTTCACGAGCGTCCATACTGTGTTGATTCCGACAGCGGGTCCTGTCCATGTCATTGAAACCGGGGTAGTAACCATTTGAGCAGCAGCAGCAGCTCCAAAACTCAATGTAAATCCGGCAGTGGAGGTGGTATAGTTACTCGTTTGCAAAAGGAAAGTCGCTGTCATTCCGGGAGGAACGTGAATTGCAGGTACCAGACAAGGAGCACCGCCACCACCCTGATAATATCCTCCGGGTATTGCAAGTGTTCCTGCAGACGTGTTGCATCCGGTTATTCCGCATGCAGACCAGTTGCAGGATACTGCAGGGAATGCTGATGAATTGGCTACCTGACTGCAATAATTTGCAACGGCAGGAACGCCATCAGTACATGTAGGACATGCTGCAGTCCCAAAAGTATCAACGACATAAACAACAAAGTCATAATCATTGGGAGAGTTAGGCGTAATTAAAAAATTCATATCGGTACCTGTTCCCGCGGCTCCTGTCATTGACCAAAGAAACCAGGCGGAACCTCTTTCGCCTGCTGCCATACAGGTGGACCCACCTGTGTTCATATCACATACATTTCCGGTTCCCTGGTAGCCGGGATCAGCCACTGTAAGAGGTGAACCACTACAAATATTTTGAGCAAGTGCACAATCCTGAACATTGATTGGTGGAAAAGGATTAACACCATCTTCAAGCGTAAGCTCGAAGGTTCCGGTGTTTCCATTTAATCCATCAACGCGAAGGAAATAAGTATTCCCTATTGTTAATCCGGTTGCAGTAATTTCAGACCACCTGATTGTTCCACCGGCACCACAGGTATTTGGTCCGTTATCATTGCAGAAAATTTGATTAAATGTTCCTGCACAGGTATTTGCTCCTGCACCAGTTGAAGAATAGAGTGCCATTTGAGAATCGAACAGCGTAAGAAGTCGCAGGCGTATTCTCATCTGTGCATTTGTAGCAACAAAGTTGTACCAGACAGTTTGTATTTGTCCTGCACCTCCAGAGTTGGTCCAGCAAGTTGAATTAACTCCGGAAAGTGAATTATTGTTGGGTTCTGATGTTCCGGTAGAACAACCATTATCTCCAACAACGGGTTGAGCAACAGCGAGCGTTATAACGCCGGCACATAAATCATTTGGAGGCGTACAACCTGAGAGTACACAGACTTTGAAGTTGCCAGGTTTCGTTCCGTTGTTTGACCAAAGTCTGATAAAATAATTTGTTGAGGCAGTTGGTAAAAAAGAAACTGAAGGCATCAATCCGTTACTGTTGTCATCACAGGCACCGGGAACAGCAACAAAGGCTCCAGGGCAGGTACCTGTATAAATTTGCATGGCAAGATCCTGTGCTGCAGGAGCACTTCCAAGGTCAACATTAATCTGATAAGGAGTGGTAATTACCGCATTGGATGTAAACCTCAGCCAGACATCAGGTGTAATTCCGTCAGTGAAGTTACCACATCCCGGTAACGGAACAGTAGCTGCGGCAGAAGGTGTAGCGCAACTATTATTGTAATTTATAGAGCCGACACAGCTTGAAGAAATAGTAATCGGAATAGAAGCTGTCCCATTCGAACATAAATCCTCAGCTGCAGTTCCGCCTGAAACCGTAATTGTGAGATCCCATCCGGTGAGACAAGGTGTTGCACCTGAACTATCGTAATCAATTACGAAGTAATACGTTTGCCCTGATGTGAGCATAACGTTGTTAAATTGTACCGGCGCTCCTCCAGGACCGGAAGCGTTACCATAGCAAACTTCAGTTCCGGCAGGACCTAAATAAGGTGCAGGGCAACCATTGGCATAGATGAACAACCCGGGGTTTGATGCGGAAGGGGTGTTGTTCAGTGAAAGGTTTACACACTGGTTCGAAGGTGCTGTATAAGAAAAAACATAATCTTCACCATGCTGTACACGGGCGTGGCATGAAGCAAATAAGCTGTCGTAGTCATTTGTAAAACCGCAGTTAGAGAGGGCAGGAGGTGATGAGTAAGGGAGTCCGCATCCTGTAATATTGTTAGCATAAGTACAGGTTCTTCCGGGGGGGCGAATGTTGAAACGGAAATAGCCCTCTCCATAAGTGGTGTCTTTTGAAAATACTTTCACCCAGTATTGTTGTGCAGCGCATGGCTGAGAAGTTAAATTCAAATAGGAAGATGCATTGGTTCCTGCAGGACCTGCAGCGCCCAAGTTGCATGCTATACTTGCTCCACCGCATACGGTATAAACTTCGACTCCAACTGCAAAGTTGGCTCCCCGACAATCAAGACTATCGGTGAAGACTTCAAAGTTCGTAATATTTGCAGGCTTTGTAAAAGTAAACCAAACATCAGATGTAGCAACAACACCGCCGCAACCCGGAGCAGGACTTGCTTTCGTAGAATCCAACGTAGTTCCTATTTGTGATATCACCGGTAAATTAGGACTAAATACCAATGGCTGAGCAGTAGCACAGGTGCCGTTGGGATGCTTTGCGGGAGAAAAAGCATAAGTGGAAGGGCTTCCAACATCATTTGGTTTTGAAGCCAGTGCCTGGTTTTCAGGAAATGTTTTTGAAGGGGCTCCTGCAACACTTGTAAAAGCATAAAGATCATTAGCGCAAAATCCACCCAATCCTATTGAAGCAGATGCATTGAGTACATTGAATGTAGAGTTGCCGTTTCTTTTATATCTGAATTCAATCTTGCCTCTGTTTGCAACAATTGTCTGATTGTTATCATAAATTCTGGCCTGAAAAGAAATCGCGGTATCCGGACCTGTATTACCCCAGTATACTCCTCTCCATTCAATCACTAGTACACGGGTTGTCGCACCTCCTGAATTTTTCCACGTGACGGATCCACCGGTAGCGTGTAATTTCAAGTCGTCCCAAAGTGGGGCGATGATTCGGTATGGATTGTTGGCTAAACTGTTGACCGGTAATGATGAAGGTGGCGCAGCGTCTGCTGCATTCGCAGTGTTTTGCAGTGCAACCCAACCATTTGTTGATACCCAAAATTTTGTAGTCGCTGCCGGGTACCAAACTCCTCCATAGAAAAATCCTGCCCAACCGACAACTGCAGATGCGTTAAATGGTTCCAGTGCGTCATCTTGCCCTGAAAGTGTTCCAAGAGTTACCGCACTACTATTCCAAGTCAACCCGGTAGCATTGGTTGAGTAGGTATAGTTAATTCCTGTCATCTGCCCAAACCCCTTATTTGTAAGGCAAAGCGCAAACAGTGAAAAAAATAAAACTCGGAAAAATAATGTAGAGTTTAATTTCATTTTAATAATTTATTATTGGATGTATTCGAAATAAGTTTAATGACAAAAATCACGTTTGGCATTAATATATATTCCAAGACGCAATTTGGACGCTAAGATAGTTAGCTTTTCTTTGATTTTCAATTAAATTATGAGAAACTTATTAGTTTTTTTGCTAACTAACCCAAATGTGGGATGAACGTCATTTAAGGTTAGGTGAATGGTTTTTTTATCAATTTTTAAAACATTTTCTTACAAATCATTGTTTAAAGACGTCAATAGATTTCTTTGCATTGAATATTGAAGATGTATTATCTTGGCCAACAAAATCAAATAAACGAATGAAAAAAGTAATTGTTTTACAATTGGTTCTGATTAGTCTCACTGCCTTTTCCCAACCGGTTATTACCACGTCATATAACCCTATTTATGGCGATATTTATGTTTACAAAATCGTTGATGATACATCAACAGCTCAGCACGGACAAGCCGGAGCCGGAGTAGTGTGGAACCTTGCTGCCATGCATGGACAACTTACTACAAGGCAATACAACTGGAAACAGACAGCATTGACAAATGATGCCGCGATTTTTGGAGCAAATTCCAATATTGCTGCTGAGATTATCCAAAACGGATTCTCAGCACGATATGAATATTACAATAACGGCTCCAGTTTCTTAGGTGATTTAAGGAAAATTGGCACGCACGTTGATTTATCAATAACCAATTTTGGTGGCGGATTTATGTCAATAGATTATCCGCTTTCATATGGTCAAAGTTGCACCGACAGCATGATAGGATCAACCGGCGTAGCGTATGTAAATGGCAGATCTACAACAACTTATGATGGATATGGCACACTTCAGCTTGAGGCTCAGTCTGGTGGAAATTTTGCAAATGTCGCAAGGTTAAAAATCGTTGAGGATTATATTGTGAATTATGGCCCTATCGAAACCCACCATGTTGAAACATATTACTGGATGGACCACACAACTGCAAATATGACGAAGCAGCCAATTGCCATCATTATGACACATGACTGGGTAGACCTGAATGGAACAACACAACGTGAAAAGATCGCACTTATGCGTCAGATACTTTTCCAGAACAGTGTTCCGCAATTGTCATTGAATGAGTCGAATGTTTCTCTATTCCCGAATCCATTTGAAAACAAGGTTAGCATTGCTTTACCTGGAATGAATTCATTCATTAACATAGAAATCAGCGACATTACCGGAAGGCAGGTAAAGAATATTTTACTGGAAAAATCAATGGCGAACAGGGTTGAAGAAATTAACCTCAACGACTTAAATGAAGGTTTATACCTCGCCAAAATCTCAGCTGATGGAGGATCTATCGTAAAAAGAATTGTGAAAAACTAGACTGTTATCAGAAAGCATAACAAGCCGGCCCGACACTGATAAGTCAGTAAATGGGTCGGCTTTTTTATTTGGCCAACTCTCTTGATTTATCCAACGCTGCTCTGACAAACTTAACAAAAAGCGGGTGTGGCGTTTCAACAGTACTTTTGTATTCGGGGTGATACTGAACGCCGATAAACCAGGGGTGGTTTTTCAATTCAACGATTTCAACAAGGTTCAGGTCGGGATTTATCCCGGCAGCTATCATTCCCGCATTTTCATATGCTTCGAGAAATTTGCTGTTAAATTCAAACCGGTGGCGGTGACGTTCTCCGATCTTGGTCTTGCCATAAATGGCAGCAACCTTAGATCCTTTGGCCAGGTTACATGAGTACTCTCCAAGCCGCATCGTTCCTCCTTTACGGGTGACGCTCTTCTGGTCCTCCATCATGTGAATGACAGGATGCTTTGTCTCAGGATTCATTTCTGTAGAATGTGCGTCCTTCCATCCAAGCACATTTCTTCCGAATTCAATCATGGCGCATTGCATGCCGAGGCAAATACCGAAAAACGGAATGTTGTTTTCACGGACATATTTGATTGCAGCAATTTTTCCTTCAATGCCCCGGTCACCAAAGCCGGGAGCAACAAGCACTCCATGAAGTCCGCTGAATTTACTTTCAATGCTGTCTTCTCCCAGTTTATCTGAATGGATCCATTCCACTTTTACCCTGCATTCATTTGCAACGCCTGCATGGATAAAAGCTTCTGCGATGGATTTGTACGCATCTTTCAACTCAATGTATTTTCCAACGAGTCCGATCCTTACTTCGTTGACAGGATTTTTCAGTTTGCCTAAGAATGCTTTCCAGTGTTCCAGTTCAGGTTCATGCTGCAAAGCCAGTTTTAATTTTGCCAGAACCACTTTGTCGAGTTGTTCCTTGTACATCAAAATAGGAACATCATAAATTGTAGATGCATCAATAGATTCAATGACAGCATTCACATTTACGTTGCAGAAAAGGGCGATCTTTCTCCTGAGGTCAGCGTTCAGCGAATGTTCTGTTCTGCAGACAAGAATATCAGGTTGAACACCCAATTCAAGCAATGCTTTTACCGAGTGTTGTGTAGGTTTTGTTTTTAGTTCTCCGGCAGCAGCGAGAAATGGAACAAGGGTAAGGTGAATTACCATACAAGAACTACCCAATTCCCATTTCAGTTGGCGGACTGTTTCGATATAGGGAAGAGATTCAATGTCGCCGACGGTTCCACCAATTTCAGTAATGATGATGTCAAAATCACCTGAATCACCGAGTAATACCATCCTTCTTTTGATCTCATCTGTAATATGAGGAATGATCTGAACTGTTTTTCCAAGGTAAGCACCTTCCCGTTCTTTATTGATAACTGTTTGATAAATCCTTCCGGTGGTTACGTTGTTGGCCTGGGAAGTAGGTACATTCAGGAAACGTTCATAGTGCCCGAGGTCCAGGTCGGTTTCCGCGCCGTCATTGGTTACATAGCATTCGCCATGTTCATACGGATTGAGGGTTCCGGGATCGACGTTGATATAAGGATCAAACTTCTGAATGGTAACCCTGTAGCCACGCGCCTGAAGTAGCTTTGCGAGGGAAGCTGAAATGATGCCCTTGCCAAGTGATGAAGTTACGCCACCTGTAACGAAAATGTATTTTGCTGTTGACACCGTTATTTGAAATTAAAAATTTGGAACATCCCGGTTAACCGGGAGAAGAATGCCGAATTAAATATGAGAAAAACATTCTCAGTCTTTAATTTCCTTACGGGGTGCAAACATATTTTAAAAAAGTGAGTTGGGATATATTGTTGAAAAGATTTTATAGGAATATTTTTTCATCTTCGCGCACAAACCTATCAGACAAATTGATTTCCGGCAATTGAAAAAGCTATTTCTACTATTGTTTATTTTTATGATTCCGGCATTTAAGAGTGCCAAAGGCTTTGAGGCAGCAGATTCAGCGATCAGCTATCGTCAGTTTATTAAACAAGATTCTGTCCTATCGTTCTGTTCAAGAAAAGGATATGTTCCGTCCCTTTTCCATGATTTCGGTGCACAATTTGTTTCTCCTGTACATATGAAAGGCAAGGACTGGATCTGGGCTGCAGGTGTTGCATCAGTTACTGCAGCATTTTTTTATTATGACTATGAGATCGATGAAAAAGTGCGGTATGCAAAAGATAAAAGCGGATTTGTGAGGGTTACATCACCTGTAGTTACGGAATTAGGAAATACTTATGGATTGGGGCTCGTTGGTGTTTGTGGGGTGATCGGACTGGCAGCAAAAAACCGCAAACTGTTTCAAACATCACTGCTTGCCTCTCAGGCAGCAATAACTTCAGGCATCTGGGTTCGAATCGTGAAATACTGCACCTCCCGTGAAAGGCCAAATGCATCATATACCTACTGGGCCAATAAGGGTCACCAGGGCGGCTACTGGTATGGATTCTTCAAGCAGTATGACAACTCATTGACTTCTGCCGGAAGAGACATTACATTTTTTGATGCCTTTCCTTCCGGTCATACTTCAACAGCATTTGCCATCGCAACTGTTTTTGCAATGCAGTATAATGAGCATGTTGCTGTTCCCATTATTGCGTATTCACTGGCCGGGCTTGTTGGAATTACAAGGATGACAGAACATACACATTGGGCAAGCGATGTTTTTGTAGGAGCCTGGGCCGGGTATTTATGCGCCAAACAGGTTGTGCACCATCACCGTAAAATCTTTCTTGCAGAAGGGATCGTAACATCGGCGCATAAAAAGAAGCCAGATGTATATGTTTCAACTGCAGACCAATTCGCAGGTTTTAAACTGAAGATTGTTTTTTGAAATTGCAATCAGGTATTGCAATTAATTTAGCGATTAAAAGGTCAGGCTCATACCAAAGCTTGGTAACACCGGAAGCTGATAAACCCGTTCATTGGTTACACGGTTCACATAAAAAATATTCTCCCTGTCATAAGCATTGGTGACACTAACTGTAGCTTCAAGTCGTGAGTTTTTAGAAACCTGGAATCCGCGCTTAACAGAGAAGTCGAGGCGGTGGTAATAGGAGAGTCGTCCTTTATTCAAATCATCATAATAAATAGCGAGGTTGCCGTTCTGATGGTTGATATCGGTTCCGACACCATTGTCGAATACAAGCTGTTCATAGAATCCCTGTGTTCTGGTAAAAGGGAAAGGAGATCCAAGGTTCCAGCGGATGTTCGCTTCCCATAATTTTTTCTTTCCGAATTTATATGCGGTTACAACATTCAGGTTGTGCCTGCGGTCGAAGAACGGATAGTATTCCTGCGTTCCGGTATTCCTTGTAACCCAGCTGAGTGTATACGCAACCCAGATATATAGATCCTTGCGGTCATAGGTGAGAAGTGCTTCAACGCCATATGCTTTACCTGTCTCAATGATAAAATCTTTTTTCAGTAAGTCAGGTACGGCGTAATTGGAATTGTTGTCTTCAAACACTTTGTCCCTGTTGACGTTTTCGATCTGTCTGAAATTTTTAAAATATCCTTCCAGGTTCAATGCTAAATGTTTTGGAAGATCGATCTCAAATCCTGCGACAGCATGCTCAGCCTTCTGCAGTTTTGTAGTAATTTTTTGTCCGTTAAATTCTTCAGGCAATTCATTCGACCCGGTGAGGAAGCCGTAAAACAAATTCACAACATCCCTGTCGCTTGTTGCAGCAAGGAGGTTTTGGGAATATTCTCCGCCAGCTGCTTTGAATCGCAGAAAGTCGGTGATGTTGTATTTTAAGCCGAGGCGGGGTTCAAAAGAAAACTCCGGGAAGGAAGGATAATAATTAATCCTGATCCCCGGTTCGATCACCAATCCTGCAACTACTTTTTTGTATTTTAAAAAGCCGCCGATGTCAGATGTATTTTGTGAATCTGAAATTTTCAGTTTTACTGAATTGATCAGGCTGTAATCAGTCCGGGTTCCAAGCACTTCGAAACCATATTTGAAATCATCCTTTCCAAAGAAATAAGTAAAGTTGAGGCCACCGTTGAATCCCTTGATCTCACTGGTTCTTGGAAGGCCATCATTTTCTTCAAGGGAAATATTGTATTTTGAATAGGCGAAATTGCCCTCGATAAGCACTGCATTTGCGCCGGGGATAACAACGAAGTTGGACCCGAAGCCGATATTTTCCCAATGCAGGTTTGCGATGTTTTGGTAGTCCACTTTATCAGCAAAACGAAATCCAAAAAAATTAACCTTGCTGCCATTGGAGCCATTGAATGAGACCTTGCCATAGAGGTCATTAAATGTAAATGGCAAGCCTGCAGAGTCAACGTAAGCATACAATGATTTAGATGTTTTATCCAGGTAGGAAGTCTTTCCCTGAAAGAGAAAAGAGGAACTTCCTCCTCCGGCGTCGTCCTGTTTCTTCAACGGACCTTCAATAATTGCTTTTGAAGTGAATGTAGTTGCAGACACCTTTCCGGAAATTCTTTTCTTGTTACCATCACGGGTAGTAACATCCATGATGGAGGAAATACGACCGCCGTATTCTGCATTGAATCCGCCGGTATAAACATCGACACCACGGATGATATCGGGATCAAATACAGAGAAGAATCCGATAGAGTGAAACGGGTTGTAGATGACCATTCCATCAAGGAGCACTTTATTCTGGATCGGTGATCCACCACGAATATAAAGTTGTCCGCCCTGGTCACCTGACGTTACAATGCCGGGCAGGATCTGGAGGTATTGAGCAAGGTCGGGTTCTCCGCCAATGGTAGGAACCTGTCGAATGTCCTTCGGAGATATTTTAGTTACGGAGATCAGAACTTCAGTTTTCTTTTCTTCTTTTTCCGCACTCACTTCAACTTCCCGGAAGAGGATCACAGATTTTTTAAGGAAGAATTTTTTATTGATGAAATCACCTTTGGAAATGGTAATGGGCTGGCTGATGGTATCAAAGCCGACAGAAGTAACCATGACATCATAATTACCCGGAGGAATCTTGCTGATCGAAAAGAAGCCATCGAGATTGGTTTGAGCAACCATCTGTGTGCCTTTCAGGTAAACGCTAACGTATGGCGAGGGCTCACTATTTTCCTGTTCATATACAAAGCCACGGATATCACCCGTCTGGGCTGATGCTGTGAGGCAAATGAGAGATAAAACAGCTGCAAAGAAAAAGTTCCTGATCATAAAATTTTGAAAGGGTTGGCAAAAATATAAAAGGGAATGATGTGGGAAAGTTAATTCCCTGTCAGAACAGATAAATACAACGATCCTTTACCTTTTTCAGCGAACAATAAGGACTGGAACCTTAACCCTGTGCCTTACAGCGTCAACGGTAGTTCCAAAAATCAGGTCTTTGAAGCCTCTGTGGCCATGTGCACCCATTACCAGGAGGTCGGCATTGAATTCATTGACGGATTTAGGAATTGCCCTTTTGGGGTTTCCATAGCCGATCATTAATTCGCAGTCGTAACCTTTGGCTTTTAATTCGTCGGCATATTTTTTCAGGCTGTCAAAATCGCTTCCAGTTTCAAAATCTTTGATGTCGCTGCCCATCATCAATGCTCCTGCAGTTTCAACAATATGAATAAGGAGATATTTTGCATTAGTACCTCCCTGAGCCAGTGCATGACTGATGTTGGTATGGTCGGTATTTGAAAAGTCGATTGCGACCGCTATTCGTTTATACTGATTCACTTTCAGGTTTTTCAGATGATCGAGTGCAACGTGACTTAATTTCGGTGTTTGCAAAATGCGTTTGCTGATGAGCGGATGGAAAGTTATGTATAAAAGCAATAGGGCAGCAGCAATAACTACAGGTATTACTGTAAGCCAAATGACTTCCGGGTTAGCGGCAGTACTTAGCCAATCGCTGATTTGCTGGAAGACAAGTTTTACATTGAGGCCGACGATGATGATTGCACTCAGCCAGGCAAGTATTTTGACGTAAAGCGGAATTGTGAACTCTTTCATTTTTTCTTTATCGCTTACAAAATGAATGAGTGGGATGATTGCAAAGCCCAGTTGCAGACTAAGAATCACCTGCGACAAGACAAGTAATTCGCCGGTGGCAGATTCTCCATAAATGTAGATAACTATTAATGCCGGAACGATTGCAATGAGGCGGGTCAATAATCTCCGCATCCATGGAGCGATGCGGAGGTTGAGGTATCCTTCCATAACGATTTGTCCGGCAAGTGTTCCAGTGAGGGTTGAACTTTGCCCTGCGGCGATCAAAGCGATCGCAAAAAATCTTGGTGCCCATTCAGAGCCAAGGAGTGGTGCAAGAAATTTATGAGCATCCTGAATCTCTGATACTTCAAACAATCCATTCCTGAAAAAGGCAGATGCGGCGAGGATGAGGATTGCAGCATTTACAAAAAAGGCAAGGTTCAATGCGATGGTAGAATCCAGAATATTGAAACGAATGGCTCTTCGCTTGTCCTTTGTTGAAGTTCCGAACCTTCGGGTTTGAACGAGTGAAGAATGCAGGTAAAGATTATGCGGCATTACTGTTGCGCCGATGATTCCAATGGCAATATAAAGCGCTTCATCAGTTGGTATTGAAGGAATAAAACCCTTGACGACCAAAGAAAGATCCGGTTTTGCAAACATCATCTCAGCAAAAAATGCCATTCCGATAATTGCTACAAGTCCGAGGATGAATGCTTCCATTTTCCGCATTCCGTAATTGATCAGGAATAGGAGCAGGAACGTATCAAGAACTGTAATACAAACTGCGACAAGTAATGGAATTCCAAAAAGTAGGTTGAGGCCGATTGCCATTCCGATAACTTCGGCCAGGTCACATGCGGCGATTGCAATTTCAGCGAGGATATAAAGTGAAATATTGACCGGCTTTGAGAAAGTTTCTCTGGAAGCCTGTGCAAGATCTCTTCCTCTAACGATTCCAAGTCGTGCGCTGAGACTTTGGAGCAACAATGCGATGAGGTTGGACATTAGCAAAACCCAGATCAATGTGTATCCGAATTTGGCACCGCCGGCGATGTCTGTTGCCCAATTCCCCGGATCCATGTAGCCTACACTGACGAGGTATGCGGGGCCCATGAAGGCAAAGAGTCTTCGCCAGCCTTTTCTCCCGGATATATCCACTGAGGAGTGAACTTCACTCAATGAGGCAGTTGATTTTTTTTCTTCGATGATCATAAGGTTACCAGTATATTTTTTGCAACATCGAAGCTGATAAACAGCTGTTGTTTTGAATTAAGAAAAGATATATTCATGCTGTTGTCGTATCCTGTCTTACCCTGAACTTTTATTTTCTTGCCCAATGCAAGTCCGCATTTGTCGAGGTATTGAAGAAAATCAGGATGGTGGTCGATTACGCCGGTGATGGTTAAGGTGTACGTTTTTTTCGCATCGCTAAGTGGGAAAGCTTTTTGCGATTGAAATTTTCCGTTTTCGTCAGGGATTGGATCTCCATGCGGATCGAATTTTGGTTTTCCAAGAAATCGATCGAGGTTTTGAACGAGTTTTTCTGACTGTATGTGTTCAAGTTGTTCAGCAATATCATGGACTTCATCCCACTTAAAACCCAGTTTGGAAGTGAGGAATAACTCCCACAGGCGGTGCTTACGTATCACACCAAGTGCGATCTTTTTGCCGGATAGTGTAAGTGAAACACCCTGGTATTTTTGGTAAAGGATGAGCTTCTTCTCAGATAGTTTCTGCAGCATGTCTGTAACAGAAGCGGCAGCGGTTTTCACAATTTCAGCAATCTGGTTGGTTGTTACTTTGCCATCATCACGTTCACTCAGTTTATAGATCGCCTTGAGGTAATTCTCTTCTGTGAATGAATATTGGTTCATGATTTTTTAATTTGATGTTCAAATGAAAGGTAAAACTGATAACCCGTCCGGTAACTGGTCCCGGATATTGTGGTTGGGACTGCAAAACCGGGAACGATCTGCAAGCCGTTTTTGAAATTGATCGCGCAACGTATACCCGGATTGACTATAAGGTCTTTATATGAATCAACGAAATCGTATGGTTCTCCATTAGCAAAGTATTCGGTTCTATAAAGTGTATTTGTTGTGTGAAGAACTTCGCACATCAGGTTTATCAGTGGGTGTGGGCAATAAATAATACCGGCACCAATTGGCACCTGGACATATTTTGTAGGATCCCCGATTCCGGGATAACTCCATGCAAAATTGGCTCCTGCATTCAGGTGAATAAATAGTTTGTCTTTGAAATCAAAGCTGGCAGGAATGTTCAGCTGAAGGCCCCATCCTTGTTCATTTTTTTTGTTGACAGGCATCTGTACAGAAAACCTCGGTGCGAGTGCAAGCCAATTCTTATTTAAAAGCTGGTAACGGTAGTTAAGGAGAAAATTGTTCAGTGAAAACCGATCAGGTTCTTGAGCAAGCAAAATTGTATACGAAAACTGGTGGTGTTCATCTTTGATTGGCCATTCCTGGGTAAGAGACAAGAGGAATGACTTAAGAGATCCCTGGAATTGAGAAAAGAAAATGTGCTGCACGATGTTTTTTTCCTGGTTGTATGCTTCTTCAATAAGAAATGAATTGTCTTTTATCGGAACAACAGCTTGCGAAAATGCAAGTTGGGGAATTAGAAAAACGAACATCACTATTCGCAACATATTCAAGATATCTAATAATTAATTTAGGCAAACCTAAATATAAATTTTGATATTTAGAAAATAATGATAAAATCTTGAAAAAATATCGAAAAGGGTGAATTGTAAGAAAAGAGGCAGTAGGCAGTATGGAACAGCACCCGGTTGTGCCAAATTTTGGAGGCAGTAATTGAAATGTCAGGGATCAGAACATAGCGCTAAAAACAGAGATCCAATAGAAAATAAATAGCAATGGTTTTCACCGGAACAATGCGATTAGTAAGAATTAGCAAAATATTTCAGTTATTTTCGCGGACTGAAACGCATGTATAAGATCTTTATCAAGCCGCTGCTTTTTTTGATGAATCCGGAGCGGGCGCATTATTTTACTTTTTCATGTCTTAAATGGGTGTTGAAATTACCCGGAATGAAAGGGTTGTTCGGCAATTTGTTTTGCAGCAAGGATGCCAGGCTTGAAACGGTTGTTGCAGGAATCCGTTTTCCAAACAGAATTGGACTTGCCGCAGGGTTGGATAAAGATGCAAAGATGGTGGATGAATTCGCAGTGCTGGGCTTCGGTTTTGTCGAGATTGGAACATTAACTCCGCTGCCACAACCCGGAAATGACAGACCAAGGTTGTTTCGCTTGCCCGAGGATGCAGCGCTCATCAACAGGATGGGATTTAACAATGAAGGAGTGAAAGCAGCAGCCGAAAGATTGAGGTGCAGGAAATCTGACATCATTGTCGGAGGAAATATTGGCAAGAACAAAATAACTGCAAATGAAAATGCAGGAGATGATTACGAAAAGTGTTTTCTTGAACTTTATAATGTGGTGGATTATTTTGTGGTGAATGTGAGTTCGCCGAATACGCCGGGATTACGTGAGCTACAGGAAAAAGAGCCGTTGAAAAGATTGTTGATCAGGTTGCAAAAACTGAATGCAGTATTAGAAGTCAAAAGTCAGAAGACAGAAGTCAAAAGTCATCCCGATGGCTATCGGGAGTTAGAAGTTAAAAGTAAGAAGGCAATGGGCAGCCGGAAACCGATTTTTCTGAAGATCGCACCGGACCTGACGAATACACAGCTGGATGAAATTATTGAGGTAGTGAATGAATCAGGGATTGATGGGATTGTAGCTACGAACACAACTATTTCGCGTGACAAACTACAAACACCGAACGACAAAGTAAACGCGATTGGAGCAGGAGGATTAAGTGGGAAACCTTTAACCCATCGATCAACAGAAGTTATCCGATACCTTCATCAAAAATCAGGGGGTAAAATTACAATTATTGGAGTAGGAGGGATCCATTCTGCTGAAGATGCAAAAGAGAAGCTGGATGCAGGAGCTTCACTGGTGCAACTTTATACAGGATTCATATATGAGGGACCTGCTTTGGTGAAGAAGATCAACAAAAAATTATTGGGAAATTAATGAGCGCCGGCGTTAGAAAAATAGTGCTCGGTTCCGGTTCGCCAAGGAGGAAGCAACTTTTGATGGAATTGTTTCCTGAAGTTGAAGTAAGGCTGAAGGATGTAAATGAAAATTTTCAGATTGATCTTCTTGCAGCTGAAATTCCATTATTCCTTTCTGAACAAAAAGCAAATGCTTACAGTGGTGAATTGAAAGGCAATGAAATACTGATCACGGCAGATACCATTGTGTGGTTTGATAATCACGTACTCAACAAACCTATTGACCGCGATGAAGCTTTGGTTATGTTGCAAAAGCTTTCCGGAAATACGCATAAGGTTTATACCGGTGTATGTATTTCAACACCTGAAACCAGAAAATTATTTTACGCTGAATCGGAAGTTGAATTTATAAAGGCAGGGGAGAAGGAGTTGCTTGAATACATTGATTCTTATAAGCCATTTGACAAAGCAGGTTCATATGGTGCGCAGGAATGTCTGCCGGCAGGGATGAATCCACTCTCAGAAGAAGAAAAAACATTTTTAATTATAATTGGCAAGCCGGATTTGTTTGAAAGATCTCTGGCAGTAAAAGACCATGCCCGTGTTCCTTTGATCAGGTCAATTAAAGGAAGTTATTTCAATGTGATGGGGTTGCCGGTGGTGGAGTTGTGGGAAGGAATGAAAAGTTAAAAGTTAAAAGTCAGAAGTCAGATCCCGATAGCTATCGGGACAGAAGTCAGAAGAAACGAGATGCAAGTTAGTAGACAGAAGTAATAAATTAATAGCTGTACTTTTCCTTCCAGAATTTTTTGAGCAGGTCGCGGATTTCGTTTTCGCGGGCATTATTTCCGGGGTCATAAATTTTAGTTCCTGAAATTTTTTCCGGAAGAAATTCTTCGCTTACAAAATTCTGCTCGTATGCATGTGCGTACTTATATTCTTTACCATAGTCAAGTTCCTTCATCAGCTTTGTGGGAGCATTGCGCAAGTGCAAAGGAACAGGAAGGTCACCTTCCGCATCAACAATCCTGAGGGCATCTTCAATCGCTTTATAGCTTGCATTACTTTTCGGTGATGAAGCAAGGTATGCTACTGCCTGCGAAAGAATGATTCTGCTTTCCGGATAACCGATCTTGCTGCAAGCTTCGAAGCAGGCATTGGCAATAACAAGTGCTGTAGGGTTTGCATTTCCGATGTCTTCGCTGGCAAGGATGACCATTCGTCTTGCAATAAACAATGGGTCTTCTCCTCCGCGGATCATTCGCGCCAGCCAATAAATAGCAGCATTGGGGTCGCTGCCACGCATGGATTTGATAAAAGCGGAAATGATGTCGTAATGCTGTTCGCCGGTTTTATCATAAAGTGCAATTTTTTCCTGGGCAAGCTTCAGTACCATTTCATCAGTGAGGATGATGCCATCCTTACTTTCAACTGAAGTGGCTACAAGTTCCAGCAGGTTGAGGAGTTTGCGCGCATCTCCGCCCGACAACCTTAGCAGCGCCTCTGTTTCTTTCAGCTGAATATTTTTCTTACTTAATAATTCGTCTTTTTGTATTGCCTGATCCAGCAATGACAGCAGGTTCTCTTTTGACAAACTTTTCAATACATATACCTGGCAGCGGGAGAGCAAAGCGGAGATGACTTCGAAAGAAGGATTTTCAGTTGTTGCGCCGATGAGTGTAACAATTCCTTTCTCTACTGCCCCGAGCAATGAATCCTGTTGTGATTTACTGAAGCGATGAATTTCATCAATGAAAAGAACAGGGCTGCCGGGAACCTCTTTCAGTTCTCCAGCATAGCGGCTTGCTTTCTCGATGATCTCCCGCACTTCTTTTACTCCGGAACTTACAGCACTCAAAGTATAAAAAGGTCTTTTCAGTTCTTTGGCAATAATGAAAGCGAGGGTTGTTTTTCCGACACCGGGAGGTCCCCAGAAAATCATTGAAGGGATCAGTTTGCGCCCGATGGCATTTCGCAAAACAGAGCCATCACCAACCAGGTGTTCCTGGCCAATGTATTCATTGAGTGATTGGGGACGGAGGCGTTCGGCGAGCGGAATCATCCGGTAAAAGTAGGGAAGTTGGCTCAGCAGAAATTAAATTTGCGAATCTATTTTTCTTCAGACTCTTTGTTAAGGCCTTCCAGGACCTGACTTGTAATATCCAGCGAGTCATTGGCAAAGAGGATTCCTCCGCCTTTCTGGTAGCCCAGAATGAAGGTGTAGTTTTTTCCCTTGTTGTATTCTTTTAGGTAAGCAGACAATTTTGAGTACAAACTTTCGCTGAACCTGCTTTGTTCCTCTTCAAAAGCGCCAAGCATGTCATCTTTCTTTTTCATTAGGGATTGCTGGCGTTGCATCAGTTCTTCTTCTTTTTTGGCACGGTCCCCCTCAGACATCATAGCAGCGCGATCCTGGTAATCCGCAGCATCTTTCTGGAGACGCTCGCTTTCAGCCTGGAGGTGGTTTTTTATTTGACTTTCTTTTTCAGCAAATTCTGCCTTTTTATTTTTATAGAAACTGAAGTTGTCTAATAGGGAATCAGAGTTTACATACACTATGTTCGTAGCAACCGGAGCAGCCATAATCACGCCTGTAGATGTTTCTGCTGCAGGGGATTTGAAATGAAGGTAGTAGAGGATGACAATTGCAAGGGCGAGGATGGCAGTGAAGATACGGTGTGGAGTCATAGATGTAAATTTTGAGGCGCGAAGGTAAGTCTAATTTGAAGATTTGTTGTTGTTGTTGTTGTTGTTG
>JAPLDB010000045.1:11223-13687 GCA_026391975.1 Bacteroidota bacterium | reverse complement strand
TGCTGCTACTTCAAGCTTTTTCAGGAATGTTACCATGTCGACTGCAACAGATTTCATCTCCGGAACCGCCAATACTTTTAACAAGGTCATCATGCCCGGAACCACCTGCAGCATCGGCGGAGATGGAAATACATTCGATACCTTAATCTGCAACAACCCCGGACAGGCGATTTCAATCTATAACAACGTCACCGTTATAGTAAACAGTTTGCTTCAGGCAGACGGCAATTGCAACGGCTTAACATCCATTACATCCGGAGGAACTGCAGTCATCAGCAAACCTGCAGGAACAGTTACGCTTAATTATGTGCTGCTGCAGGGCATCACCGGTGCCGGCGGTGCAACATTCATCGCCAACAACAGTGTAAATGGTGGCAATGTAACCGGCATCACCATCAATGCGCCAGCTCCGCAAAATTTGTTTTGGGTGGGCGGCACTGGTAACTGGAATGATGTGAATCACTGGTCGACAAGCAGCGGCGGAGCCGGGGGCAGCTGCGTCCCGTCCCAGTTTGACAATATTTTTTTCGATGCCAATTCTTTTCCTTCTGCAGGTGACAGCGTAAAAATTAATGTCCCGACCATTTATTGCAATACCATGGACTGGAGTGCTGCAAATACCCCGGTATTGTATAGTACCTCCAATATCAGGCTGAACCTCTATGGATCACTTATACTCAACAGCAGTTTGATCTGGGCTGTGCTTGGTGACATTTACCTGCTCTCCCCCACTGCAGGAAACATAATCAATACCTACGGTGTGGTTCTGCAAGGCCAGGGATCCGGTACCAACCTGCGCTTTTCCGGATCCGGCAGCTGGAGTTTACAAAGCGGAATAAGCCTGGGTAATTCAGGAAGCATGCGCTTCGATTCCGGAACTTTTCTCTCCAACGGACTCCCCGTCATTTGCAATGACTTTTATATTAACGCTTCCGCAGCAACCACGGTAATGCTTGATACCTCAACCATAAATTGTGGCGGTAGCTGGAACGTTTCCAATACATTCTTACTTACTTTGGATGCCGACAGCACTTTTATTACAAGCAATTCTTTCAGTGGAGGAGTTGGCAGAATTTACCGCGATGTCGTCTGCGGCACTATCGATGATTGCTGCTACTTCAAGCTTTTTCAGGAATGTTACCATGTCGACTGCAACAGATTTCATCTCCGGAACCGCCAATACTTTTAACAAGGTCATCATGCCCGGAACCACCTGCAGCATCGGCGGAGATGGAAATACATTCGATACATTAATCTGCAACAACCCCGGACAGGCGATTTCAATCTATAACAACGTCAACGTTATAGTAAACAGTTTACTGATCATCCAATCCGATCCGGGATTTCCCACTAGTATCGAATGTAACAACGGCACTGCTTACATCTCAAAACCCACCGACACCGTCTGCACCGATTTCATCTACCTGAAAAACATCGCAGCCACCGGCGGCGCTGTTTATTTTGCCGGCGACCACAGCGTTGACCTCGGCGGAAACGCGGGCTGGAACTGGACTCGCTGCGCTCCACTCATCAGCAACGTGTGGCCGGGTGATTGTAACTACGATCTCGTAACCGATAATTTTGATTTGCTCAACATCGGTGTTTCATTTGGCGATACAGGTTACGTGCGTCCTGCTGCATCATTAAGCTACACAGCACAACCTTGCCAAGATTGGTATTACCAGTTTATCAATGCTGCCAACGTGAAACATGCAGATTGTGATGGAAATGGAATCGTGGATGCGAATGACTCTTCAGCTATTTCACTTAACTATGGCCTCACTCATCCTGCACGTCTCATGCACCAGGATGAAAATAATAGTATAGGAACTGAACTTGATTTTGTATTGCCGCCTGTAATTGTCCCGGGAGCTGCGATGAGTGTTCCGGTCACACTTGGCACAAATGTTTATCCTGCAAATAATATTTATGGAATTGCATTCACTGTCAATTACGACCCGGCCTTCATTCAGCCCGGAACGATGAGTGTAGATTATGCATCTTCATGGGTGGAGAATGCAGGAAATCATTTACACCTCGAAAAAGATTTTCCGGGTTCCGGCAAAACCGATATTGCATTTACCAGAATTGACCACAGTGACGTTTCCGGCTATGGCATGATTGCAACACTCCATTTCATTGCCTCCCCGACTGCAAATGGTCCGTTCAATTTATCATTCAGTCATGTACGGGTGATCTCCCATAATGAAATTGAAATTCCAATTCAAACCGGCACAAGTACCACGTGGGTAAATATTGAAGATGCAGGAAATCCAATTGCATCAACCGTTTTTCCAAACCCTATGACGAAAGATGCACAAGTTATTTTCTCCAATCCGAATCACGAAACATGGTATTTCACAATGAAGGATTTAACCGGAAGGATCTTAAGCCAGCAACAGATAACATCAAGCAATTCCTTTTTTATTGAAAGGAAAGACTTAAACAGTGGCGTCTACTTATA
>JAPLDB010000045.1:8764-11187 GCA_026391975.1 Bacteroidota bacterium | reverse complement strand
TCTACTTATATGTGATCAAAAATAATAGTGGCAAGAATGGATTTGGGAAACTTATTATTGAATGATTCCCCTCTCTTATTCATTGACTTAATGACCCAATGACGGCTGTTCTTCCTCAATGACCCATTGACTTAATGACGGCTGCTTCAATTGACGGCTGTTTCCCCCCTTCGGGGGTTAGGGGGCCGGCTGCTTATTCCTTCACTTCCTCCCAAACCACCACGCCAGCCAAACTCCAACTAACGCCCAGTTCAGGAAAATGTCCATCACCATATCAAGGGTGTAACTCCATGGCATTCCCATCCAGTTGTAATTGATCAGTGGTCCGCAGGCATTTACGATCAATCCGATAATAAGCGTAAACCACCACCGCTGGAAAAAAGATGTAGTTGTAGTAAATGCCGGAACAAGGATGATGCAGGCAGCAAATACAGCAAGAAAGTTGAAGAAAAATCCGCGGGGAATATTCATCTGGTATCCTTCCTTTAAATAATATATGGAAGCCATTGGTTTCCCTGCGCTTTCCTTCATCAGTTTTTCTGAGTCTTCCTGGTATTTGGAATCGAAAGCACCAACATTCCTGTTATCTACCATGGGCATTGAATATACACCGGTTTCCATATTTGCATCAGCGAGAATTTTCAAAACAGAATCCTGTACCGGGGTGTAATTGATGGTGTGGAGATGAATAGGCAAAATAGCCCAGGCTAAAAAGCTCCATACAAAAAGAATAATAGAACCCACGATTGATCCGATGAGAAGTTTTTTCATGAGAATATATTTAAAGGTTAGATGGTAATTATTCCTGTAAACGATTTAATCAATTGGTATGAACCCTGAGGCAAGTCCTGAACCCAAAATTCCGCAACGCTCCGTCGCCAAAGCGGCTTTGGTGCATCGGCGACAAGCTGCGGGGAATTAACCCAGCCTCTCATCCGCACGCTGTCGCTGAAGCTTTAGCGGAGGCGCCCGTATATCTCGTGGAGGCCGATTATTATATCGAAATTTAAATTTCTATCAATTTCGGGATTCGAAATTTTCCATTCGAAATTTTCAAACCGCTATTTTGCTCTCTTATAGAAAAAGTCAATCTTATTCTCTTTGCCCTTGTCTTTCCCTTCTATCCATGCATGACACTCATCAGCATTTACATTCTGATAAACTACACGTTGCGGAAAATCATGCTCAGGATTTTCAAAAATAAATGTGTTGTTTTCCTCCGAAATTAAAGCGAAAGTGATGGGCATGATGTTCTGACCGGGAGCATTAATTACAGGGTAATAAGTAAATACTTGTTTCCCTGCAATGCAACTGATGATTGCCCTCTCTATCAGGGTTGTATCATTTCCTTTTACTTCATAGCTTCTGCATTTGATGGAACCGGTCCCGCCGGATGTCCACTCCTCTACCATCACAGACTCCTTTTCTTCCATCTTCCAGGTTCCCGTCAGCCAGGAAAACTTTTTCAGGCAATCATTGACCTGAGCATAAGAATTATTTCCAATGAAAATAAATGCAAAAAATGCCAGGGTGATATATTTTTTCATAATGCCGATTTTAAGAATGCCTAAAAATGAAAAAGTTCCCTTGAATAAACAAGAGAACTTTTCAAATAATGACAATTTCTTTGGCTGTTCTTCCCCTCTCCTTTGGAGAGGGATTAAGGGTGAGGCCGGCTGTTCCTCCCTTTCCCTTAGGGGAAGGGCTGGGGTTGGGGCCTTTACGCCTGCGCAGCAGGAACCACACTCACATAACTCTTTTCGTCTGCTTTCTTTCTGAAAACAACTGTTCCGTCAATCAATGCGAACAATGTATGGTCTTTACCAATTCCTACGTTCAGGCCCGGATTATGAACCGTGCCACGCTGACGCACAATGATATTTCCGGCAATGATCTTTTCACCACCATATATTTTAATGCCGAGGCGCTTGCTATGCGACTCACGTCCGTTTCTGGAACTACCGACTCCTTTTTTGTGTGCCATTTTTGTTTGAAGTTTATGGTTTTCGGTTTTCCGAATAACCAATCACGATTAACGATTATTTTTTTATGCTTTGATTGCTGAGATCTGAATCTTCGTCAAATCCTGACGATGACCGGTCTTCTTCTCATATCCTTTTCTGCGTTTCTTCTTAAAGATAATCACTTTGTCGCCACGGAGGTGATTCAGGATTGTAGCCGAAACAGAAGCACCCTTCAATGAAGGAGCCCCTACTTTCACTTTACCGCCATCATCAACGAGGAGAACCTCATTAAAATCAAGCTTTTTACCTTCTTCACCTTCCAAACGATGAACGATGATTTCCTGGTCTTTTTCAACTTTGAACTGCTGACCTGCTATTGTTACGATTGCGTACATTTCTTGAATTACTTTAAAAAGGGACGCAAAAGTAAGAATTCATTTCTTTTGTGCAAACAATCAG
>JAPLDB010000045.1:7000-8737 GCA_026391975.1 Bacteroidota bacterium | reverse complement strand
GTGTTGATTTTAGCAAAAATAACTGCGTTTTATTGTACAATGAATTTTTTCGTCAGAATCTCACCTTTTTCAGAAGTCAGTTTTCCCAGATAAATTCCGGCGGACAATGAAGATATGTCGATTTTGGCAAAATTGTCTGCTTTTTGAACTACCAGTAGCTCTTTTCCTAATACATCGGTGACCGTAAGAGAAATCATGTCGGTTGTAATGTGACTCAGATCTACGACCATAAAATCAGTGGCGGGATTAGGATAAAAACTGATATCAGCATGCTTTGGGAAACCTTGATCTTCAATGCCCATAACAACACCATTTTCATTATAAACAGAAATTCCTGCAGAAGTACCAATCCACTTATTATTAAAAGCGTCCACTTCAATATCGCTTATAAAATTACTTGTCAATCCTGAATTTGATACAGAGAAATTATTAAAAGTCGAACCATTATAACTGCAGAATCCGCTTTGTGTGCCGATCCATAAAATGCCATTCGTGTCAACTGCGAGGGCAGTAACATAGTTCCATGGCAACCCGTCTGCTGTTGAATACATTGTCCAGGCATTGCCATCCCATTTATACAAATTGTTCCCTGCATACCATACATTTCCGTTTTTATCAAGTGCGCCACCGTGACACCCTCCCCCACCCGGCGGAAGATAATTTGTCCAGTTGTTAACCCTGTCAAACCGATTTAATCCATAACCCGGACTTGTCATCCAAACGTCTCCGTCAGGTGTATTAAACACTTTCTCAATATGTGAACCGGCAGGATTGAAAAAATTAGTCCATGTAGTTCCATCGAACCTGAACGGCCCTGCATTGGTTCCGGCCCATACCGAATTATCAGCATCTACATTCACTGCATTGACGTATGTATTTGTAAGTCCTGAATTTGAGGTATCATACCTGAACCAGTTCGTTCCATCATATTTGACAAGCCCTTCATTTGTTCCAATCCAGTTATTTCCTGAATGATCCTTTGCAATGGATAAGATAGCTGCATTCAGAAATCCGGAATTTGTTGAATCAAACACCTGCCAGGATTGACGGTTGAAGTGCGCAAATCCAAGGTAATTGTTCGTCCAGATTTCCTGCTGATCGTCAATAAATATTTCGCTGCCGCCATTAATATTAAGTCCGGAATTAGATGTATTGATTTTTGCAAACCCGCTTCCATCATATTCATGCAAGCCCATAGATTCAATCCCGGTAAAAAATCTATTCCCTCCATCAATGACCAAATGATTGATGATTTCGGGAAGACCTGTTGAGTCAACGATCCAGTTTGTTCCATCAAACTTAACAATTGCTGATGTGCTTCCAAAACTATCGTAATTCCCAATCCATAGGTTTCCGGAAGTATCAACATCCAAACACTCCACGCGGGTATAAGGAAGGCCTGAATTGGAAGGATTCAATTCCGTCCATACAGTACCGTCAAATTTTGCCAGTCCTTCTCCCTGACTGAAATCCCCATGGGTAGCAACAAATACTTCATTGTTTCTAAAAGCCAGATCAGTGGTATTGTAAAAAGCGAAAGGAGCCACGGAATAATCATACAGAATCCAGTTGGAGCCATCAAATCGTTCCATGCCATCATAAGTTGCAATCCATTTCTCTCCGGTCGGGGAAATAAATATCCGCTCGACAGATTGGCTACTAATGTTAGAATTAGAAGTATCATATACAGACCATGTTGTTCCATCATAAGATATAAGACCCGCCGAACTGGCAATC
>JAPLDB010000045.1:0-6930 GCA_026391975.1 Bacteroidota bacterium | reverse complement strand
TATTCCATTCTGATCAACAGCTATATCCCGCAAATATGGGTTTGGCAAACCTGAATTGGAAGTATCGAATAAAGCCCAGCTGGTTCCATCAAATGAACTCAATCCTGCTTCCGTAATCATCCAAAGATTTCCATTTGGCTCTACATTCAGTGCCGAGATTTCATTTCTTGGTATTCCTGAATTCCCTTTATTAAAGAATGTTGCCTGATCAGTGATCTTATCATATTTCACCAATCCGCCAGAGGTAGCGATCCACAAACTATTTCCACTTGTCGCAATGTCATTGATGACATCGCCATTGGTAAAGTTCATCCAAATTGGATTTTGAGTAAAACCCTTCGAAGAAATTACAACTAACAAAACAAGCAGGCATCTTTTGAAAAAGGAAGATTTAACTTTCATGGCGATTAATTAAAAAATTATTTAAATATCACTCTTATAAATTCCTTCAAAGGTAAACGGAATACCTTTGTACCGGCAATGGATAAATTCAGGCAATACTGGTAATATTACAAAATGGAAAAACAGTTCACCAACAGGCTAATAGACGAAACAAGCCCTTACCTACTGCAGCATGCGCACAATCCAGTGAACTGGTTGCCATGGGGAGATGAAGCATGGAACTTAGCTAAAACAGAAAATAAACTTGTGCTAATCTCCATTGGATATTCAAGCTGTCATTGGTGCCATGTGATGGAACATGAGACCTTTGAAGATACGGCTGCGGCAAAACTGATGAATGAACACTTTGTCTGTATAAAGGTTGACAGGGAAGAGCGGCCGGATATTGACCATGTATACATGAGTGCTGTGCAGTTGATGACAAATCAGGGAGGCTGGCCGTTGAATTGCATTTGCCTGCCTTCAGGAAAACCAATTTATGGTGGCACTTATTTTCAAAATGCGCAATGGCAAAATATTCTTACCCAGTTGTATGACTTTTATTTGAAGAACCCAGCAAAAGCTGAAGAATATGCCGAAGAACTAACCCAGGGAATACGACAGATGGAGCTGGTTCAGCAAAACACAGATGAAATAAGTTTTTCAAAGGAAGAATTGAAACCGGTGGTGGAGAATTGGAAAAAACATTTTGACCATGTTGAAGGCGGGCCTAACAGAGCCCCTAAATTTCCGATGCCGAACAATTATGATTTCCTTATGCATTATGCTGTTGCAGAAAAAGATGAAGCATTAAAAGATTACGTTTTGCTCACGCTCGACAAAATGGCTTTTGGCGGAATCTATGATCAGGTTGGCGGTGGCTTTGCAAGATATTCCACTGATTCACTCTGGAAAGTTCCCCACTTCGAAAAAATGCTTTATGACAATGCGCAACTGGTTTCGCTTTACTCACATGCTTACCAGCTCACGAAAAAGGATTTGTACAAACAGGTGGTTTATGAAACACTGAATTTCATTGAAAGGGAAATGACTTCCACCGACGGCGGATTTTATTCGGCCCTGGATGCAGACAGTGAAGGAGTCGAAGGAAAATTTTATGTCTGGACAAAAGCAGCGCTTGAAAATATTCTTGGAGAAAAATTCAACGCATTTGCCGACTATTATAATGTAAACCAAATCGGCTTCTGGGAGCATGATAACTATGTTCTTTTGAGAAAGGAAACAGATGATGTTATTGCTTCACGTCAAAACATTTCAGTTCAGAAGCTGAATGACCTGATCTCAGAATCAAAAAAGATTTTACTTGCAGAAAGAAACAAAAGGACTAGACCAGGTCTGGATGACAAGCAACTCACCTCCTGGAATGCCCTGATCATAAAAGGCTATTGCGATGCATACGAAGCATTCGGTGAAATAAAATTCCTTGATGCCGGTCTAAAATGTGCGGAACACATTTTACAAAAGGCAAAACATAAAAATGGTTCACTAACCCACATAATTCCCAAAAAAAACACATTGTCCGAATCGAAACGTAGTCTCACTCCCTCTCCTTCGCCCGCCCGGATGAATCTCCGTTCGGACGGGGAGAGGGCTGGGGAGAGGCTAGAGGCCGGGAGAGGGGCTGGATTCCTTGAGGATTATTCATTTTTTATCGAAGCTCTCATTAAACTTTACGAAACTACTTTTGAAGAGAAATATCTGGACGAAGCAAAACACTTTGTTGACTATGCTCTTGCACACTTTTTCGATGAACAAACAGGTATGTTCTTCTTCACATCCAATCTTGATTCACAATTAATTGCACGTAAAAAAGAAATCCACGACAATGTAACCCCTGCTTCCAACTCATCCATGGCCAAAGCCTTGTTTCTGCTTGGAAAATATTTTGACGACAAAAAGTATTTACATATTTCCAAAACCCTGCTCCACAATGTAAAAAATGAAATGGCGCGTTATGGTTCATCTTTTAGTAACTGGTGCGAATTGATGATGTGGAACACTTATCCGTTTTATGAAATTGCCATTGCCGGGAAAAAAGCTGAAGAAAAAAGGAAGGAATTGACCGGCAATTATCTGCCAAACAAAATTCTTTCAGGAGCAATGAATGGAAATTCAAAATTAACAATTCTTGAAAACCGTTTCGTTGACAGAAAAACTATCATATATGTATGCGAGAACAAAACCTGTAATTTACCTGTTGAACAGGTTTCTCAGGTAATTTCTCAGCTGAGATAAATTTTTATCATGCACACATTTCTGTTTAAAAGAACATTTACTTCTTCTTTCGTAACCCACTTCTTTATCCATCTTTGATCGAAACTAAAAAGAGTTCAGATCTGATGAATAAGATAAAAAAACTGATGGTCGCCAACCGTGGCGAGATTGCCATTCGCGTACTTCGGGCTGCTTCTGAACTCGGCATCCGTACCGTGGCGGTATTCACGTTTGAAGACCGCTACTCGCTGCACCGGTTTAAAGCAGACGAAGCTTACCAGATCGGCAGCAATGATGATCCGTTAAAACCTTATCTCGACATTGAAGAAATCATCAGAACGGCGAAAAAAAATAAAGTCAGCGCCATTCACCCCGGCTATGGTTTCCTTTCAGAGAATGTACAGTTCGTAAGACGTTGCACAGAAGAAGGAATAATTTTTATCGGTCCCTCTGCAGAAGCAATGGATGCCCTCGGCGACAAGGTGCGTTCAAAAGAAGTGGCGCGTGCATGCGGTGTGCCTGTGATCGAAGACAACAAAGAAAAACTTTCTTCGCCTGCAAAAGCATTAAGTGAAGCAAAACGCATTGGCTTTCCCATCATCTTCAAGGCTAGTGCCGGCGGTGGTGGTCGCGGCATGCGGGTGATCCACAAAGAAGAGGAACTGGAAAAATCATTTACTGAAGCGCAGCGTGAAGCGGGAAATGCATTCGGTGATGACACCATATTCATCGAGAAATTCATTGATGATCCAAAACACATCGAAGTACAAATCCTCGGCGATCAGGAAGGGAACATAGTTCACCTCTTTGAACGCGATTGCAGCGTGCAGCGCAGATTTCAGAAGGTCGTCGAAATCGCCCCCGCCCCTAACCTGCCGCAGGAAACTAAAAACAAACTTTACGAATATGCCCTGAAAATTGCACGGGCGGTGAAATACAACAATGCAGGCACTGCAGAATTTCTCGTCGACAAAGACCACAACATTTATTTCATCGAAGTAAATCCCCGGATACAGGTTGAGCATACTGTTACGGAAGAAATTACCGGAATAGACCTGGTTCGCTCGCAGATTTTGATCGCCGATGGCGAAACACTCAAGTCTCCACGCATTGACATACAAAGTCAGGATGTATTACGCTGCAACGGATTTGCGATTCAGTGCCGCATCACAACAGAAGATCCGCAAAATAATTTCAAGCCTGATTACGGAACCATCATTGCCTACCGCCATGCAGGCGGCTATGGCATCCGGCTCGATGAAGGAAGTTCATACCAGGGAGTAAAAGTATCTCCGTTCTTCGATTCCATGCTGGTGAAAATTACCGCTAAGGGACGCACCCTCAAAGGCGCAATTGCACGACTACACAGGGCGCTGGTGGAGTTTCGAATCCGTGGAGTTAAGACAAATATTTCATTTCTGGAAAATGTAATTCATCATCCTGTTTTTGAAAAGGGAGAAGTAACAGTCCGTTTCATTGAAAAACATCCTGACCTCTTTGACATCAAAACAAAACAGGATCGCGGAACAAAGATTCTTTCGTACCTCGCTGAAGTACTGGTGAATGGAAATACTGATGTTCAATCTGCCTTGGCTGTTTCCCCCTCTCCCTCGGAGAGGGTCGGGGTGAGGCCCTTTCAGGTTGCGAAAGTACCTGCTTCCAACCCTGATAAAATTCCAATGGCAGGCACCAAACAGTTGCTTGATCATTTGGGGCCGGAAAAGTTTACAACCTGGCTGAAAGAACAAAAGAAGGTCCAGTTCACCGACTGCACCATGCGTGATGCGCACCAGTCGTTGCTTGCAACCCGCGTAAGGACTACCGATATGCTTCGCGTTGCAGGAAGTTTTGCGCAACATCACCCGCAATTGTTTTCCATGGAAATTTGGGGCGGAGCAACTTTTGATGTGGCGTTGCGTTTTCTACATGAAGACCCATGGAAACGTTTGCAACTTTTAAGAACAGCAGTTCCGAACATCCTGCTACAAATGCTGATCAGGGGTTCGAATGCTGTAGGCTATACCTCCTACCCTGATAATCTTGTAGAAAAATTTATCGAAAAGAGTTTTGAAAATGGAGTTGATGTTTTCCGGATTTTCGATTCGCTCAACTGGGTGAAGAGTATGGAAGTAAGCATCAACGCCGTAAGAAACAGCACAGGTGGAATTGCTGAGGCCTGCATTTGCTACACAGGAGATATCATGGATCCGAAGCGAAAAAAATTTTCACTTCAATATTATCTTGACCTTGCTAAACAACTTGAGAATGCCGGTGCACATATACTTGGGATCAAGGATATGGCCGGATTGTTAAAGCCTTATGCAGCTGAAATTTTGATCAATGAGCTAAAGAAAACAATAAAGATCCCGATCCACCTCCATACACATGATACTTCAGGGATTCAGCTGGCGACATATCTGAAATCCATTGAAGCCGGTGTGAACGTTGTTGATGTTGCGCTGAGTTCACTGAGCGGCTTGACTTCACAACCCAACTTCAATACCTTGGTTGAAGCACTGCGGAATACGAAGCATGAAGTTGACTTTAATATTGAATCCCTGAATGCATTCAGCAATTACTGGGAGGATGTACGTGAATACTATTATCCTTTCGAAAGCGGACTTATGGCAAGCACAGCCGAAGTTTACAAACATGAAATTCCCGGAGGACAATATTCTAACCTGAAACCACAGGCTGTTTCGATGGGTCTTGCAGAAAGGATGGATGATATTAAGAAGTCATACGAAGTTGTGAATGAACTTTTCGGCGATATTGTAAAAGTCACCCCATCTTCAAAAGTAGTTGGTGACATGGCTATGTTCATGGTCACCCAGAATCTTACCCGTGAAGATATTCTTACCAAAGGAGAATCACTTTCATTTCCCGAAAGTGTGAAAAGTATGTTCAAGGGCGATTTGGGTCAACCGCCGGGCGGATTTCCGGAGAAACTTCAGAAAATGATATTGAAAGATGAAAAGGCGTATACGGATCTGCCGAATGCCCATCTGACACCAATTGATTTTATCTCAGAGTTCGATGAGTTTCAGAAAAAGTACGACAACTACCAGTCGTTTCTAGATTTTCTTTCTTACAAATTCTATCCAAAGGTCTTCGATGAATATTATCAATTCAAAACAAGACATGGCGATGTAAGTATGATTCCTACTCCGGCATTTTTCTACGGTATGAAATCGAATGAGGAGATCATGGTCAACATTGGAGAGGGCAAAACATTACTGATCCGGTTATTGTATGTTGGCAGTCATATTGATGATGAAGGAAAGCGCAGTGTTTACTTCCGTTTGAACGGGCAAACCAGACAGATCGAGGTGATCGACAAAAAGGCTGTCATAAAAAAGGTTCAGCATATCAAGGCAAGTGGTCCGACCCAGCTTGGTGCGCCGTTGCAGGGAAGGCTTTCAAAGATTTTTGTAAAAAATGGTGAAGCAGTAAAGAAAAACACTCCCTTGTTTACCATTGAAGCCATGAAGATGGAAACCACTATAACTGCTGCGAAGGAGCTTACTGTTTTGTCTGTATCACTCAAAGAAGGAGCAATGGTAGAAGCTGAAGATCTTGTACTGGAGACAAAATAAAAAAAGCTGACCGTTACCGATCAGCTTTTCAAATTTTTTTTTTAATTTATTACTTTGCTTTTATTGAAATCAATTCCATTTCAAAAATTACTGTAGAGTTTGCCGGAATTTTCGGACCGGCTGCGCGGTCTCCCCAGGCTAGCGAAGCCGGAATAAACACCTTCCATTTACTTCCCACCTTCATGAGTTGCAATGCTTCTTCCCAACCTTTGATAACCTGTCCTGTTACTGCGAATGTCGCTGGCTCACCTCTGTCAATTGAACTGTCAAAAACAGATCCATCGATCAAGGTTCCGTGGTAATGCACAATTACAGTGTCAGTTGCAGTTGGAATAGCACCGGTACCATCTTTTAACACGAGGTACTGTAAACCATCAGGCAATTCAGTAACACCGGGTTTCTTTTTATTTTCTTCAAGGAATTTTTTTCCTTTTTCAATATTCACAGCATCTTTTGATTTCTGTCTTTCCTGAAGGTAAGACTGGATGACAGACTGTGATTTCATCTGATCAAGCAGCAGGCTGTCTCCGCGGAGTGCAGCATTAAGTCCTTGTTTAAGGATATCGAGGTTTAACGAATCGAGTCCGTCTTTTTTCATACTTCCCCCGATACTCGTTCCAATTGCGTATGCAACAGAATCTGCTTTTGACTTCAGGTCTAAACTGTTTTTTCCTTTTTGTCCATTACAGGCGATAAGCGCAGAGAGACAAAGGATTGA
>JAPLDB010000223.1:4590-8766 GCA_026391975.1 Bacteroidota bacterium | reverse complement strand
CATTGAAGAAATGCCGACAGTATCAAGCGGGACAAATACATCAGGCATGATTCCTCCTCCACCATAAACAACTTTGCCACCCGGTGTAATGTATTTTAATGAGTCGCTAAAGTGCACGCTGTCGCTTGAACTTAACTCCCCTTTTTTTATCCGTTGATACAATTCATTTTCATATTCATCATAACCCTCATTGTATGGCTTCTGGATAGAACGCCCTGTTGGTGTATAATAACGGGCAATTGTAAGCCTGATGGCTGATCCATCGGGAAAACTACTTTGCTCCTGAACAAGGCCTTTTCCAAACGACCTTCTGCCTACAATGGTTGCGCGATCCCAATCCTGCACTGCACCGGATACAATCTCACTGGCCGATGCACTTCCTTCATCAATCAACACTATTAGTTTTCCTTTTTCAAAAAATCCCCTTGATGAAGAACTAAACGATTCCTTTGGTCTTGCATGCCCTTGGGTATATACTATCAGCTTGCCGGCCGGTAAAAATTCATCAGCAATCTGAATAGCTGTTTTAAGGTAGCCTCCAGGGTTACCCCGTAAATCAAGTATCAGACTTTGAAGTCCTTTTTCCTTTAGTTTAGTAAATGCATTGATGTACTCCTCATATGTATGTTCCGCGAAATGAGACACCTTGATATAGCCAATCTTATCATCAAGCATGTAGCTGATATCTACACTAAATACAGGAATCTTTCCGCGCGTGATTGTATACTCAACAATTTTGGGATTTCCTCTCCGATAGATGCCTACTCTTACCTTGGTACCACTGGGACCACGCAGCATCTGAGTGACTTGTGTATTGGAGATATGAATTCCGGCGACATTTTTATCCTCAACTCTAACTATGCGATCACCACTCCTGATACCCAATTGTTCGGAAGGTCCTCCGCTTACTGCTGCTACAACCATAATTGTATCCTGCTGCACATGAAATTCTACGCCTATTCCATCGAAATTTCCTTCAAGAGGTTCATTCATCGCCTGTAAATCTTCAGCAGGAATATATGCTGAATGCGGATCCAGCTGGTGCAGCATATCTTCGATCGTACTTTCAACTAATTTCTTTTGATTCACCGTATCAACATATTCCTGACTGATATAGTTAACCACATCATTGATCTTGTTAAACTGACCCGTACGGAATGAGAAAAATGATTTTTGATTGTTAAAAGGTTCATTGAGCTTCATGCCGATGTAAATTCCTGCGGCAAGGAGTAAAGCAAAGATGAATGGAAGCCAAATGCGGAACTTGTTCAAATTCTGAATGATTAATTAAACTGTTTTACGAGGGTATAACGTTGATATAGCAGAATGGTTTTAAATCTTCAAGTTTCAGGAAAAATCTAATCGGCCATTTCTTTTACGTTATGATATTGCTCTACTTCAACACCGAATTTTAGGAGAAAGTCCACGCCTTCATCTGTTGGCAGACCCTTGAATTCGGCATAAGAGCTTAGAAAGTATACCTTTTTGATTCCTAGTGTGTAAATAACCCTTGCGCACGCCAGACAAGGAGAAAGTGTAACATATAGGGTGCAACCTTCAATCACAACATTGTTCTTAGATGCATACAAAATTGCGTTTTGCTCGGCATGCAGGGCAAGTGAGCAACTACCCTTGCTATCCCGGGGGCATCCCGTTCCAGGCCACACTTCATCACAATTGTGTGTACCTGCAGGAGGACCATTGTAACCAAGCGAAACAATCCTGGTATCTTTAGTAAGCACAGCCCCTACTTTTGCCTTCACGCAATGGCTTTTGCGAGCGAGGTTTTGAGCAAGTTCCATATAAATTTCGTCAAAAGAAGGCTTATTCATAATGCAAAGATAATGAAGATTAAAGAGTCTAGTTGGAATTAAACAGCTATTTAAATTCAAATTCCGGAAGAAAGGAATATTTATATTCAAGACTGCACATGGCGGAATTTACTTAAGAAATGACAAGACATCGTCCATAAACCCTTTTGGATTCTCAGCATGAATCCAGTGTCCTGCGTTGGAAACAGTGCTAATCATTGCAATTGGAAAGTGTTTTATAATTTCAGACTCGTCTCCGGCAGTTACATAACCTGATTTTTCTCCCCGAAGAAAAAGTGTTTTTCCATTGTACCGGTATTCAACCGGCAAAGCCTCGCCAATAGAACCAATGTTCTTTTCAATTCCTGTAATGTAAAATCGCCATGCCAGTTTTTCGTTTTCATCCCAATAAAGATTTTTCAAAAGAAACTGGATGGTGTCTTCGTTATGCAATATCTCCCTAAGACCCGTTTCCGCCTCTTTCCTTGATGTCAATTGCCCAAGATCAACCGAATGTATCGCTGCAAATACTGTCTGGTGATGAGGTTCATAATATTTGGGGGAGATGTCAGCTGAAATGAGTTTTGAAACCCGGTCAGGATGTTTGCAGGCAAGCCACATCGCCGTCTTCCCACCCATGGAATGACCAATCACTGTTGCTGCTGAAATGTTTTCATCATCCATCAACTCAATAAGGTCTTCACTCATCTTTGGATAATTAAACTCATCGCTATGCGGAGATCTACCGTGATTACGGGCGTCCACGGCATAAACCCGGAAACCGTTATCAGTGAATTGCCTTGACAAGGTCATCCAGTTATCGCTCATCCCAAAAAGGCCATGAAGAATAATCAATGGCCTTCCTTCTCCTGATTTTCTGAAAAAAAGTTTCATCCTAAGGCAGTTCTTGTTTACCCTTTTTGATTTCCCGTAAGTACATCTGTACTGTATTTTCCAGCCCAAAGTAAAGTGCATCGCTGATCAATGCATGCCCGATAGAGACCTCCATTAAACCTTGAATATGCCTGACAAAATACGCCAGGTTATCAAGACTGAGATCATGGCCTGCATTAATTCCCATGCCAAGTTCACTCGCCTTTACAGCAGCAGCGATATACGGAGCGATGCCATTTTCCTTATCTGATGAAAAACGTTTCGCAAAATCTTCAGTGTAAAGCTCAATGCGGTCAGTACCTGTCGATCTGGCCAGTTCAATCAGTCTTACGTCTGGAGCCATAAAAAGAGAAACCCTGACATTGTATGACTTAATCCTGGAGATAATATCCCTCAAAAAGTCTTGGTGCTTAAATGTATCCCAACCGGCATTGCTTGTTAAAACATTTGGTGCATCCGGAACAAGAGTTGCCTGTGCCGGCCGGACTTCTTCGATCAGTTGCAGGAAATCCTCAGATGGAAAACCCTCAATGTTAAGTTCCGACGTGATCACTTTTTTTAGCTCGCGCACATCACTTTTGCGAATATGGCGCTCATCCTGCCTTGGATGTACAGTAATCCCCTGAGCGCCAAAACGCTCAATATCTTTCGCAGATTTAATTACATCGGGGATGTTACTCCCGCGAGCATTGCGTAAGGTTGCAATCTTATTGATGTTTACACTCAGTCTTGTCATATTCGAATTAAAAGATTCGTCTTTGCAAAAGTAATTTATCCTGTGAATAAGGTACGTTAAATTGCAGAGATAAAAAGACATAGCTTTGCAGCAGGAAAACCAATTATCACTGAATCCCGTATTAAGATAACAATGACAGCCAAAGAACTTATTAATGATTCTTACCCCCCACTCAAGCTTTCTGATACGGGATTGCGCGCATTAAACTGGATGGAAGAGTTCAGGTTGGTTCATATTCCTGTAGTTGAAGGTGTACGGTATCTCGGACTTATTTCTGAGGAGGATATCCTAAAACTCGATTCCATGGAGCAGCCTCTCGCCAATCAGATATTGTCTCTTATCAAACCTTATGTGAAAGCATCACAGCCTGTTTTTGAAGTTGTAAAAATGCTGTCAAAGGACAAATTAACTGTTGTTCCTGTTGTCGATGATGATAAAAATTACATGGGATTGATCACGCTGAATGATGTACTGAAACATTATATCGAAAGTGGAATTTTTGAAGATGCCATGGGAGTGATTGTTCTTGAAATGAAACCCCACGATTATTCACTCAGTGAATTAGCAAGATTGGTTGAAAGTGAAGACGCACGCGTTCTGAATTCACATGTTACTCCTGATGTAAAAAATGAAACAATAGACGTTACGTTAAAGATTAACCTTACTGACCTCACGCGTATTATTTCCTCCTTCACAAGGCATGGCTACCTTGTTAAAGAACATTATAACCAGAAT
>JAPLDB010000223.1:0-4547 GCA_026391975.1 Bacteroidota bacterium | reverse complement strand
AAATATCTTGATATTTGATGTTTTTATTTTTAAATGTTGCTCCATAAATTAAGGTTTCGTACTTTTTTTTTCCTCTTTCTTATATTTTTGAAACCCGGCTATGCTCAGGTTTCCGGTCAGTATTTGACCAAAACTTCTGACCCGGACACATCTGAAACCGTGATCGGAGATATTACTCTAATCGGAAATAAAATAACCAGGGACCACATTCTATTACGTGAACTTGCTTTCCAAAAAGGCGACACACTTTCAAATTCAGATTTCGACGCGAAACGAATTCGCAGCGAGGAAAACCTGTACAATACGTCGCTCTTTAATATTGCAAACCTCACATACCTTAAAACTCCCGAAGGAACTACCTCGATTTTCGTCATTGTCAAAGAACGCTGGTATATTTTCCCATTGCCGGTATTTGAAGTTGTAGACCGCAACTTCAATGTATGGTGGCGCACAAAAGACTATTCCAGGATTGTTTACGGAGGCGTATTATCATGGAATAATTTCCGCGGAAGAAATGAAACGGTGGCACTTGCAGTCAGGCTTGGCTATATTCAGCAAATCAGTTTTTCTTACAGTATACCTTACATAAATAAAAACCAGCACAGCGGGTTAAGTTTTGGCTTCTCGTATTCACGCAATCACCAGGCAGCCTATCAGACAATTAAAGATGACATTGCATACTACAAGGATACTGCGGAATATGCAAGAGTGGCTTATTCCGGCGCTGTGGAATATACTTACAGGAAAGGCTTGTACATTACCCACTATTTCTCCGCAGGATTTACAAATATTGAAGTGCAGGATACTGTTCTGAAATTAAACCCTGAATACCTTGCCAACGGAAAATCAGATGAAAAATACTTTTCAATAAGGTACCTGTACAGAAAGGATCACAGGGACTACGTGTATTATCCATTGAAAGGATATACATACAATATTGAATTGGCGAAAAACGGAATTTCGCTGCTGAATGATGACGTAAATTATGCTTACCTCACCGGAGAAATTAAAAAATTCTGGAAATTTAATCGAAGATTTTATGGCAGTGCGTCATTCAGGGGCAAAATATCTGACCATCGCTTTCAACCTTACTACAATACGCGCGCACTTGGCTTTGGCAGGGATTACGTGAGGGGGTATGAATATTATGTTGTCGATGGACAACATTTTGCCCTTATTAAAACCAACCTGAAGTTTGAACTCTTTCCAAAAAAAGAATTACATGCCGGGTTTATTCCCTTTGAAAAATTTGCAACAATCCCTTTTTCATTTTACCTCAACATTTTTGGTGATGCCGGCTACGTTGAGGACACTCAGTTCTCAAATGTGCGCAATACGAGCAATCGATTGCCTAACTCATGGCTCATAGGCTATGGCCTGGGGATCGATTTTGTGAGCTATTATGATATTATCATACGGCTGGACTATTCGTTCAATAAATTTGGAGAGTCCGGTTTATTTCTTCACTTTGCTGCTCCTATCTAATTGCAGAATATGACGATTGCCGTTTACGGACGACCTGTTAATGTTTCCCAAATTTCTTTTGCAGAAAATGTCCTTAAGATTCTTGCAACTTCTGGTTGTTCTGTCATTATTCATAAACAGTATTATGAATTCCTGAAGTCAGAGCTGAAGAACATTGCTTCGTTTCCTTTTTTTGAAACAAATGAAGACCTTATTGGCAAAGCAGATTTTCTTTTCAGTATCGGCGGCGATGGCACTTTGCTGGATACGGTTCTGCTTGTAAAAGATTCCAATATTCCAATCGCAGGTGTGAATGCCGGTCGGCTTGGTTTTCTCTCCAGCATATCAAAAGAAAATATTTCCAATGCTGTTGAAGCACTTTCTAAGGGGCATTATAGTGTAGAAGCGCGAACACTGCTAAAAGTGGAAAGCAACCATCCGGTGTTTAATGGGAATAACATCGCATTGAATGATTTCACTATTCACAAAATGGAAACATCTTCGATGATAAAAATCCATACATACCTTAATGGTGAATACCTCAATAGTTATTGGGCTGATGGATTAATTATCGCTACCCCGACAGGATCTACAGGATATTCTATGAGTTGTGGAGGTCCAATTATTGTTCCTCAGAGTGAGAGCTTTGTAATCACTCCTATTGCGCCTCACAATTTGAATGTCCGCCCGATTATTGTATCTGACAAAAACGTGGTATCCCTTGAAGTTGAAGGCAGAAGTCAGAATTTCATGGCCACACTTGATTCCAGATCAGCAACTATCGATTCGTCATTCCAGCTTGCAGTTAGAAAAGAAAGCTATTCCGTTAACCTCGTCCGCTTAAGCAATGAGAACTTCCTGGGAACATTGAGAAGCAAGTTGAATTGGGGTTTGGATAGCAGAAATTGATTTATTAGGTCAAATAAGGCATTTTCTCACCCATTTTAAACGAACTTATTTTTGATTTTTGCCGTAAAACAATCTTGAATTTTAGAAAATAATTCTACATTTGCCTTCCCCAGAAAAATGAAAAAAATATTTACTTTCTTACTTTTATTGTTGATCATCTTACCTTCACTGGTGAATGCACAACGTTGGAAGCGCCAAAGGTATGAGTTCAGTATTGGTGCAGGGGTTACTAATTTTTTAGGTGAATTAGGCGGTGCAAATCAAATAGGCACGCATTATTTTCGCGATTTAGAATTTTCTCAGACCAGACTTGCGGCAGCACTGGGTCTACGTTATAAGTTAAGCAATTATTTTGCTGTCAATACCCATCTTACTTATGGCCGGGTTTCGGGTGATGATAAATTGACAACAGAAAAATTCAGGCATACCAGAAATATTAATTTCTTTTCAGATATTTATGAGTGGAGCCTGAACTTTGAAGGTGCTTTTCAGCAAGAACAAATTGGACATAGGTACAGGCTAAAAAAAGTTAGAGGATTGAAAGGCTATGAACTCTACACATATTTGTTTGCCGGTGTAGGCGTTTTCTACTTTAACCCCAAAGCAGAATTTCAGGGACAAACGTACAACCTCCGTGACTACAATACCGAGGGTCAGGGGTATGTTCCTACGCGTAAAAAATATTCAACTATTCAACTTTGCATACCCCTTGGTATTGGCTTTAAATATACAATCGACAGACAATGGGGAGTGGGGCTTGAATTCGGTATCCGGAAAACGTTTACTGATTACATCGATGACGTCAGTACTACTTATATCGACCTTTCACAATATCAGTCAGGTGAGCAGTATGATGTCGGTCAGTTTCTTGCCAACCCAAGTGATAGAAGCGACGCTGAGGCAGGCCGTATTACTGCTGCGGGCCAACAAAGAGGTGATCCCAGGTACAAAGACTCTTATATGTTCGCCGTTTTCAGCGTGAATTATAAGATTAAGACTGGAAGAAATAACCTTCCTAGATTTTAGTCACACTACAAACATTTTCCTTTTTGATCCGTTGAGGTTATTTCTTCAATGAAATTACAATTTAAGTGGCGTTCGGTTGTTTTATTACTGTCTGTTTAAGTCCTGTTTTTCTTTACTACAACTTCAGTATTTGCTCAATACAATGAAGTTGGAATTCAACTGGGAGTATCGCGATACAAGGGGGAACTCTCGCCTCATTCATTTGATACAAAATTTATCCATTTTGCGGGAGGTGTTTTCCTTCGGCATAATTGGAATCTACACTGGAGTTGGATCGCTGAGTTTAACTATGGAAAAGTATCAGGAGATGACGCTTTCTCAAAAACTGCTTTTGAAAAGAACCGAAACCTGAATTTCTCTTCAACGATTCTTGACTTTACACCCGGAATCGAATTCAACTTCTTCAGGTACGAAACAGGAAATTCAAATTACCCCTTTACACCATATCTGTTTACAGGATTGTCAGTTTTTAAATTTAACCCCAAAAGCGGCGGTGTTGAGCTACAGCCCTTAGGTACTGAAGGCCAGGGGTTACCGGGCAGGCCTAAACCTTACAGCAGGGTCGCTTTGGCGATTCCGATTGGCGGTGGAATTAAGATTAGTATTGGACAAAGTGTTGGAATAGGAATACAGGTTTCTGCCCGTAGAACATTTACCGATTACCTGGATGATGTTAGCACCACCTACCCTGATCTTAACCAGTTAAGGGCTTCCAAAGGAAATGACGCTGCACTTTTTTCTGACCCCGGTGCATTTAGCGATTCCATTCCTGATTATCCGATCTATGAAGGAAAAGAACGTGGAACCCCATCAGATAAAGATTGGTATCTCTTTGGCACTTTTACCCTATGGGTAAGAATGACCTCTTTTCAAAGAGAACACTGCAAACCATTTAAGAGACGCAGATATTGATATTGATTTCACAAAATAAAGAAGTCCGCTATGTAAATTAATAGCGGACTTCTTTCATATACTTAATGGAGATCATTCAATAATCAGTTTCCTGACTAAGAATTGATTGTCCGGAGATTTAACGCCAACCAAATACACACCTTTCGCAAGAGCCGATGTATTCAGCTCAATATGATTGCTACCTTCCTCTACATTATTGTTCATCTCAGTAATACTTCTTCCTGTCATGTCGGTCA
>JAPLDB010000118.1:10665-50353 GCA_026391975.1 Bacteroidota bacterium | reverse complement strand
TGTAGAGGTCAATCATCATGTCGGCTATGTTCATGAGGACTTCCTGTTCTTTGGCAAGCTGCATCATTAACTTCTGCACTGCTGCGCCGGCAACGAGCAGTACTGCTTTCTTGAAATTGGCAATGTATTTTTTCTCTGCTGAAAAAAGGTTGTCTTCTCCGTTACTGAAATCCGGAATGCTCATGAGCTCTTTGGAAACGGCAGTGGCAGGTGTGAGTAAATCCAGTTCGCCCTTCATTGCACGCTTCAGCATCATATCCACGGTAAGCATCCTGTTTATCTCATTGGTTCCTTCAAATATCCTATTGATGCGTGCATCGCGGTAAGCACGTTCCATGGGTGCATCAGCGCTGTAGCCCATACCACCGTATATCTGAACGCCTTCGTCTGTAACATAATCAAGAACTTCACTGCCATTTACTTTAAGGATGGCAGCCTCCACTGCAAACTGCTCCACCCCTTTCAACTTGGCTTTGCCTTCCTCCATTCCGGAAGCAATCAATTCATTGGTGGCATCTTCAATGTTTTTACTGCAACGAAAAATGGCACTCTCGCAGGCATAGGTACGGATTGCCTGCTCGGCGATCTTATATCTGATGGCTCCGTATTTTGAAATCGGTCTGCCGAACTGCTGCCTTTCATTGGCATACATGATACTCTGTGTAATGGTCCGCTTGCATCCGCCGATGGCAGCGCCTGCAAGCTTGATTCTTCCGAGATTGAGAATATTGACTGCAATCTTAAATCCGTTTTCTCTTTTGCTGAGGAGGTTTTCTACAGGGACTTTGCAGTCATTGAAAAAAATTTGTCTTGTACTACTCCCTTTAATTCCCATTTTATGCTCTTCCGGATTGAGTGTGATCCCCGGAAAAGTCTTCTCAACAATAAATGCACTTAGGTTTTCATCGTTATCAATTTTTGCGAACACGATAAAGAGATCGGCAAAGCCACCATTGGTGATCCACATTTTCTGGCCATTCAGTAAATAATGTTTTCCATCAGGCGTGAGCACGGCTTTTGTTTTTCCTGAATTGGCATCTGAACCTGAACTAGGCTCCGTCAAACAATAAGCGCTTTTCCATTCCCCGGTAGCAAGTTTCGGGATGTATTTTTTCTTTTGCTCATCTGTACCGTAATATAATATAGGCAAGGTTCCTATTCCTGTATGTGCGGCGTAAGCAACAGAAAATGAATATCCGGCGCCGAGTGCATCAGTCACAAGCATACCTGTTGTAAAATCTTTTCCGAGCCCGCTGTATTCTTCAGGGATTGAAATTCCCAGCAATCCAAGTTCACCGGCTTTGTCGAGCAAGGACTGCATGAGCCCTTCCTCCTGTGCATCAATGCGGTCGATCTTGGTATATACTTCCTGCTCCAGAAAATCGTGGCAGGCCTGCACCATCATCTGCTGTTCTTCGTTGCGCTCATCGGGAATATAAATATCCTGAGCCCTGGTTTCTTTGATTAAAAATTCGCCCCCTTTTGTTTGATTTCCTGTGGTCGTTTCTGACATTTTCTGAAGTTTTACCTGATAAATCTTTTCTAACGAAAAATGTTCAGATTGGTTATACCGATACGGTATCTGTAATAGTCCAATGCGCCTTGCGGCTTTTGAACTATAACAGCTACTCTATCGGCATTATACCAAAAACATTATTGGATTAATTTGAACTGAGTAATGGTATTATAAAAAAAATGACGGGTTTGAGCCCGTCATTTCTAATGAAAATCATATTTGATTCTATCCGGTTACCGGTTTTCTGATCTTACAAAAGTGGCATTTGAAATACCTGAATCAGTGGTTCCTCTCACCGAATAAACACCGGGCTTTAAGCCTGATATGTCTATTGTTACAGATTGTGATCTCATGGTCAGGTTTTGCTGCGTCAGCGTGAGTACATTTTCGCCTAAAACATTGAATATCTGAACGCCGGTGAATGCGCCCTGCCCTATTCCAATTGTCAGTTTCTCTGCGGCCGGATTTGGATATAAAAACAATGAACCTTGTGCAGCAGTTAACGAATGCTCATTGACTCCTGTCCATACCTGAGGGCCAAGACAAAGCCATTCATTCTGCGTTCCGAAGACACCGTTTCCATTGTAACCGGCAACACAAGCCATCCATAAAGTATCATTGGCTATCACACCACAAAGGTTGCTGATGTTGCTGACTCCGGTTGTCTTTGCTGAACCGATCAGCCACTGGTTTGCATTGATATCATAACCCCAGGTATCAGCAAGACCTTCCTGTCCGGCACCTGTAGGATCGCCCCCGGTGAAAATTACCAACGGTCGTAGATCCATGAATACACTTCCGGCACCAAGTCTTGAAGCGCGGCCAGCAGGATAGTCAGGTAATGCAGTCCAGGTAATGTTAAGCGGATTTAGTGCATCAATGGCTCCGATATATGCTTCGGAAACAGGTGCTCCCAATGACTGAGAGTAGCCACCAACAACTACAATTTTGTCCATATTAATTGCTCCACGCAATGCATCAACAGGTGTTCCCGGTTTAACAGAAGCAGAACTCCATGTGTCATTTACCACATCATATACCTGAACGATATCCTGATCTTGGATGCCATCAAATCCACCTATATAATAGATTAATGAATCTCTATAAACTCCTGATGCATAATCACCTACCGGGATTGGCATTGGTGCCATTACAGTCCACAATGAAGTTGAGATATCATAAACATAAGTATTAGGATCAGGTGTAAAACCGGAACTATAACCACCGGCACAAACGATCTTATAGCCAACAGTATTTGCACTGAACTGGTACTTGCCGGTTGGCATATCCGGAGAAGGACTCCAAGCATTTGAAACGGTTGAATACTCCTGCATGGCAGTTGCAATCACTCCTGCAACCGCACCACCAACAGAATAAAGTTTTCCCGGAGAAGTGGAAGTCCAACCGTCCAGATAAAAGGCGCCTGCCAATCCAAAAGTGCCTGATGCAATTGGTGCTTTATCATACCAACCACAGTTAGGGAAAGCTTCAAATACATCCACACTCTTTATTAAAGTATCGTTATTATGATCCGAGTCAGTTCCTAAAGAAGTATAGATATTGATCGTATAATTTCCTGTAGCAGAAGGAGTCCACGGATCAAAATCAACCTGCGTAGTATTGTAAAATGCGAGGTTTGAAATTGATTTCGTTGATGAATAGCCTCCTGATATCGTCATCGTTACATTGAATGATTGAACATTTAGTCCATTGTTGATGATAGTTGCTTTGGGGGTTTGGATAATGAGTCCTGTGCTTGTTGCCACATCAATACTTTGTGATGCAACATCATTTAATGCAACTGTAATTGGTGTACTCCACTTGAACATTGGAGCAGCCATTTCATTTGAACCGGTCCATCCAACCGAATCATTTACAAACTGAATATCGGTGTGAATCAGGTTATCGACAGGAATCCATGCATTGCCATCGTTCGGACTGAAAGTAGTTCCATCTACCGTTCCTGCAAAAGGAGTCGAAATAAAATATGTTGAATCGGTTCCCGGTACATAACAAAGTCCACCCTTCAAAGTCATCCCTGCAGTATTGGTTCCGACGAGCGTCCAGGTTGCACCACCGTCAGTTGTTCTTGCAACATCCGCTGAACCAGTAGCGCCTCCGCTAACGCACAATCCGTTATTGGCATCACGGAAAGCAATGGCACCGATAAAATCTGCAAAAGGAGTTTGTGCAACTGTCCAGTTATACCCTTTATCTGTAGTTTTAAATATGCGGCCGAAGTTTGTTCCGAACCAAAGCGTACTTCCATGGTCAGCGGTAAATACATCTGTAATGCCGAACTCACCATTTAACTGCGGAGGAATTTCTGCCTGATTGGCACGGATCCAGGTAGTTCCGCCATCAATGGTGGTATATATTTCAAAATAGCCTCCTGTAGGATCACCCAGGCAAATACCATTGTTTGCATCCCAGAAGTAGATGAAATCAGGAAAGTTGCCGGTTGCAGTAAACAGCGCAGTAGTTTGCTGGTTCCAGGTATTACCGCCATCATCAGTCCGCATGATAGCTCCTGTTCCAGGCCCCCCTGTTCCGCTGAACATTGCTGCCCATGCTGTATCGGCATTGAGGGCAAAAATACTTGCAGGGCAACGGCCGGCGCAATTGGTGATGTTACCACCGATCCAGTTTATTCCGCCATCAATGGTACGTGTATATTCCTGCACAGGGTTCAGGTTATTGGCAGGATCAGAAACGATTCCCCAACATATATCCGGATCAACGGCGCTGATAAACTGCGCATAAAATCCTGCAGAGATATTTGAGTTTTGTAATACCCATTGGGCATTAATCCTGGAAGCAGAAAACAGAATTGCAATAACTAGTAAGATTTTTTTCATAGCTGAGTTGGGGTGTTAGAGTTTGCAGGAACAAGGTAGAGGTTTTTATTTCGATAGCAAATTAATTGTTGGATGATTGGTTGATTAGGTGAAGAGGTGACTAAGTGATGAGGTGATTAAGTGGTGAGGTGATTAAGTTGAATGGGTGATGGGGTGACTAAGTGGCAATTTGACTAAGTGACTAAGTGACTAAGTGAGAAAAGGATATTTGGGCAAAAGGTTGCAAAGTCCCCTCGATATCAACCGACATCCGTCCCCTTTTTTCCCTTTCTTTGTATCAAACCAAAAATATTTAACATGCCAACAAAACCATCTGTCAAATATGCCCTGCTTGCTCTGGCCATTTCCACTGTCTGGATCATGATTGAACATTTTATGGGCTGGAATTCCACCCGTCATGACATTGGCCAATACACGAGGATGTTACCGATGGTATTGTTCTGGGTGCTGATTTTTGTAACGGTGAATCAGTCACGCGGACAAAGAGATACCTATTCTTTCAATGAGGGACTTCGGGATGGTATGCTGATGTCGTTACTTTATTGCGCCGGTTTTACGATCGTTATCTACCTCTATCAGAAATTTATTAATCCTGCGTTTTTTGAAACCCTGAAAGTTTACACCCTTGATCAAATGCGGGCCCGAAATGCAACGGAAGCAGAAATGGAAAAATCTATGAAAGACATGGAGATGAGTTTTAATGGCTCTATTATTTCCTTTTTTCTGCTTTTCGTATTTTCATTTGGCTGGGGGTTGATATTGTCGGCGATAGCGGCGAGGGTGTATAGGAAGAAGTAAATGAAAAGTCACAAGTTAGAAGTCAAAAGTCAAAAGTTACAAGTCACAAGGGGAAATAATGGACGGTGGTGGGATGTTGAAGCAGGGAATAACAAGAGGCAAAAGTTAGAAGGCACAATTCAAAAGTTAGAAGTTATAAGTTAGAAGGCGAAAGAAGCAAGAAGATATTTAGGTATGCAGCAGTTTTTAAACAATGGTGATATAATTGTAGCTCCGGCGACAGCAGCGGGTATTGGGGGCCTCTCCCCCGGGCCCCTCTCCGAGGGAGAGGGGAGGGAATTTGTAGATGCAACAGGTTTCGTTAAATAATTAAGACAAAAGAAATATCAGATACAGGAGGAAGTAATAAAGATGCAACAGTTTTCAAATAATGGTGACACAATCATAGCCCCGGCGACTGCGGCGGGAGTTGGGGCGATTGCGGTGATTAGGGTGTCTGGGATGAGGGCATTTGAGATTACTGACGGTGTTTTTGTCGCGAAGGGAAAAAATAAAAAGAAAATCGCTGAGCAGGATTCGCATACCATTCATTTCGGGTGGATAAAGGAAGGAGAGAATACGATTGATGAAGTACTGGTTTCAGTCTTTAAAAATCCGCATTCATATACAGGAGAGGATGTAGTCGAAATCTCCTGTCATGGTTCAATTTTCATACAACAGCAAATCCTGCAACTGCTCAACAGACACGGAGCAAGGAATGCGCAACCGGGAGAGTTTACTTTGCGTGCCTTTCTGAATGGCAAGATGGACTTATCGCAGGCTGAAGCAGTTGCTGACCTTATTGCATCTGACTCATCGGCATCACATGACCTTGCATTAAAACAAATGCGTGGGGGTTATTCATCTGAGATAAAACAGTTACGTGAGCAGCTGATCAATTTTGCATCACTGATTGAACTGGAACTGGACTTCAGCGAGGAAGACGTAGAATTTGCAAACAGGAAGCAACTTGCTGAACTCATTGGACATATCATGTCTCATATCTCAAATCTGATTTCCTCTTTTGAATTAGGAAATGTGATCAAACATGGAATTCCTGTAGTAATAGCCGGCAGACCGAATGTAGGAAAATCCACTTTGCTAAATGCATTGCTGAATGACGAGCGCGCCATAGTAAGTCATATAGCAGGAACGACAAGGGATACCATCGAAGAAGAAATTGTTTTGTCAGGAATAAAGTTCCGGTTTATAGACACCGCGGGAATCCGAGAGACGAGCGATGCCATTGAAAGCATTGGCGTAAGCCGTACGATGGAAAAGATCAATCAGAGTCCGGTGCTGATCTATTTATTCGATGTGAATGAATCCACACCTGCATCTCTGCGAAGCGAACTGGAGGAATTGAAAAAGAATGTTCATTCGACAAACTATAAGGTCATCCTTGCAGGGAATAAGGTCGATAAGAAGGAACATGAAAAGCTAAAAAATGAATTTGACGGATTTGGCGAAGTCGTTTTCATCTCTGCAAAAGAAAAACTCAACCTGCCTATCCTTACCAAAAAGCTGCTGGATGAAATTAATTTATCTCATACCAAACATGATAATGTAATTGTCACAAATGCCAGGCACGCAGAGGCATTGCAGCACACAAATGAATCTCTTCAACTTGTATTGGAGGGGTTGAATAAAAAACTCTCAGGAGATTTGATAGCGCCGGAAATTAGAAATGCCCTTTATCATTTGGGACTGATCACCGGTGAAGTGACAAATGATATGTTGCTGGCGAATATCTTTTCACGCTTCTGTATTGGAAAGTAACCACCCAAAAACAAACAATTAACAACTTTGCTAATAATGCTCTAAAAGCCCTGATAATAGGGCTTTTTTAGTGTGATGCTGTTGATATTTACTCAGGTTTACTATCCATTTATTCAGCAATAACTTGTACCTTTGTTGTACCTTGAAGCACTGAGGTACAAAATTTTTGAATGGTTGGCGAATTTATGGCACTTAAATACACTTATTTATACTTAACGATACTTAAAGCAATCTAATGAGTTCTAATTTGAAGCTTATACGTGTTTGCCAGCATTGCGGCAATGATTTCACAGCCCGAACCACGGTTACCCAGTATTGCAGTGATACGTGCGCTAAACGTGCTTACAAGGCAAGATTAAGAGCCAGCAAGGTTGAGGTAAGCGATAAGCAAACCCAACTTATCAGAGCGAAACCGATTGAAGAAATTAAGGCAAAGGAGTTTTTAACAGTACGGGACGTTGCACAACTTCTAAGCTGTTCCATTCGCACAGCTTACAGGTTAATAGAAAACGAAACAATCAATGCTGTGAACCTCGCAGAGAGGAAAACACTTATTAAGCGTGCGGAGGTTGACAAACTATTCGCGCCTCCGCAACCAATTCAGGCCAACTACGAACCCCAGCAAAAGGAGTGGAAAGAAAGTGATTGTTACACCATTGCTGAGGTGCAAAACAAATATGGCATTTCAGAAGCGGCACTTTATAATTTGATTAAGCGAAACGGGATTTCAAAAATGAAAAAAGGCTTATTCGTTTACGTCACAACAAAGGTTAAGTTAAGGCAAAAGACAATTTCAGGTAAGAGACAAAGTTTGTATTTGGATTTTTACCCTGCGATACTCCACCCCGAAACAGGCGTACAAACCCGAAGGGAATTTTTGGGGCTTTACATTTTTGATAAAGCAAAAAACCCAATTGATAAGCAGCATAACAAAGACACGTTACAGTTGGCGGAACAGATAAGGCAGAAGCGAGACAACCAATTAAACAAGCCTGAAATTTATACGGGTTACGAAAAGGAACAGTTGAGAAAAAAAGAGTTGGCGGAAACTTCATTCGTTACCTACTTCAAAAAGTTAGCAGAAAAGCGTAAAGAATCGAACCATGATAACTGGGTCTCGGCTTTTCATTTCCTTGAAACTTTTACGAATGGGAATTTGAAATTTGCTGATCTGAATGAAATGTTCTGCAATGATTTTCGGGAATACCTCTTAACCACAAAAAGCAATAAGAGTGCAAGACTAAGTTGAATTTGCCTACGGAAGAAATAGATCTTGATGGGGCAATTCCAATACTGATAGGAACGGCACTTGTAATTTTTTTGCTTTGGCTTGTATTATATTAAAGCAATCAATTTTTAGAATACCTTATTCGTGATAATTTTCATCGTTCCTGTACCCCATTTGTACCTCCCAAAGCTAACGTGTTGATTTAGAAAGCGTGTTACTTTTTGTATTGGGAAAGTAAAACGGTCCACATACCTAGACACACGCAGAGTAATCTTTAAAAAATCAGAAAAAATAATTCTCGATTGAAGTACCACTCAACTGCGACTTCTGTTCTGTCTTTGTATTTGGTCAACAAGCAATAGATCAGCCAGCACCATGGCCACTGCGCTTTCAACCACCACAGGCACCCTGAGCGCAATGCAAAGGTCATGTCTGCCTACAACCATCAGTTCTTCCACCCTGCCCGACTCCATATTCAATGTTTGCTGAGGCTGTGGCGTACTGCTGGGCGGCTTCACAGCGACCCGAAAAATTAATTCATTGCCGTTTGTAATTCCACCATTAATGCCGCCTGCAAAATTTGTTTTTGTTTTTCCTGAAGCGTCAATAATAGAATCATTGTGGTTACTTCCTGTCATTCTTGCCGATGAAAATCCCGAGCCAAACTCAATTCCTTTGATGGCAGGAATCGAAAAAACTGCATGGCTGATCAATGACTCGACTGAATTGAAAAATGGTTCCCCAAGGCCTACCGGCAAGCCGGTAACTATACATTCCACTATTCCCCCAATAGAATCCTGATTCTTTATGGCAAGGGCAACGGCTTCTTCAATGTTTTTATTTCCACCGGCCTCAATAAGTTTGGCAGTGACTTCAATACCAGTATGAATCTTCTTAGCAATGACACCTGCTGCAACTAAAGATAGTGTAAGCCGTCCGGAAAAATGTCCGCCGCCACGGTGGTCATTGAAGCCATGAAACTTTTGTTGCGCCACAAAATCTGCATGTCCGGGACGCGGCTGAATTTTCAGTTGATCATAATCCTTCGACTGTATATTTTTGTTTTCAAATACAATACATATTGGAGCACCGGTAGTAAAACCATTAAAAACACCAGACTGAATCAGTGGAATATCATCTTCAATTCTTGACGTAGTTGCGCTTGCCCCCGCTTTTCTGCGTGAGAGGTCCTCTTTGAAATCATCAATTGCAAGCGGAATACCTGCAGGGCATCCGTCGATCAATACACCGATTAAATTTCCATGGGATTCGCCGAAGACATGAGTGCGATATATGGTTCCGAAAGAGTTCATTGTGGGAGGTGTTGAGGAGGTGATTGGGTGATGAAGTGATTAGGTGATTAGGTGATGAAGTGATTAAGAAAATAAATATCAATTCATGATGAGTTTTTCAAGGTTGGCAAAGAAATCAGGATATGATTTTTGTACAGATTCACATCCGCTAATTTGAATTCCGCCTTCAACATTCAGTCCGGCTATTGCAAGCGACATGGCGATTCGGTGGTCGTTATGCGAATCAACATTTGCACTTTTCAATGGCAATCCGCCACAGATGATCATTTTATTTCCTTCAATTGAAATCAGCTTGTCATTCATCTTTGAAAACTCTTGCTGCAAAGCTAATGCACGGTTGCTTTCTTTGTGAATCAATCTTTGAACGCCTGTTATTTCTGATATGCCATTACATCTAGCTGCAAGGGCAACCAAAGGCGGAAACAGGTCCGGACAATCGGTGGAATCAAATTTAAAGGGTTTGAGGTTGTGAGTTTGAAGTCGCGAGGCTTGCTCGCGATCGTGAGTGAAACCTCGCGATTTGAAGTTTGAAGTTCGAAGTTTGAAGTCAGAAGAGGTGACCGATACAGAATTGTTATTCAACGTAACTTCTGCACCGCAGCTTCTCAATACCTCAACAATGGCTTTATCCGGCTGCAAAGAATTCATCGATAGATTATTGACGGTTACTTCACCTGCAGTTGCCCCAGCTACCAACAAAAAGGAAGCCGCGCTCCAGTCACCTTCGATCACTGCTTTACAGGATTTGTATTTCTGATTCCCGGGAATAAAAAATTTCTGATAGGATTCATGTGTCACATTCACTCCAAAATCCTTCATCACCTGCAAAGTGAGGTCAATGTAATGTTTGCTACTAAGGTTTTTGACATCGATAACATGATCCTTGTTTGCAAGCGGATAAACAATCAGCAAGCCGGAGAGAAACTGTGAACTCAATGATCCGTCAATTGAGATATCTTTGAACCGCATAGGTCCCCTAACGTTAAGCGGAAGAAATCCACCATTGGTTTTGCATTCAACACCTAATTCAGGAAACACGTTTTCAAAAAAACTGACAGGGCGCCTTTGCAAGGATCCTGAACCGGTTAAAGTAATCTGCCCGGCTGCCAAAGCTGCAACTGATGCGAGCGCACGCAAGGCAAAACCGGATTCACCACAATTAATCCTATCAATGGAAGGATAAATAACTCCATTACCGCCTTCAATTCTCAAACCGGAACCGATTTGGGATTGCGACTGAAAAGATTGAACAGCATCAAGGCATGCCAGGGTATCATTGCAGTGATGCACATCATATAATTCAGTGACGCCTTCGGCAAGGAGTGCTCCTATTAAATAGCGTTGCAAAAGGCTTTTTGATGATGGCACATGTACTTTCCCTTCTACCCTGCCTTTTCTGATCGTAACTTCCACACAATTGATTTGAGCGCAAAAGTAACTCGAATTTTTAGTTCCCGTGAAGCAGGTTCCTTTCAAAAACCAAACTATATTTGCCGCCACATTATGGGAAATATCATCAGCGCACTATTCTATTACCTTTTACTTCTCCCCATTTCCTGGCTTCCGTTGCCTGCACTATATGCATTGTCGGATTTCCTGTTTTTCTTTCTCTTTACCCTCTTTGGTTACCGAAAAAAAGTAGTCTGGGAAAACCTCCGTAATTCCTTCCCTGAAAAAAGCGAAGAAGAATTGAAGTTGCTGATGCGAAAATTTTATGGCCATTTCTGCGATGTGGTTGTAGAAGGATTGAAGTCATTTTCAATTTCTGAAAAACAATTGCAAAAAAGGGTGGAGGCAGTAAATACTGAACTGCTCGAAAAATATTACAGGCTGAATAAAAGCGTCATATTGTGTACCGGGCATTATGGCAACTGGGAATGGCCGGCAGTGGCATTTATCCGTCACAGTTCGCACAAGGCACTTGGAATTTACCTTCCACTCAAAAGTAAATTTTTCGACACGAAACTCCAGGAAACAAGAAGTAAGTTCGGGATGACGTTGATGTCGGTGAAAGAAGTCGCACAGTATTTTGAAGATCATAAAAATGAAAGCTGTTCTTATGGTTTTATCTTCGACCAGAGTCCGAGTAATCCGAAAAAGGGTATCTGGCTAAAATTCCTTAACCAGGATACCTCCGTAATGACAGGGGTGGAGCGATATGCGGTGAAATATGATTTCCCTGTTATCTATGGGAAGATTATCAAGCTCAGCCGAGGAAAGTACCGCATCACTTATGAGCTAGTAACTGATACACCGGTTCAGACAAAAGAAAATGAAATCACAGAAAGGATCTACCGTATCAATGAAGATATCATTCGTTCAGCGCCGGAGTATTGGTTGTGGACGCACAGGAGGTGGAAACATAAGTTGAGTAGTTGAGTAGTTGAGTTGTTGATTAGTTGATTTGAAGATTTGAGGATGAGAGGATTTGAAGATGAAACGATTTGAAGATGTGAATCTATACAGGTGATGAATTCATAAGCAAGACAATATAACCAAGGTGGCGGCTAAAAAATTTTACAACAATCTCAAACTCGGGATCCTCGGCGGGGGACAGCTGGGCAGGATGTTATTGCAAAAAGCGGCCGATTACAATATCAGCAATTCAGTTCTTGATCCGGATCCGAATGCTCCATGCAAAAATATTTGTGACGAATTCATTGTCGGCGATTTTAACGACTACAAAACAGTTTATGAATTCGGTAAAAAGGTTGATGTTCTTACCATTGAAATTGAACACGTGAATGTTGAAGCGCTGGAAGCGCTGGAAAAAGAAGGAGTAAAAGTTTTTCCTCAGTCCAACATTATCAAACTGGTTCAGGACAAAGGCGCACAAAAAATATTTTACCGCACAAACGGAATTCCTACCGCAGAATTTCATCTTATCGAAAATAAAAAACAGCTCAGCGAACAGAAAAAATTCCTTCCTTATGTTCAGAAGCTGCGCAGGGGCGGATATGATGGCAAAGGTGTGCAGGTTATGAAATCAGAATCTGATTTTGAAAAAGGATTTGACGCACCGTCTGTCCTGGAGAAATTTATCCCTTTTGAAAAAGAAATAGCTGTGATTGTTGCAAGAAATGAGAGCGGAGAAGTGAAATCTTTTCCTGTTGTTGAAATGGAATTTAATCCTGAAGCAAACCTTGTGGAATTTCTTTTTTCCCCTGCAACTATTTCAAAAGAAATTGAATTAAAAGCGGAAGACATCGCAAAGAAAATAGCCACAGATTCACAGATTGTTGGCGTTCTTGCAGTGGAAATGTTTGTAACAACAAAAGGAGAAGTGCTTGTCAATGAAATCGCGCCACGCCCACACAACAGCGGACATCAGACCATTGAAGGAAATATCACTTCCCAGTATGAACAACACCTGCGCGCAATTTTAGACTTGCCGCTTGGTTCAACAGAAATTATTTCTCCATCCGTCATGGTAAATCTTCTTGGTGAGAAAGATCATTCAGGAGAAGCAAAATATGAAGGGCTTGAAAAGGCGCTTGCCATGGAAGGAGTTTATATTCATCTTTACGGTAAGAAAAACACCAAGCCATTCAGGAAAATGGGTCACGTAACAATTGCTGCGAAGACGATTGAAGATGCAAAAAAGAAAGCCATTTTAATAAAGGAAATTATCAGAGTAATCACTTAGTTGGCAATGAGCAGTTGGCAAAATGCAATAGTTGCCATCTGCCTTCGGATAGCTATCGGGGTGCCAATTGCAAACTTATATAAATGAAAAAACCACAAGTCGGAATCATCATGGGCAGCCAGTCTGATCTTGCAATCATGAATGAGGCAGCAAAAATCCTGGAGTCATTGGCAATTCCATATGAAATCTCCATCGTATCTGCACACCGTACTCCGGACAAAATGTTTGACTACGCCAGCTCTGCTGTATCACGTGGACTCAAAGTGATCATTGCAGGAGCAGGAGGAGCAGCGCATCTTCCGGGCATGACAGCTTCCCTTACTCCTCTTCCCGTAATCGGCGTTCCAATAAAATCGTCCAATAGCATCGACGGCTGGGATTCTGTTCTTTCCATTTTGCAAATGCCGAATGGAGTTCCGGTTGCAACTGTAGCTTTAAACGCAGCACAAAATGCCGGCATCCTCGCTGCGCAAATTATAGGGGCCTTCGATGCAGAGGTTTTGAAACGTGTCGCTGACTTTAAGGAAAAGCTGAAAGAAAAAGTAGAGAAAGGAAATTCAGATCTGCAAAGCGGAAAAGCTTAGTGTCTTCCCCAGCGTACTTTCATCCATACCCTTTCGTGCACCCAGTATAAAAACACCTTGGTGAATACTTCTGTACCTGTAATATAAAAGGCAGTCTGTACAGCATGTTCGGAACCCTTATTGACAAAAAAAGCAATCCAAAAGGTATCCAGCGATCCAAATACACGCCAGCTGATTCCCTTTACTACACTGCGTGAATGTAATTCCCTGATTTTGATTATTCCGTTTACGATTTTCTCCTTTGTACCGTATTTCAGTTTACCCCATATTCTTTCATGAAGATAGAAAAGGAAGATCTTCGTGAACAATTCTATGCCCCCGGTCTTCAGGGCTTTGCCTATGCTTCCTGTGAAAAGGAATGAAAGGAAAATTGTATCGAGTGTTCCGACTATTCGCCATGTTGCGCCCTTGGCAAAACTTCTTTTATGTCCGTCACTCATTGTCGGCTATCTTACTTAACAAATTTCGAAAAATCGGGCTTCCAATTCTAAAAACGTGTACTGAATAACCTTGTCAAGGTTGCAAAAATCATTGAAATCGTCATCTAATTACTATTTTTTTAATGCGACTACCATGGGAAGTAATTACCCGGATGGCATAAATTCCGCTGCTGAAATTGCTTACATCAAATGACGCCACTTCATTAAAGTGTTCGGAGAGAAGGGCTTTTCCTTCCATATTATATATTGTTACCTGAGCGGTATTTTTTTCATCATACAAATTGATCGTAATAATTGAAGAAGCCGGGTCAGGATAAACATCAAAGAAAAAACTTCCAGGTTGCTCCTCAATTCCAATGAGAGAGGATTGAATTTTATACATTTCCGTTCCAATCGAATCATAAGTCGCCGGAAAATACAGCGATCCTAAAGCGATGCAAGGTTCTGAGTAATGATCCATATCATCATCTGTGCATGCATTCGGAAGGTATGTTGCCGGTACCACTTGTTCTGTTACTCCTGTAGAATCATTGAATCTGAACAACTGGTAACCATCGGTCAGACTTCCGACAGCAATAAAATAAAGCTGCCGTCCATAAACAACCAGGTTTCTTGGAAAACTTGCAGCTGCGCCGGGCAAGATATCCGATTCCAATCGAATCATAAGTCGCCGGAAAATACAGCGATCCTAAAGTCCATCAGTAGACCATAATTCAGCTCCACTTATGTTTTCATTTGCACGAAAAAACAATTTGTCATTGTAAACAGTAAGCCCTAAAGGAAAGCTTCCTGCAAGACCAGCATTGATATCTTTCACCAGCAAAGTACCGGCAGCTGTTCCATCGGATGACCAAAGTTCGCGCCCGTTTACATTGTCAGCTCCCGGAAAATAAATTAGACCATTGTAAACAACAATACCGGAAGGATAACTGGCAGTCTGGCCATTGTAAAGATCAATTACCATTTCTGTACCGACACCGGTTCCATCTGTTTTCCAAAGTTCAAAACCATGTACACCATCGTTCGCGCTGAAGAATAACTTATTATCGTATTCACACCATTGACCGTAAGAATATCCATCTCCCGTTCCCGGAAAAATATCCTTTACCATGTGTGTACCTTCAGAAGTACCATCAGATATCCATAGTTCATATCCGGTTGTATCCGTCTTTGCCGTAAAGTACATTTTCCCATTGTGAACAATAAAACCGGAGCAAAAACCTGAAGCAGTTCCCGGGTTAATGTCTTTTACCATTACTGTACCGGTATCGGAACCATCGGTGCTCCATAATTCATTCCCGAAGATAGAATCACTTGCACTGAAAAACATCCTGTTGTTATTCAGTACAAAATTATTTACGGCGCTACCGTTTTGTCCGGCATAAATATCTTTCACCATAAAGGTTCCCGATGAAGTACCATCTGTTGCCCACAATTCTGTTCCATGAATGGAGTCATTTGCTGAAAAATAGATCAGACCATTATAAGCAATACGTCCCCTTGGATTTGAGGAGCCATTGCCCGGCCAGATGTCAGTTACCGCATGCGTTCCTGCGGAAGTGCCATCGGTAGCCCATAGCTCATTGCCTGAAATTCCGTCATTGGCATCAAAGTAAGCGTTGCCATTAAACTCTAACAACGATGCATCATATAAATCAATTGCGGAAGAATCAGTGTTGATGTCCATTAATAGTTGTGGCGTTTGTGAATGAGCACCGGAGATTACAAAGAGAAAAAATACAAATGGAGTAATTTTTTTAAGCATCATAATTCTAATCGACAGGTAAAAAATATAAGTGTGTGCAATAATGTATTTCAAAGATAGGAATTAGATCTGAGTAATGAATTGGCTGCCTAATATTGAGATTCATGAATTAACTGGAATGGAAACTATTATAAAAAATCGTTTACTTTTACAAAAAACCTCAGGCATGAAAAAAACACTACTTATTTCACTGGCTTTGTTTTTCATTGTAAGCGCGCAGGCGCAATTCAGCTACTATAGCGCATTTTCACTTGGCAACAATGCCAACGACCGTGGCACCTCTATCGCTTCAGATGCTGCAGGAAATTATTATTGCACTGGGATGCATACGTACTGGATGGATCTCAATCCGCTGGGAACGCCATACTATGTTTATAACAATGGTACTTATACGACAGATATATACGTTGCAAAATATTCGCAGCAGGGAATTTTGCAATGGGGATTCAACATCGGAGGTAGCGGTGATGAATTGGTCACAAAAATTAATCTTGATGCAACAGGCAATATATATATCACCGGTAATTTCCAGGATACGGTTGACTTTGATCCCGGCAGTGGTGATGCATCCAGAATCAGCAGAGGTGGCACAGACCTGTTTTTAGCCAAGTATGATGTGAATGGAAATTTTCAATGGGTTAATGCTATCGGGGATTCGCTTGATGAACGCTCATATGATGTTATAATCAATCCTGATGGTGACCATGCAGTGATAACCGGAGGATACCAAAGTGTAACCATGGACATGGACCCGGGTAACGGAACGCAGTTAATAGTAAATAATGGAAACGCATCTTTAAATACCGGTAACTGCTTTGTTGCTTCCTACGCCACGCTGAATGGTGCATACGACTGGTCATTCAACATCGGTGGATTCGGTGGTGCTACAGGTTACAGGATTGAAAATGCAAACGCCTCATCTATTTTTGTTGCGGGAATTGTGAGTGGAGACAGCACTGATTTCGACCCCGGAGCAGGAACGTCAAATGTTTATTCTCCGGGAAATGGTCGCATTTTTTTGGCAAAGTATTCAAATGATAATTCGTCCACAGCCTTTCAATGGGTGAAAAGTTTCGGAGGAATTTATGGTGAAACTATCAATGGTCTGGATGTAGATGATTCCGGGAATCCTTACCTCGGTGGTTATTTCAACAGTGATTCAATGGATATTGATCCTGATACAGGAACCTATTTCCTGCATAACTATCCGAATGGCGTTCAGGATATCTATGTTGCAAAGTTTGATACCGGCGGAGTTCTGAACTGGGCATTTGCAGTTGGTGGTTATTATTCAGAAGTTGCTCAGGATCTTGTAGTGGATCATACCGGTCATCTTTTTATTACAGGAAATTATGGTGACACTGTTGATTTCGATCCCGGACCTAATGTATTTAATCTCACCGGACAACTGGGCTCTGACGCATACCTTGCTGAATATGATCAGGACGGACATTTTATTGATGCCATACCGTTTCGTGGAAATGGCAATTAGTTCGGCCTCGGACTGTGTACCATTCCAAATCATAAAGTAGGGGTAACGGGTTGGTTCTCGTCTGATACTATTGATTTTGATCCCGGACCAATTGTACATAACCTTTTTGTGAACGGAGGCAATACAACATGGCTTGACGGATTTGTGGCAGTATATGATTATACCTGGGAAGGCATTTCAGAAATAAATAACAGTGAAACGGTATCTGCTTATCCGGTACCTGCAAATGATGCCGTGACACTTTCACTCAAAAAAACTTCAGCGATAGAAGATATTTCGATTACGGATATTTTGGGAAAAGAAGTTTTTCGAACCACTGAAAGGAATAAGGTCAATCCTTCATCCAAAAAAATTGATTGCAGCAATATGAAACCGGGAATGTATTTTGTTCAGATAAAATCGGGAACAGAAATACATTCGGGAAAATTCATTAAACAATAAGTAACGGGAGTTCTTAAAATCAAAAACCGCCTCGTTGGAACGAAACGGCTTTTGCTTTTCATCTGTTATTATTCAGGAAAGTTGCGCATTCAGTTTGCCTGCGAGTACTCCTTTAGGCACTGCTCCAACTTGTTTGTCAACAACCTGCCCGTTTTTAAAAAACAGGATTGTAGGAATATTGCGTATTCCGAAATTCATTGAAATGTTCGGATTGCTGTCAACATCAACTTTTCCGATTACGACCCTTCCGTCATATTCAGTCGAAAGTTCATCAACTATTGGACCTACCATGCGGCATGGTCCGCACCATTCAGCCCAAAAGTCAACTAAAACGGGTTTGTCTGATTTCATTACTACTTCTTCGAAGTTTGCGTCTGTGATTACGATTGCCATAATTTAAGGAGATGTTAGATATGAGATATGAGATATGATCCCGATAGCTAGCGGGAGGGAGATTTGAGTCCGATAGTTATCGGGATGAGATAAAAACTGAGTCGCGAATATAATAACAAAAAGGGAGCCTGATTGTTTTAGCTGACAGGAAGTCAGGAACCCATGTTTTAGCGTTATTTCTTACCTCAGATCAATGTTCTTTCATGGGCTCCCATCCTATATTTGCCAATAAATTTATAATAATGAAAACCAAATCAGTACAACAGATATTGCCGCCACCGGCACCTCACATGGTAGGTGATGGTTTCCGGGTCCACAACTTCTTCCCAAGCGGGTATGATTTGGACCAGAAGAGGATGAGTCCGTTTTTTATGATGGATTATAACTCAAAAATTGATTTTTCCCCAAGGGAAATTCCACGTGGTGTGGGTGTGCATCCTCATAGAGGTTTTGAAACCGTAACGATTGCCTATCATGGAAAAGTAGCCCACCACGACAGCTTTGGAAACAGCGGTGTGATCAGTGAAGGTGAAGTTCAGTGGATGACTGCCGGTTCAGGAATCCTGCACAAAGAATACCATGAAAAGGAGTTCAGTAAAAAAGGAGGACCATTCCAGATGGTTCAGCTTTGGGTGAATCTTCCGGCTAAAGACAAGAAGGGCACGCCAAAATACCAGGCGATTACACGGGATTCCATTGGCAAGGCCGAATTGCCCGGCGGCAGCGGAATTGTTGAAGTCATTGCCGGAGAATTCAATGGTGTAAAAGGACCTGCATCTACCTTCACTCCTATTCAGATGTATAATGTCAGGTTAAAAAAAGGCGGAACGTTATCTCTAAATCTCCCCGAGAATTTCAATACAGGAATCCTGGTAGTTGAAGGAAATGTAAAAGTAAACGGAAGTGAATCAGCGCCTCAGGATCACTTTATCCTATTCAATAATGATGGCGAAACGATTTCAATTGTTGCAGAAGATGATGCTGTATTGCTAGTACTTAGCGGTGAACCGATCAATGAACCGATCGCTGCTTACGGACCGTTTGTGATGAATACGTATGATGAGATACAGGAGGCGATGGATGATTTTTGGATGGGGAAATACGGAGTACTGGAGGATTAGGTTACCCCATCGAATTACGAATGAAAACATACGAATTTACGAATTACAAATTATTGATATCCGAATTCCGAAATGTGCAATTACACTCACATTTATTAATTCACCTTTACTTCAATTTCTTTGCTCATCGTAAGCTGGTCGATGAGCGCTTTGCTTGCCTTCACCTTCAATTTTTTGGAAGGCGCTTATTTCACGATGGAATTTCCGGGATGCGAGGCAAGGATTTCATTCACTGATGAAATGAGCTTATCAGAAATTTTTTCGAGCGGAACTTTTAAGGTGATGCTCTTTGTCATTTTATCACTGACATCAGATAAAAACTGAATCGCATACGGGCGCACTTCCCAAACATCAGACTGGCTGAAACGCGTTTGCACTTTCGCACGTACGTACACAAAACTTTCCTGGATTAAAAACTCTTTCATTTTACCATAGTCTGAACCAAAAAGTACGAGGTTGGTTGAGCCGCTGAAATCTTCAATGATAAAGCTTCCGAATGGTTTGCCTGTTTTACTCATCCTGTGACTTACCTCGGTAAGTATTCCTGCAATGGAAATATCTTTTTCTTTCAGTTTGTCTACATCCTTGAGTTCGTCAATTTTATGGGTGCAGAAATTATCAATTTCAAAACGGTATTCATCCAACGGATGTCCGCTGATGTAAAAACCGATCACTTCTTTTTCTTTTCTCAGTTTCTCCAGTGAATTCCATGGAGCAACGTCGGGCAGCACAGGAACCGTAATCGTATCGTGATGGTCTTCGCCAAATAACGTATTCGTCATTGAAGAACTATTATTGCTGAAGGCAGAAGCAAATTTTGTGACGCGTTCAATTCCCGGTACGGGGTCTTTTGCATCACCTGCAAAATATTGTGCACGGTGTATTCCTTCGAAACAATCCAGTGCCCCTGCCATTGCCAGACTTTCAAGGCAGCGTTTGTTGACGGCCTTTGTGCTGACGCGCTGGGCAAGTTCAAAAATATCTGAAAAAGCTCCGTTCTTGGTGCGCTCTTCAATGATGGCCTGAACAGCACCTTCTCCTACTCCCTTCACTGCTCCCAAACCAAAGCGGATTTCTCCCTTGCCGTTCACGCCAAAGTTGTAATGACTTTCATTTACATCGGGACCAAGGACAGGCACATTCATTCTTCTGCATTCTTCCATGAAAAAAGTAATCTTTTCGATTTGGCTCAGGTTGTGTGTAAGCACAGAACTCATGTACTCTGCCGGATAATGCGTTTTTAAATAGGCCGTCTGAAATGCAACAAATGCATAACATGTAGAATGTGATTTATTGAATGCATACTGCGCAAATGCTTCCCAGTCTGTCCACACCTTCTCGCAAATTTTTGCATCGAGATTTTTTGCAGTCGTCCCCTCGATAAACCTGCTCTTCATTTTATCCAGTGTTGCACGGTCTTTCTTTCCCATTGCTTTGCGCAGAACATCCGCTTCGCCTTTTGTAAAGCCGGCCAGCTTTTGAGAAAGCAACATCACCTGTTCCTGGTAAACTGTGATGCCATAGGTGTCCTTTAAATATTCTTCCATTTCAGGAACGTCATACACGATCCTTTTTCTTCCGTGTTTCCTGTCAATGAATTCAGGAATGTAAGCCAGCGGTCCCGGACGGAAAAGCGCATTCATTGCAATGAGGTCTTCAAACTTATCAGGCTTGAGATCTTTCAGGTACTTCTGCATTCCAGCCGATTCAAACTGGAATGTTGCATTGGTTTCTGCGCGCTGGTAAAGCTCCAGTGTTTTCTTGTCGTCAAGCGGAATCTTATCGATATCAATTTTTACACCATGATGATGTTCAATAAGTTCAAGTGCATCTCTGATGATAGTCAGTGTTTTCAAACCGAGAAAGTCCATCTTCAGCACACCTGCATCTTCAATAACTTTTCCTTCAAATTGAGTAATCAGCAATTCCGTTTCCTTTGAAGTTGCAACAGGAATAATTTCCGTGAGATCCATCGGTGCGATGATGATTCCTGCCGCATGAATGCCGGTATTTCGAACGCTTCCTTCAAGAATAAGGGCTTCTTTAATCACTGCGGCCTGCAGGTCTTTTCCTTCTGCAATTTTCCGCAACTTTTTTACGTCTTCAATTTCATCGCTTTGTAGAAATGATTTCAGTCCTTTATCTCCATCGAGCGGAGCAGTCATGATGTTATTGAGTTCGATGCCCGGGCGCTCAGGAACAAGTTTCGCAAGTGCATTGGCTTCCGGTAATGGAAGATCCAGAACGCGCGCAACATCCTTGATGCTCATCTTGGCGGCCATGGTACCATAGGTAACAATCTGTGCCACCTGGTTACGGCCGTATTTTTCTACTACATAGTCAATTACTTTTTGCCTCCCGACGTCGTCAAAGTCAGTATCAATATCGGGCATGCTCTTGCGGTCGGGATTCAGGAATCTTTCAAAGAGCAAATTGTACTTTATAGGATCAATGTTTGTGATACCCGTACAATAAGCCACCACAGAGCCCGCAGCACTTCCCCGGCCGGGGCCGATAAACACGCCTACATCACGTCCATGTTTGATAAAATCTGATACAATCAAAAAGTATCCCGCAAATCCCATCGTTCTGATGGTAAAGAGTTCAAACTTCAAACGCTCTTCAACGTCCGGTGTTATTTCCTTGTACCTTTCTTTCGCTCCGGTATAAGTGAGGTGTTCGAGGTATGCATCCTGATCTTTAAAACCTTCAGGGATTACAAAATTCGGGAGTAAAATATCCTGCTTTAGTTTTAATAATTCAACTTTGTCAACGATCTCATTGGTATTGTCAATTGCCTCGGGCACATCACTGAAAAGTGTTGACATCTCTTCAGTGGTCTTGAAATAAAACTGATCATTGTAAAAAGCGAACCGTTTGCCCTTCTGATTATTTTCTTCATCGCCGTCCTTTGCTTTTTCAGTCGCCTGTTTTTCTCCCGTGTTGATACAAAGCAGGATGTCATGTGCATTTGAATCTGCCTGGTTCACGTAATGAGAATCGTTGGTAGCGATCACCTTCACATTGTACTTAAGTGACCACTTCAATAAAACTTCGTTGACAATTCTCTGTTCAGGAATATCGTGACGTTGAAGCTCGATGTAATAATCTTCTCCGAATAGATCCAGCCACCATTTAAAAATCTTCTCTGCTTCCGCTTCACCTTTTTTGATGATTGCTCTCGGCACTTCTGCAGCAAGACAACAAGTGGTTGCAATCAATCCTTTATGGTACTTCAGCACAAGTTCCTTATCAATACGCGGATACTTTCCATAAAGTCCTTCCATGTAACCGAGCGAACAAAGCTTAATGAGGTTCTTATACCCTTCTGCATTCTTCGCAAGGAATAACTGGTGTGCCCGTTCATCTCTAACTTCTTTTGTAAATTGCCTTTTGTGCCGGTCAGCCACCAGGTAAAACTCACACCCAACAATTGGTTTGACTTTCACTCCTTCTTTGTTATGCTTGGTTGCTTCAGCCACAAACTTGAATACACCGAACATGTTTCCATGATCAGTGATTGCAATTGCGCGCATGTTGTCTTTCACTGCCTTTTTATAAAGGCCTGAAATGCTTGCTGCGCCGTCGAGAAGAGAGAATTGTGTATGTGAGTGGAGGTGGGAAAACTGCATTTTTGAATCAGGGTCTCAAGCTTTATTTGCCTGGAACCTATTCAGCGAATGTACCAAAAAGTGAAAAGAAAAATGCTGATGTTCATAAAAAGAAAAGGGTTGAAGATGATGGAGTAAACAAAGTCAAAGGCCCAGTCTTTCATAAGTGAGCCACAATGCAAATAAAGCGATTGAAAGTGACGCCGGGACTAAAAACCGTGGCCTGTACCATTGTTTGTCTTTAATCCACCTGATGAGAATATAGTTGGCAAGCAGGATAATGGTTATTTGCCCGAGTTCAACGCCAATATTAAATCCAATGATGGAAGTGAGCAGGTTTTTCTCGGGAAGTCCGATTTCCGCCAGTGCGCCTGCGAAACCCATTCCATGCACAAGTCCGAAACCAAATACAATCAGCACACGCCACCATTTCAGTGAAGTAATAAATATATTTTCAATGGCAATGAATGCAATACTTAATGCAATGATGGGTTCAATAATGGATGATAACGGGTGAATGACTCCTGTTGCTGCAAGTGCAAGCGTGATACTGTGTGCAATGGTAAATGCTGTTGCCTGCCAAAGTACAGCGCGTAGGTTGGGGTTGAGAAAAAAGATGCCGAGAATAAAAAGGATGTGATCAAAACCAAACGGGAGTATATGTGTGAAACCAAGCCTTACATAGTAACCCGCAACTCCTGTCGAAGAGAGTGATTCCACATCGTAATTAATGGCGTGTGCCGAAACAATATTCGGAAAAATAAATATCAGAAAAGGGATGATCCATCCGGTTTTAATTTTCATTGCGTTTATTATTTCTTTCATTCGTCTCGCCAATAATTAATTCAACAATGCAACCTGGCGGCTTCCCTCCCATTTCAATACGGGTGACAGGAATGGATTGCGCTTTAATGCATCGCTCATCAATTGATTGCCCTCAGAAAAATTACCCGCAGCCTTTTTAACGAGTCCGGCTTCATACAGCAGAACAGGGTTCTTCGAATTCGTTTTCATAGCCACATTCATATACTTGTCAGCATTATTATAATCCCCGAGTTTATAATACACCCAGGCCAGCGTTTGATTTACATCAATGTTTTCAGGTCTGCGATGGTATTCGATGAGAGCATGCCTGAGTGCCAAAGAATAATCATAAGCATTCAGATATGCATAAGCCAACTCCCTGTCTGCGTAATGACCGTGGTTCGATTCGCTTTCTTTTCCGGAAATACCGGCCAGGTCTTCAATTGTTTTTTGCGAATATTCATAGGCCTTCTTCGGTTCACTATTGAGGTGGTACAACTCTGTCAATTCCTGGTCAAAAGAAAAATCATTCACGAGCCTCGATGCGAGTTCAAATTTTTGAATGGCAAGAGGATAATTCCCATTTGACTTCGCCAGCCTTCCCTGCCCGGCAATTGCGAAAGCATACATTGGTCTTTCACTTAAAGCGATTTCATACTGTAGGTTGGCATTGTCGAGTTGAGTGGTATTCTCATACAGGCGTGCCAGCTGGCAACGCGTCCACGCTGTTTGCTCATAGCCGGGATAGCCGCAGCTTACGGCCAGTTTCATCGCATCAATTGCCCCGGGAGTATCACCCATAATTTCGCGCAGGTATGAAACACGCGAATACGAACGGATATCCGGTCGCGTGCTTACCATTTTATCAGCGGCAGTAATTGCTTTTTTATAATCACCTAGTTCAACATAGGAATCTGTGAGGATTCCATACGCTGCTGAATTGTATGGATTGATGGTGATTGCTTTTTCCGCAAGCGGTTTGGCTTCAGAAAAATGATGCTGTGAAAGAAGCACAGTTGCTTTTGCACAAATTGCTTCATAATTTTCCATTTGCTTATCAAGTATTTCATCGCAGAGTGAGAGGGCAGCTTTATCATAATAAGCATGATTTCCGGAAGTGCGCCCTTCCTGGATATATGCATAAGCGAGTTTCAGTTTTGATTTTAAATCTCCCGGGTTTGTCCGGATGGCAGCAAGCAGATTTTCAATTGCCTGTTTTGAATTGTCCCATTCAGCATCATTTACATTTTTTCGTTCAATGAGTGTATACACAGGCGCGGGCTTGCGGTAAACAAGGATAAGAACGGTAAGGACTGCGAAGAGAGAGATTAATAAAAGTGAAGCGTATTTTTTCATTGTCGTGGTTTTGTATTTATTAAAAAAATTACCGGGTGACCGGGAATGGTCCTCATGGTCCAAATCCCGGTCCCCCGACAATTATTTTCAACCAATTACCTGGCTACATTGATTCGCAGACTCTGCACTACATTGTCCCCCGCAGATATGGTGGCGAAGTAAACCGCATTTGCAAGATTGGCTGTTGAATAATCAGAAACATAAGTTCCTGCTGATTTCATCTGACCTTTCACCGGTTCAGCAATGAGGTTGCCAACCGAATCATAAATTTTTAAGGTCACACGCATTGCGCCAGCGACATGATACTTAATGCTGATGTTTGCGGACGCAGGATTTGGAAACACGCTCATAAATAAATCAGGTGAGCCGACATTCACCCCAAGTCCATCCTGGTTAATTGCAGTCACAACATAACCACCTGTACACAAACCATATCCGCTCCATGGAAGCTGAACATATGGAAATGAGCTTCGGAATGTAGTGTCATTGGCTTCCACACCTGTAGTATAAGTAAGCACATTCAACAAATCTGCAGTGACAGGACTTCCTGCTCCCTGGTAATCGTCATACCAAAGTCCGACAGCAGCCAGCGCAACGCCGCTTACAGCCTGCAATTCGATGCGGGTTACGTCATCTTCAAGACGTCTTCCGTTTGGAAAGCCATCCATGTTAGGAATGAAATCCATGTTGGTATTGGTATTGAATCGTGCATCTGTTAAGCCAAGAACAGCTGCAGCAACAATACCTTCTGTACTGAAATCAGGACTGTTGCGCTGTGTTACAGGTACAGCCATGTTCAGGCGAAGCATGTCACCGAAAGTAGGGAGAAAGTTATTGATGAAAGGTTTTCCTGCACTCAACGGATTGCCAACAGTTTTTCCTGTTGCCAGCTGATAAGGAGAAAGATTCGGAACACCGGTATAAAAAATAGGAAGTAAGTCTACAGAACGTGGCTGACCTGCACGAAGCAAATAATTTCCGAAGATATTTGTGTCGAGTGCTGTACCGGCCGTTGCAGGATGTCCTTTGATCACATTCAGTCCGTCATGTCCATTTCCGAAATCCACATTTCCTAAAATGGTAAATGCATTTCTTTGAATTCGAAGTGCGCTCATAGCAGGTACTGCTCCGCCAAAGAGGCTGTCGTCCATATATAATCCCAGTTCAGGGTTACAGAAAAAATTATCGAAATGATTTCCATCCTGATAAGGAGTCAAAGAATTCCAGTAATCTTTGTTACCAATAGGGATAACAGCTTCATTCGTTAACGGCATGCCCAAGCGCGAAACCTGTACCCAGCTTCCTGTGTGCGTTTCAGTACCATCTCCATTGAGGGTGCGCACAGCAGGCCGGCTGGAAGAGGCCCAAACACCAATAACAAAATCTCCGTCAAGAATGTTAGCTGCCTGCGCTACTGTCTTTCCGTCTTTCTGCAAATCACTGATTGGAATTTTCAATGCTATCACATGAACGTTTTTGCATTTCAATCCGTCCTTTGGTGCATCAACACCTGTTCCGCCTGCGCGGGTTTGTCCGAGGTCAAAGATACCTCCAAGGTCAACAAAGAAAGGATCATCAGCCGGGCCACAATACACTGTTTCACCTGTGGTAGCAGTAGTTACTGCAGCGGTAAAGAGTGATTCATAATCAGGCGCATTGAGTCCAACTCCTGAACTAATAGAACGCGGTCCGATATTAGGTGGAGGAACGATGCCGCCATTCACAATAACTGACTATGTGGTACCATTGTCAGTACTCTTTTCAGCAACATAAGTTGTCTTCAGGTTTTGCTGGCCGAGACGTATATTAAAGAATGTTGAAGGATCCTCATTGGTTTTTGAAAAAGTAAAGCGATAGGTGATGTCATCGCCGGCAGTAGCTGCATCATTCTTTACATGAATTTCATAATGCACATTTTCGCCAAAAGAAAAATAATTGGGACCTCCCTGTGGAAGTTCTGCAGGTACATAAGCAGCAAGGATGGTCACTGTATTGGTGTCATCGGGGCTGCGAAATGCATACAGATCCGTATTGTCTGCAAGCGGATCATTGGCAATCAGCGGGGCTTCCCGGTGACTTGATGCTTCCAGTGTTTGCTGGCGGAAGCCGACAAATGCGAATGCAGCAATCGCTACACCTGCAGTTGCCAAGGCAATTGATTTTTTTGTAATTCTTTTCATCTGATTTTGTTAGATTAAGGGTTTATAAAATTTAGAATTTAAACAACCTACGTAGACCGCCTATGAACCGGTTTTAGCATTTAAATAATAAATTCAGAAAATCCGTCGCAATAAAAATGCAATCGGAGGAAATTTAATCGCATAACTATTTCCATACCTGCCAATCTTCACATTCAGATGAATTTTGAAACAAAAAAAAACTCCCCCGTTAAGGAGAGTTCTCTTTTAAAGCGTAGTTCGAAAACTATTGCTTGATAAATTTTTGCTCCAGCATTCCTTTCGACGTTGAAAGGTGCACGAAATAAATTCCTGCAGGAAGATCCGTTACAGAAACCGTTTTGTTAAATAAAAGCGATGGATCAATAGTGATAGTTCTAACTGTTTGACCAAGTGCATTTCTGATCTCCAGGCTTGATGCAGCCATTCTTGCAGATGAATAATTCACTGTTACAAAATCGGAAACGGGATTTGGAGAGATCTGAAGAATGCCTGACGCACCCGGGTCAGAGATGCCAACTGAGCAATTAAGAATGCTTACAACTATATAAGTAGTTGTTGTCTGCTGAGGAGTTCCATTGTCTGTTGCATAAAGGTGCAATAAATGATAACCTTCATTTCCCGGCTGGCCGATGATCTGTATATTGGTGCCGGCAAGATTGGCTATTGAATCATTCAGTATGGAAACTCCATGAAGTCCGATAGTATCCATTGCTATCGATGTTACCTGATTCGGCTCAGGTGAAAGATATCCCGCACTAATATATCCTGTATCGCCGATGCATAATACAAGCGTATCGCAAACATAATTTGCAACTGCAATAGGAGGCGTATTTGTAGAATCGCAAACATTGAAGTTGAAGGACTGGTTACTCAGGGAATATATTCCGTCATTCAGGCCATAAGGTCCGTCCCAGATGGTAAGAGAAGTATCATACAATCCGATCTGGAAATAGTCAACTCCATTGCCCTGGTTCACTCCGCATGTAGCCGGATAGCCCCCAAAACCATTTGTACCTAAAGAGGCATCACCGGTTGTCCATTGCATATCCTTGTAGCAGAATGAAACATTTTGACCTGTAGGAAGGATCGGGTCTGTTCCGTTGGTGATAATTAACTGGTACGTATTAAATAAGCTTTGGTGGGTAGAGCCCCCAAAAGACGTATCAGAATTAAAATAATCAACTCCATCCCATTGAACGATGAGATGGGTATTGGTCATTTTATAATATTCAAGTCCGCTGTTAGGGCCCCTGGTATCTACGTCACTCCAAAGCGGAGCAATCATGCTGAATGAAGTAGTTGGAAATGAAATGGGCGAATAGGTTGAATAACTTGCCCCAATTGAAATATTTCCATTGTTATTAATATAGACAGAATCTATCGGTTGCCCGTAAAAACAAAAGCTGAAGGGAAGTCCGATACAAGCAGACCAATCATCGTTACGGTATTCCGGAGCAACGCCGGGACCGCCACTCACTCCCTGGCAATCGAATGGTACAATTGTCCAGCTGGTATCGCGGTCAATCCAGCAGTTACAAAGCTCGCCTGCCTGATTTGGCGTGGGTGGCGTAATTCTGGCATTTGACGGATGCTGGTTGATCAGTTGTTCATGCCCTGTCAGTTGACCAGAAAGCTTAAGCTGGTTGACTTTTTTCTGAGCTTCGGGAGTTAGCGGCTGTTGTGCAAATCCCGCAGTAGAAAGCAGAATGGCTGACAGACCTAAAGTAGAGATGAATTTAGTAAAATTGACCATATAGATATTGAATTTAGGGTGTGAAATTTTTTTCGAAGATAGAGATTTCCATGAAACAAATATTGCCATTGAAATGAATTCAAAACAAGGGTTACCTTCGCAGCCGGATGAGAACAAAATCGATTAAAAAGAACAAGATCAACGTCATTACCCTTGGTTGTAGCAAAAATATCTACGATAGCGAGGTTTTGATGGGGCAACTTCGCGCCAATAAGTTTGATGTAACGCATGAATCCACGGATGAAGATGCCGGAATTGTGATCATCAACACCTGTGGATTTATTGACAATGCCAAAGAAGAGAGCATAGATACCATCCTGGAATATGCACGGGCCAAAGAGGAAGGTAAAATTGAAAAACTCATTGTGACTGGATGCCTTAGTGAGCGCTATAAGCCGGATCTGCAAAAAGAAATAAAGAATGTAGATGAATTTTTCGGAACGCGTGATCTTCCCAGACTTTTAAAATCACTTGGAGCAGATTACAAACATGAACTGATAGGTGAAAGATTACTTACAACGCCGCAGCATTTCGCATACCTGAAAATCTCGGAAGGCTGTGATAGGCCATGCTCGTTTTGTGCAATCCCGCTGATGCGTGGAAAGCATATTTCTATACCCATAGAAGAACTCGTCAGCCATGCAAAACAGCTTGCAGCGAAAGGAACGAAAGAATTAATTCTGATCGCACAGGACCTTACTTATTACGGACTGGACATTTACCAAAAGAGAAACCTTTCTGAGCTGCTCCGTCATTTAAGTGATGTGGAAGGAATCGAGTGGATCCGTTTGCATTATGCTTTTCCATCCGGGTTTCCGATAGATGTGCTTGATGTGATGAACGAACGTGCGAATATTTGCAACTACCTGGACATTCCTCTGCAGCACATCACAAACAATATGCTGAAGAGCATGCGCAGGGGTATCACCAAAGAAAAAACAATTGAAGTGGTGAATGAGATCAGGGCAAAAGTTCCCGGCATTACAATCCGTACAACATTGATAGCTGGTTATCCGGGTGAAACAGAAAAAGATTTTGAGGAGATGAAAGACTGGGTAAGGGAAACTCGTTTCGACAGACTTGGAATTTTTACCTATTCCCACGAAGAGAATACCCATGCTTTTTCACTTAAAGATGATGTCCCGGATGATGTAAAAAGGCAGCGTGCAGAAGAGGTGATGCAGATTCAGGAAACAATTTCTGCTGAAATAAACGAAGCAAAGGTTGGTAAAACCTATAAAGTGATCATTGACCGTAAAGAAGGAAATTATTTTATCGGGCGAACTGAAGCTGATTCACCGGAGGTGGACAATGAAGTGCTGATCGATACCACAAAATTTTATACACGAATTGGGGACTTTGTAAATGTAAAAATATTTTCGGCGGCGGAGTTTGATTTGTACGGGGAGGTTGTTTAGTAGTTAAGTAGTTGATTGGTTGAGAAGTTGGTTAGGTTATTAGGTGATTAAGTCGTTAGGTGGTTAGGAACAGCCCTAACCATTCTGAAATTGCCGGAGATGTCTTTTTTTAATTCGACATTTAGGAAACCCTTTTTTAATAAAAGATCTCTGACCTCAGTGCCTAGGGTTGCATTGATCTCAAAAAAAAGCTGTCCATTTTCTTTCAAATGTGTTTTTGCAAAATCAGCGATTGCGATGTAAAAAATTAAAGGATCTTCATCCTGAACAAAAAGGGCGGTATGTGGCTCATGATCTTTGACCTGAGGAGCCATTGAATTCATTTCACTTTTCCTGATGTATGGAGGGTTACTTACGATTATATCGAACTTCTCTCCTGTTGAATTTTGAAAATCCATCGATAAAATATCGTCTTGGAAAAAATTAACAGCAGCAGCATTCGCTTCGGCATTTTGCTTTGCTACAAGAAGCGCTTCTTCAGAAATATCAATTCCATGAACGGTAGCAGCAGGCAATGCTTTTTTGATCGAGACTGCAATGCAACCGCTCCCGGTACCAATATCCATTGCTGAGATATGAGAATTGAGTATAGAGTTCCGAGCCCGAAAACCATTAAGATTTTCGTGATGAGAAATTATCCACTCTACAAGCTCTTCGGTTTCGGGGCGAGGAATCAATACGTTTTCATTGACAATAAATTTCATCCCTGAAAACCACGCATATCCCAAAACATATTGCAGTGGTCTGCCTGCTTTCAATTGCAGGACAAAATCATTTAATCTTTCCAACGATTTTTGGTCAAGATCCTGATTACTTCGCAATTGCAGGTCAGTCCGGGAGAATCCCATTACATCCTCTAACAAAAAAAAGGCGATTAGCTGCAATTCAGAATCATCGTACAAATGCTGAAGTTCCTGTTTTGCCTGCTCAATAAATGCACTGACTGTTTTCATCCCTGACGCAAAGAAAGGCAAAAGTGCTTCTCCGGTCTAATGTAATATCCTTATTATTTTTTCCTGAAGAGAAAAATCAAAACGTTACTTTCGCAAACAATGACTACCGACGAACTGTATATGTCCCGCTGCCTTGAGCTTGCCTCAAACGGATTGGGCAATGTTGCGCCCAACCCGCTTGTTGGCTGCGTGATCCTACATGATGGCAAAATCATTGGCGAAGGATTTCATCAGCAGTTTGGTCAAGCACATGCTGAGGTGAATGCGATCAATGAAGTCATTCAAAAACACGGAGCCGGCATTCTAAAGCAATCACACCTTTACGTCTCTCTGGAACCCTGTTCCCATTTTGGTAAGACTCCTCCATGTGCTGATCTTATAATTGAAAAGGAAATTCCAAAGGTCACCATCGGATGCTCCGATACTTTTGCGGAAGTGAATGGGCAAGGGATCAAAAAACTCAAAGCTGCAGGCATTGAAGTTCACGAGGGAATTCTGGAAAAAGAATGCCGTGAAATCAACAAACGTTTTTTTACTTTTCACGAAAAGAAGCGCCCCTACATTATACTGAAGTGGGCACAAAGCATGGATCAGTTTATTGCTCCTGCAAATACTACAGAAGAAAACCGAATGATCAGCAATGCCTATTCGCATAAGCATTCTCATAAATGGAGAAGCGATGAACAGGCAATACTTGTAGGTGCAATTACCGTTAAAGTCGACAACGCAAGACTCACGGTACGCGACTGGACAGGAAGAAATCCCATAAGAATTATAATAGATCCAGACGATACAATTGAAGCGAATGCGAATGTCCTTAATGCCGATGCACCAACGGTTGTTTTTTCCGAAACAAAAAATTTAAAGCAAGAAGGTAATGAGTGGATTGCAATTGATTTCAAAAAAAACACTTTAGTTTCCATTCTCACCGAACTTTACAAACGCAATATTCAATCTTTAATTGTTGAAGGTGGAAGGATCACGCTTCAACACTTTATTGATCAAAACCTCTGGGATGAAGCCAGGATTTTCATCGCAGATAAATTTTTGAATGATGGAATAAAGGCGCCACAGATTAATTTTTCTAAAAAGATACATGAGGAAAATATCCTTAATGACAGGTTATATTTTCTTAGAAACCAATAAGCTGAATTATGCAATTGCTAAAACAACTTTGTGCCATCCATGCTCCTTCCGGAAACGAAGGGGCGATGCGTGCATTCTTACTTGATTATATCAAAGCAAACAGCAAGAACTGGAAATCACAACCACAGGTATTTGAAGGAGATGGGTTTCAGAATTGTATTGTGCTGGTATTCGGGAAACCACGTACTGCTGTTTATGCACACATTGATTCTATCGGCTATACAGTCCGTTATAAAAATCAGTTGGTGAAAATCGGAGGGCCTGCTACTGAGACGGGAGCAATTCTGCTTGGCGAAGACAGCCATGGAAAAATTGAATGTTCCCTCGTGAATGATAAAAACGAAAGCAAGCTTTCCTGCAAGTACCACAGGGAAATTGACAGAGGCACAGAACTAACTTACAAACCGGTATTCCGCGAAGACAAAAACTATGTTCAGTGCTGTTACCTCGACAACAGGCTTGGCGTGTGGAATGCACTGAAGCTCTGTGAAACAATGACTGACGGAGCAATTGCTTTTAGTTGCTGGGAAGAACATGGCGGTGGCAGCGCATCATATCTTGCGAAGTTTTTGTACGAAATATTTAATGTTAAACAGTCTCTCATTTCCGATATTACATGGGTGACTGAAGGTGTTCCGCATGGGAATGGCGTAGTGATCAGTTTGCGCGATACCGGAATTCCAAGAAGGGTGTACGTCGAAAGAATTATTTCTCTCGCTAAAGAAAGTGGAATTTCTTTTCAACTCGAAGTAGAAGGGAGTGGTGGAAGTGACGGCACGGAAATTCAGAAAGCCCCCTACCCTATTGACTGGTGTTTTATTGGCGCACCCGAAGACAACGTACATACACCTGATGAAAAGGTACATAAGAAAGACATAGATGCAATGCTGAAGCTTTATCAATATCTAATGGAGAAATTGTAAAGAATAAGAGTGAAAAACAAGATCAGGGATATATTGCAAACCTACTGGGGTCACAACGCTTTCAGACCGCTGCAAGAAGACATCATTCTTTCTGTACTGGAAGGAAGGGATACCCTTGCCCTGATGCCAACCGGCGGAGGAAAGTCAATCTGCTTTCAGGTTCCTGCAATGGCAAATGAAGGCGTTTGCATTGTGGTATCTCCGCTGATCTCGCTCATTAAAGACCAGGTTGAAGCCCTGAAGAAAAGAGGAATTTCTGCGGTTGCCATCATGAGCGGAATGAAACGCAATGAAATTGAAATTGCACTGGCAAATGCTTCATACGGGAAAACAAAGTTTTTATATGTTACTCCTGAACGACTTGCAACGGAACTTTTCCGCGCATCTGTTCAAAACATGAAGGTGAACCTGCTGGCCATTGATGAAGCTCACTGTATTTCTCAATGGGGATATGATTTTCGTCCGCCTTATTTGCAGATCGCTGAAATCAGAGAATTGATTCCCGACACTCCAATTCTTGCGCTAACGGCAACAGCTACGCCTGAGGTACAATCTGACATACAGGAAAAGCTCAAATTCAAAACCGAAAATATTTTCAGAAAAAGCTTTGAGCGGAAAAACTTGTCCTATGTAGTTTTCCACGAGGAAGACAAAATGAAAAAACTGCTCAATGTGATCTCTAACGTCAGAGGAACAGGAGTTATTTACGTTCGCAACAGAAAAAAAACCAAAGAGGTAGCTGAATATTTGCAAAAGCAAAAAATAAAAGCTTCTTATTACCATGCAGGACTGAGTGCTTCAATCCGCAGCACTGTTCAGGAAGACTGGATGAATGAAAAAGTACGCGTCATCGTGGCAACAAATGCTTTCGGTATGGGCATTGACAAAGGCAATGTGCGCTTTGTGGTGCATCTTGATCTGCCTGAAAGTCCGGAAGCCTATTTCCAGGAAGCGGGCCGGGCAGGTCGTGATGAAGAAAAGGCATATGCCGTTTTGCTGTACAACCAAAGCGACATTGAAGAATTGACCTATCGTGCACAACTCAGTTTTCCTGAGACGAAAGAAATACTTCGTGTTTATAATGCACTTGCAAACTACTACCAGTTGCCGGTAGGTTCGGGCAAAGGCGTGAGCTATGATTTCGACATTACGCATTTCAGCAAATCTTACAAAATGCTGCCGGCCACCGTACATCCATGCATCAAAGTGCTGGAAATGGAAGGGCTGCTGGCGCTCAGCGATGCAGCCGATCTCCATTCACGACTGCACATCATTGCAAAATATGATGAGCTTTATGAATTCCAGGTTCGCCATCCGAAATTTGATCATCTTATAAAAACAATATTACGTTCACACGAAGGCGTCTTTGATGATTATGTTCAGGTGAATGAAAATATTTTATGTCAGCGTGCCGCTATCTCCAAAGAAGAATTAATTGAATCGCTGAAGCAACTTGAAAAACTTCAGATACTCAGCTATGTTCCTGCAACAGATGCACCGCAACTAACATTTACAGAAGAGCGTCTGGATGAAAGAGATGTACATATCGACAGACAAAATCTTGCACTTCGAAAAGAACGCTTTATGAAACGCGTTCGCGCTATGATCCGGTACACAACGCAACCGACAAAGTGCAGAAGCCAGATGTTGCTTGAGTACTTCGGAGAGATCAGAGATCAGCGTTGCGGAGTTTGTGACTATTGCCTGAAGCGAAATAAAATCGATGTCAGCGATTTCGAATTTGAAACAATTGAAACGCAGATAAAAATGACACTCGTAAGTCATTCACTTGAATTGAGTGAACTCGTCAATCATATTAAAGAAGCCAGGCAGGATAAAAGCATCAAAGTGATTGAGTGGTTGATTGACAATGAGAGGATATCATATGCTGAGGGAAATTTGTTGAAATGGAACGGATAAAGAGAAGGCAAAAGTTAAAAGTCATAAGTTAGAAGTTAAAAGAACAGCCAATAGACAACAGGCAATCAGGAATAAGCGATTATGAAGTTGAAAAGAAATTTTTATCATAGAGATGACGTTGTTTTGATTGCGCGTGAATTACTGGGGAAATATCTGTTTACGAATTTTAATAACAAACTTACCGGAGGTATTATTACCGAAACGGAAGCATACATCGGTTTGACAGACAGGGCATCTCATTCCTTTGGCGGAAAGAGAACTGCGCGCAATGAACACATGTATGCCGATCCGGGGACTGCCTATGTTTACATCTGTTACGGAATCCATCACCTCTTTAATGTTGTTACGAATAAAAAAGATATTCCTGATGCAGTTTTAATCCGCGCCGTTCATCCTACACATGGCATAGAAACGATTTTGAAACGGAGAGGAATGAAAGAACTCAAAAAAAATATTTCAGGCGGACCGGGAACGGTAGGAGTTGCACTGGGTATTAATAAAATTCATTCAGGCATTGATTTACTTTCAGATAAAATCTGGATTGAGGACAAGAAACTCATCGTTGATCCCAAAAAGGTAACTGTAAGCAAACGGATCGGTGTAGAAAGTGCAGGTGAAGCGGCGCATTATCCTTACAGGTTTGTGTTGAAGGTGAATTAATCCTCCTCTAAAACCGCCAAAGGTTAATTCGCACTCCTTAACGATTGCTTGATAGTGGCTCAGTTTGAGAGATTCCTCACTCCGTTCGGAATGACAGGCTATAAATTGTGAGTTGGTGGAAGAATAAATTTGCCCCCTGTCCGCAAATTTATTCTTCCGCCAATTTTCAACCTATTCAGGGTCATTCCGAACGGAGTGAGGAATCTCTAGAAATCAAACTGAGCCACTGCCAAATACTTTTAAAAGATTCACATATCTTTCTCTATTTTTATCGCCTCAAAAATCTCTATGAAAAAAAGTACTCTCCTTGCCCTTGCCCTGCTCCTTTCAGTCTTTGCATCGGCTCAATTAAAATATCCTCCCACCCGGAAAACTGATACCGTTGATACATACTTCGGCACGAAGGTCCCTGACCCATACCGCTGGCTGGAAGACGATAGGAGCGAAGAAACCGCTGCATGGGTTCAACAGCAGAACAAAATTACTGAAGACTATATTTCCAAAATTCCATTTCGCGGAGAAATCAAAAACCGGCTGACGGAATTGTGGAATTATCCAAAGTCATCAGTGCCTTTCAAAGGCGGCAATCACTACTTCGTGCATATGAATGATGGATTGCAAAACCAGTATGTGCTAAATATCATCCGGGATATGAAGGGCAAGCCTGTTCCATTTTTTGATCCGAATACACTTAGTGCTGATGGCACCGTAAACCTTGGCAATGTTTCTGTTGCCAAAGACGGAAAAAACCTCGCCTACTCTATTTCCCGTGCCGGCAGCGACTGGAGTGAGATCTATGTGATGAATATTGACAATGGAAAACAGTGGCATGACAAATTACAATGGGTGAAATTTTCCGGCATCTCCTGGCGGGGAAAAGGCTTTTATTATTCCCGTTATGATGCTCCGGATTCAAGCAGTGTATTGAAGGGTTCAAATCAGCATCATAAAGTTTATTTCCATCAGGTTGGAAATGAACAGAAGTATGACATTTTGATATATACAGACAAAGACCATCCACAACGGAACTTTGGAGCAGGTGTTACTGAAGACGAACGCTATCTGGTTCTTTCAGGCTCTGAGGGAACAAGCGGAAACAACCTTATGGTTCAGGACCTGAAGAAAGGCGATGGAAAATGGATCACCCTTGTAAGTGACTTTAAGAATGAATACGATGTAATTGACAATGACAGCAATATTTTCTATATCAGAACCGACAAAGGCGCTTCTAATTACAAATTGATTGCCATTGACATCAACAAGCCGGAAGCACCTCCGCGTGTAATCATTGCAGAAGGACAGAATGTGATGCAGAAAGTCATATCTGCAAGTTATAATTTTGTTTGCCAGTATATGGAAAATGCCTCAAGCCGGCTGAAGGTTTATAACAGGCGCGGCGGATTTGTAAAGGATATTAAGATCGAAGGCATCGGAACAGTTGAAGAACTCAGTAGTGACAACAAAGACCAGAATTTGTTTTACTCACTCACTACATTCACTTCGCCGCCTGTTATCTATCAATATAATTTCAGGATGCAGGAGAGTGAAGTTTATTTCAGACCACAGATCAACTTTAAGAGTGATGATTATATCACTGAACAAAAATTTTACGAAAGTAAGGACGGAACAAAAATCCCGATGTTCATCGTTCATAAAAAGGATATGAAGATGGACGGAACAAACCCCACGCTGTTGTTCGGTTACGGTGGATTCAACATCAGCAAGACGCCTGATTTCAAAATGGACAGACTAGTTTTTCTGGAACATGGCGGTGTATTTGCGATGCCGAGTTTACGGGGCGGCGGCGAGTTCGGCGAAAAGTGGCATGAAGCAGGAACGAAAGAAAAAAAGCAAAATGTATTTGATGATTTCATTGCAGCTGCACAATATTTAATTGACAACAAATACACTTCATCCTCCAAACTTGCCATTGGCGGTCGCTCCAACGGCGGATTGCTTGTAGGTGCTGTAATGACACAGCGACCAGACCTCTTCAAAGTTGCATTGCCGAATGTTGGTGTGCTAGACATGCTGCGTTACCACAAGTTCACCATTGGCTGGGCATGGAAAGGCGACTACGGTTCCAGCGAAACAAAAGAAGGGTTTGACTATCTCTATAAATATTCTCCGCTGCACAATATCAAAGAAGGAGTTAAATATCCTGCTACACTTGTAACAACAGGCGATCATGATGACCGCGTAGTTCCTGCACATTCATTTAAATTCCTTGCCACGTTACAGGAAAAATATCATGGAGAAAATCCTGTCCTGATTCGAGTGGACATCAATGCCGGTCATGCAGGTGCTACGGCGCTGGGCTCAAGCAAGCCTGTGGCAAAGCAGATTGAAGAGATGACGGATGTGCTGTCGTTTATGCTGTACAATCTCGGTGAGAAGTAGATGTACGAATAACGGTTGTACGAATAACGAATGCCTTCGAATTTACGAATATCGAATACAAAATCAATATCCATTTTAAAAGAGGTGCTTATAGTTCATTCGCCTGGGCGATGAGCTCAGCCACATCAAGCACTTTCACTTCATCTTCCTTGTTGAAGTTTTTCACACCGTCAGTCATCATCGTCATACAAAAAGGGCAACCGACTGCAATTACATTTGGAGAAAGAGCCAGCGCTTCTTCTGTGCGTTCCACATTCACATCTTTGCTTCCATGTTCCGGTTCTTTGAACATTTGTCCGCCGCCGGCACCACAGCAAAATCCATTGGATCGGGAACGTTTCATCTCATGCAACTCCGCATCGAGTTTTTGTATGACATCACGAGGTGCTTCGTACACATTATTTCCCCTGCCTAAGTAACAAGGATCGTGAAAAACAATTCGTTTCCCTGTAAAATTACCACCACTTACTTTCAGCTTTCCTTCAGAGATTAGTTGCTGGAGTAATTCAGTATGATGAACTACTTCATAGTTACCGCCTAGCTCAGGATATTCATTCTTCAGGGTATTGAAACAATGCGGACAGGCAGTCACGATTTTTTTTACGTCATAACCATTCAATACCTGAATGTTCATCATTGCCTGCATCTGAAAAAGAAATTCATTGCCCGCTCTTTTGGCCGGGTCGCCCGTACAGCTTTCTTCTGTTCCGAGCACCGCAAATTTCACATCGCAATGATGCAGAATTTTAGCAACGGCTTTTGTGATTTTCTGGGCGCGCTCATCAAAACTGCCGGCACAGCCAACCCAAAAAAGAATTTCGGGGCTTTCGCCTTTTGCTGAAAAATCAGCCATTGTAAGAACCTGAAAACTTTCTTTACTCATTTTAATTCAATGCAAAATTGATCTTCGCTCTTAATGAAATTCAGAATCCGTAAATGATTTCTCCGGATAAGATTTTGAATGTATGCTGACGATATGTTTCCACTTCTTATCCAGATAATTTTTGGCGGGAAACCTTTCACCAATCCAATGTCATAAATATCGGAATCCTTTGTAACGATTGTCATCTCCTTACTCTTCGCAAACTCCCAGACAACAAAATCATCTTCTCTTTCCAATCCTACTTTTGATGTATGAACAGAATCCGGGAACAAGTCACTCAATTGCGTAACTAACCGGGAAGAAATATTCTGATCAAAAAGCAAACGCA